>NZ_CAWPIM010000033.1:0-431248 GCF_963888245.1 Vibrio sp. B4-6
TTACTCACCCGTCCGCCGCTCGCCACCCAAGGAACAAGTTCCTCTGTGCTGCCGCTCGACTTGCATGTGTTAGGCCTGCCGCCAGCGTTCAATCTGAGCCATGATCAAACTCTTCAATTAAAGTTTTGTTGGTCCTAAGACCGGCTCAATGAATACTGACTTCAAAACTGCTCTTACTCGAAAGTAAAAAAGTAATTTTAAAGCTATTGTTGTTCCAACAGAACAACAATGAATTGACTGTGCCAAAATCAAGTAAACTTGATTCTGATTGGTCACTCAGTTCATTGATAAATCTTTTTTGATTATCATCAACGAGTGCCCACACAGATTGATAGGTTTATATTGTTAAAGAGCGTTCTTCGCTGGGTTGCCGAGGCTTCCTTTGAAGAGGCGGCCATTCTAGCGAGATAATGAAAAGTGTCAAACACTTTATTAAATTATTTCGTCTTACCGATTTGACCTACTGATTGACTGCTCGTTGGGCTTGAACCCTTACTGGCTGTGCCGTGTCAGTGAGGCGGCATTATAGGGAGAACGAAGATGAGTGCAAGCGGTTTTTAGAAAAAAGTACCTTCTGATAGCTCAAGTGAACAAAAAGACACCAAAGCGTTAAATATCGATTAATTAGCGACCTATTTCCCTCTCTAAATCTCCTTGCTATCACCAGAGCATTGAGGTGACACACTTCATATTGCGTGCTTTTCTTCGTCAATGAAAGCTCGCACTGAGGCAGTACAAAGAAGCATATTACTCATCACTATCGAAGAAATAAGAGATTCTAGAGCGTGGGTTAAGATAGTCTCGGATTTTATCCGGAAGTTTATGCGGAAGAATGGCATTAACAATTTTTAAATCTCGATCAGCTAAATCAATAATGGGCGCTTGGGTTCGCGGAACCGAAGGGTCGTAAATCAATACATTAGGATATAGTAAGTGGCTAGCGTTTACGGAGATGACTAACCCAACCATATTGTTAGAAAGCTGAACAACGGTTCCTGGAGGGAAAACACCCATAAATTTAACCAATACGTTTAAGTTTTCGTTACTATATAAGTGATTACAATGCTTATACATATAGGAAAGTGCAATATAAGGAATCTTCTGCTCTGCAACGATATTGGGATGACACAAATTATCAAATACATTCGCGACCGTAATGACCTGTGAAAGCTCATCAATAGCCGCTTCCTTTAAACCAAGCGGATACCCACTGCCATCATTAAGTTCATGATGCTGTTCTATTACTCTCTTTGCACTTTCTGGAAAGCTATCGATATGACTCGCAATATCCAAACCATACTTAGTATGTAATTTGAGATAATTTTGTTCGGGCTCTGTCAGTGTTGTTTTCTTTCTAACAATCGCGGTGGGAACCTTAATTTTGCCTATATCATGAAACAGCGCAGCAAAAGCAAGTTCTTTGATTTTTTGAGCATCATACCCTTTCGCTTTTCCTATCATCATTGCAATGACCGAAACGTTGAGTGAATGAAAGTAGATGTCTTCAAACTCACTTTTGCCATTCATTAAATGCAGCGTAACGCTATCTTCACTCAGTAGCTTATCGACAATATCTTCAACCAAAATTGAAGCTTCATCTATCGCATCCTCTGGCCGATTGCGTATCTTGTTCATTACCGCACGCATACGGGATAGAGAACGCTCAAACTCTTTTTCACAGTTTAAAACTCGCCTACGATATGCGTTCAACTTTTCAATCCGTTTCTGCTTCTCTTCCCACAATCTTTCAGCCTCACTCTCCATCTCTGAAGATTCTTCTATGGCTTCCGACTGCGTATTGACAGGTAAGGGTTGAGTATCGCTTTGCGCAGGATTGATATAAACATGTTGAATCCCCAAGTGTTTTATCAATTGAATCTGTTCTTGGGATTTAATCTTAAAGCTATTAAAAAGAAAGGGGTGTTCGTTCCACTTTACGGGCAACTTAATGTGCAGGCCAGGCTGCAATCTGTCTACTGTGATTTTTATGCTTGCCACAATTTATATAACACCTTAAGTACTAAGTAGTTAATGAGTTTAAAAGAAGCCACTCAAAAGTTCATCAACTACATATTAGTAGTGTTGATATAAATGTGTATGGCTAGAAGCGAGAAATGTGTGCTGTTCAATATAGAAGTATGTGAAGGCTATCAAAAGAGTCCCATTCATCTAAGATAGTGGACTATTATTTCGAGGACAAAAACAACAAAGCCCCGACTTTCGTCGAGGCTTTGTTGTTTAAATTATGGTACCGGTGGGCGGACTTGAACCGCCACTCCCGAAGGAAACGGATTTTGAATCCGTCGTGTCTACCAATTTCACCACACCGGCATCTTGGGCATTGCCCTTTGATGGTTGGCATTATACGTAAGAAAGTTATTGGCGCAATAACAAAATATTGAAATACAAATCGTTTGCCGATATTTTCGCCACAAACCTTCAAGCTGTGCGTCTCTTCTCTTTTCAGATCCTCTCCGAGGCTATATGCTGCTGCAATTTCGCGAATACAAAAGATGTTTAGATATGATGAGTAACTCTATTTCTCTACCGCCTGCCGGATTACTACGCCGATTTGGTGCGCTCATTTACGATGCATTAATCATCATTGCTCTTGAGATGATAGCTGCTGGTGTTGTCGTCGCTATATTAGAAGCTCTCGTTGCGTTGAATGTGATGAGCTATGGCTCGTATGCAGATGTCAGCGACCTTCTCACTCGTCATCCCATTTGGAGCTATGTTTACACATTTTACCTTGCCGCTGTCTGGGTCTACTTCTTCGTCTTTTTCTGGACAAGAGCAGGCCAGACATTAGGGATGCGTGCTTGGCGACTTTTGATAATTAACGAACAAGATGGAAATTCAATCAGCGCCACGCAAGCTTTAATACGTTTGTTCACCTCAGGCTTTGGCTTGGCAAACCTCACCGTACCCTTTGATCAACAAAAAAGAGGGTTCCAAGATATTTGGGCCAAAACGAAAGTAGTGGTACTTCCTAAAGTTAATTGAGTCGGAATAACAAAAAGGAAGGTTTGCCCTTCCTTTTTGTTAATAGTTCTTACCTGTCATTTTTAGAGTTTTCGTCTTAACAACATTACGGCAACGCTGAGAAACACCAAACTGGGTGCGACGGCACCAAACACTGGTGGGATACCATAAACAAGACTCAGTGGGCCGAAAAACTCACTGGAAATATAAAATGTAAAGCCTGCAATCACGCCTGACAAAATCCTTGCGCCCATAGTAACGCTGCGCAATGGCCCAAAAATAAACGATAGTGCCATTAGCATCATCACAGCAATAGAAAAAGGTTGAGTAATTTTACGCCACAACGCCAGATCGTACCGTGAAGCATCTTGCTCCGACGTTTTTAAATAGCTGACATAATCATACAAGCCACTCAGTGACAACTCTTCAGGCTTGACCGTGACCACTGCTAGTTTGTCTGGAGCTAATGAAGTCGTCCAACGATATTCGGGTAATGTTTGCTTTGTTATCAATACATCATCGCGCATGTCGGTGATTTGAACATTTTTCATTACCCATTGATTGTCTTTATCGTAATCCACCTCTTCGGCAAAAAGGATGTTTTGCAAACTCTTATTGTTATCAAAGCGCCACATATTTAAGCCATAGAGTTTGTTGTCATCAATTTTACCAATAAAGATAAAATCATTCACATCGCGAGCCCACACACCGCTACGCACTGAAACAATACTACCGCCAGAGAGAGAAAAAGCGCGCAGATCTCGCGCCATCTTCTGCGCTTGGGGTGCTCCCCATTGGCCAAGCAAGGTGACAATGATCATTAATGGCACTGCGGTTTTTAATACCGACATACCGATATTAAGCTTAGAAAACCCCGCAGCTTGCATGACAACGAGCTCAGAACTTGATGCCAACATACCTAACCCAATCAACGCACCGAGTAAGGCGGCCATAGGAAAAAACATCTCGATATCACGAGGAATGCTCAACACCACAAACAGTAAAGCTTGCAGTAAATCGTAGCTTCCTTCCCCGACTTTTCTCAATTGCTCAACATATTTGATAATGCCGGACAAACCAACAAAGGTCGCCAGCACTAACGAGGTTGTCGCAACAATAGTACGGCCGACGTATAAATCTAAAATCTTAAACACGCGTTATGCTGCCTTCTTTAGTCTTAGTTTATCTTTGAAGCGCCGCACTGGCACACTGTCCATGATATTCACTGAAATCGCCGCCAAAAGTAACGCAGCATTGATTGGCCACATACCGATCACCGTAGCAAGTGAGCCATCTTCAATGGCGGACTTGGTTGCGCTGATGGCCATAAAATAGGCCAAATAAATTAAGATTGCAGGTCCCATTTTCGCAAAGCGTCCTTGCCGAGGGTTAACCGCCGACAAAGGGACCACCAGCATGGTGAGTAACGGAATACAAATCACCAGAGAAATTCGCCATTGCAACTCAGCTTTCGCTCTTCGATCCGGGTTGGAAAGCAGATTGGATGTCGGTAACGCCTCCCAATCGCGTCCTTTGGGTTTAACTTCACGCTGCCCAATTAAACCTTCGTATTCGTCAAATTTTGTGATCATATAATCAACGCGTGTTGGCACGCCTTCATAGCGAATCCCGTCATACATGGTGATCATCTGACGGCCATCACTGAGCTCTTTAACATCACCAGAATTAGAGAACATCACACTTGGGAGTATCGAATCCTTTGGTGCAAGCTGCGCAACAAACACATTATGCAGTTTTTTGTTTTCAATATTTTCGATGAAAACTACTGAGGAACCATCTGGTGTGCGTTGAAATTGTCCTTTCTGTAACAAATCAACACTATTTTCTGCTGCGAGCTGCTCCATTAATTGTGCTTCTTTGTCTTGGCTCCAAGGTGCCAACCAGAATGCGTTAAATGCTGCAGCACCTGAAGTGATCAAAGCCAAATAGAGCGCAGCACGGATCAAAAATTTATTGCCGATACCAGTAGCATTCATCACCGTAATTTCGCTTTCTGCGTACAAACGCCCAAAAGTCAGTAAGATGCCGATATACAAACTCAAAGGCAGCATTAATAACCCCATTGCGGGCATATTTAAACTCACAATAGATAAGATCATTCGTGCCGGAATGTCACCATCGGAAGCTTCAGCCAAAACGCGAATAAATCGTTGGCTAAGAAACACGAGAAACAGTACGAAAAAGATCGCAAATTGGCTCTTGAGTGTCTCGCGGATCAAATATCTAACAATAATCACGCTGAAATTACCTATACAAAACTTGTTTTTTTGATTGAATCACTATAATTTCCCGTTGAACCTTTTATTTTTAAAATTTTCACTAACTGTTGGGCGTTCAATTAAAAGTAGATCCAAACTCGGATTCAACCACTAAGAGCGCATTATCTAACATTTAGTTCTATTTGTCTTCAGGATGTAGGAGTACGCATGGAGTTCAGTGTAAAAAGTGGCAGTCCAGAGAAACAACGTAGCGCATGTATCGTTGTTGGAGTGTTCGAACCACGCCGCCTTTCTCCAGTAGCAGAGCAGCTTGATAAAATCAGCGACGGCTATATTAGTTCACTACTTCGCCGTGGTGATCTCGAGGGTAAACCCGGCCAGATGCTACTGCTGCATCAAGTCCCTGGTGTTCTGTCTGAACGCGTTTTACTGGTAGGTTGTGGTAAAGAGCGCGAATTAGGCGAACGTCAGTACAAAGAAATCATTCAAAAAACCATCAGCACACTGAACGAAACGGGTTCAATGGAAGCCGTATGTTTTCTGACTGAACTACACGTTAAAGGCCGCGATACTTATTGGAAAGTACGCCAAGCGGTTGAAGCAACGAAAGATGGCTTATACACCTTTGATCAATTCAAGAGCGTGAAACCTGAGACTCGCCGCCCACTGCGCAAACTTGTCTTTAACGTACCGACTCGCCGTGAGCTTAACTTAGGTGAGCGCGCGATTACACACGGCCTTGCGATTGCATCCGGTGTGAAAGCGTCGAAAGATCTTGGCAATATGCCACCAAACATTGCCAACCCAGCTTATCTTGCATCTCAAGCGCGCCGCTTAGCGGACGACTACGAGAGCGTCACCACCAAAATCATTGGTGAAGAAGAGATGGAAAAGTTGGGCATGACCTCTTACCTCGCTGTCGGTCGTGGCTCAAAAAATGAGTCGATGATGTCGGTCATTGAGTACAAAGGCAACCCAGATCCAGATGCAAAACCAATTGTGTTGGTGGGTAAAGGCCTAACGTTTGATTCCGGCGGTATTTCATTAAAACCAGGCGAAGGCATGGATGAAATGAAGTATGACATGTGCGGTGCGGCGTCAGTCTTTGGCGCAATGAAAGCATTGGCTAAATTGAAATTGCCATTAAATGTCGTGGGTATATTAGCCGGCTGTGAAAACATGCCAGGCAGCAATGCCTATCGCCCTGGTGACATTCTCACGACTATGTCTGGCCAAACGGTTGAAGTACTCAATACCGATGCCGAAGGTCGCTTAGTTCTATGTGATGCACTCACTTACGTTGAGCGTTTTGAACCCGATTGCGTGGTAGATGTGGCGACACTAACTGGCGCTTGTGTGATTGCATTAGGTCACCACATCAGTGGCGTGGTTTCAAACCACAACCCATTGGCGCATGAATTGGTTAATGCTTCAGAACAAGCAAGCGATCGCGCATGGCGTCTACCAATGGCCGACGAGTACCATGAGCAGCTAAAGAGCCCATTTGCTGATATGGCAAACATCGGTGGTCGCCCTGGTGGTACGATTACCGCTGGCTGCTTCTTATCTAAATTTGCTAAGAAATATAACTGGGCGCATTTGGATATTGCAGGCACGGCATGGAAGTCAGGAGCAGCAAAAGGATCAACAGGTCGTCCCGTCTCATTGCTCGTCCAGTTCTTATTGAACCGCAGCGGCCAAGAGTCTGAGGAATAACCTCAAAATGTGAAAAGGGCCGCAAGGCCCTTTTTTGTTGATGAGCGATTAGATAGTAGGTGACAACATGCAGCGAGCCACCTTTTACATTGTGAACGAAGAAAGCCCTCAAGCAACGCTGGCAGGCTTTGAGCAATATGTCCTATTTCTGGCTCATCACTTCGCCAAACAAGGGGCAAAAATTTATCTGCATTGTGATGATAAAACTCACGCTGAACAGTTTGCCGAACATTTATGGCAAGTGCCTGCAGAACAGTTTGTCGCGCACAATCTGGTGGGTGAAGGCCCGAAATACTCTACTCATATCGAGATTGGCTACCCCAACGTCAAACCCAATTGGAATCGTCAACTGGTAATAAATGTGGCGGATAATCATACAACCTTTGCGAACGCCTTTGCTGAGGTGGTAGACTTCGTCCCCTGCGAAGAAAAAGCAAAGCAACGAGCACGCGAAAGGTATAAAATCTACCGTCAAGCTGGCTACCAATTGCAAACAATCGAGATCCAACATCCATAGGTCAAACCTTATAGTTAAGGCGATCTTTAACAAGATCCTTCACTTATGAAGTTTGACTAAGATTAACCATTCACAGTATCCATTTAAGAGCACTATGGAAAAGACATATAACCCAACAGCAATCGAACAAGCTTTGTATCAGACTTGGGAAGAGAACGGCTACTTTAAGCCTCACGGTGATACATCAAAAGAAGCATACAGCATCATGATCCCACCGCCGAACGTCACTGGTAGCCTTCATATGGGTCACGCATTCCAAGACACCATTATGGATACGTTGATCCGCTGCGAACGCATGAAAGGCAAAAATACCTTATGGCAAGTGGGTACAGACCACGCCGGTATTGCTACCCAAATGGTGGTTGAACGTAAAATTGCCGCAGAAGAAGGCAAAACCAAACACGATTACGGCCGTGATGCCTTCATCGACAAAATTTGGGAATGGAAAGGCGAATCAGGTGGCACCATCACTAAACAGCTTCGCCGCCTTGGCGCATCGGTAGACTGGGATCGTGAACGATTCACTATGGATGCGGGCCTATCCAATGCCGTTCAAGAAGTGTTTGTTCGCCTTTACCAAGAAGATTTACTCTACCGTGGTAAACGTCTTGTGAACTGGGATCCAAAACTGCACACTGCAATTTCTGATCTAGAAGTAGAAAACAAAGACGTCAAAGGTCACATGTGGCACTTCCGTTACCCACTGGCTGACGGCGTAAAAACAGCAGACGGTAAAGACTACATTGTTGTTGCGACCACTCGTCCTGAAACCATGCTGGGTGACACAGGTGTAGCGGTTAACCCTGAAGATCCACGCTACCAAGCTCTGATCGGTAAAGAGATCATGCTGCCAATCGTCAATCGCCGCATTTCTATCGTGGGCGATGAACACGCAGACATGGAAAAAGGCACAGGCTGTGTGAAGATCACCCCTGCTCACGATTTCAATGACTATGAAGTCGGTAAGCGCCACCAACTGCCGATGATCAACATTTTCACCTTTGATGCCAACATTCGTGACGCCGCCGAAGTGTTCAACACCAATGGTGAACCAAGTGACGCTTACAGCAGCGATCTACCTGCTAAATACCAAGGCATGGAGCGCTTTGCGGCACGTAAAGCCATCGTAGCTGAATTTGAAGCTCTCGGCCTGCTTGAAGAAATCAAAGATCACGACCTCACCATTCCTTACGGTGACCGTGGTGGTGTGGTTATCGAACCGATGCTGACCGACCAATGGTACGTACGCACAGCGCCACTAGCGGAAGTCGCAACCAAAGCCGTTGAAGATGGCGAGATTCAATTTGTGCCTAAGCAGTACGAAAACATGTACTTCTCATGGATGCGTGACGTGCAAGATTGGTGTATCTCACGCCAACTTTGGTGGGGTCATCGTATTCCTGCTTGGTATGACAACGACGGCAACGTTTATGTCGGCCGTAGCGAAGAAGAAGTGCGCGAACAAAACAACCTAGCACCAGTGGTGGTACTGCGCCAAGATGATGATGTATTGGACACTTGGTTCTCCTCTGCTCTTTGGACTTTTGGTACACAAGGCTGGCCAGAAAACACTGAGGCACTAAAAACATTCCACCCGTCTGACGTTCTTGTTACTGGTTTCGACATCATCTTCTTCTGGGTTGCACGCATGATCATGATGACCATGCACTTCTGTAAAGATGAGAATGGTAAACCACAAGTGCCATTTAAAACTGTTTATGTCACAGGCCTTATCCGTGATGAAAACGGCGACAAAATGTCAAAATCTAAAGGCAACGTGCTTGATCCTATCGACATGATCGATGGTATTGATCTTGAGTCTCTGGTTGAAAAACGTTGTGGCAACATGATGCAGCCACAGCTTGCAGCCAAGATCGAGAAAAATACACGTAAAACCTTTGAAAATGGTATCGAACCTTATGGAACCGACGCACTGCGTTTCACGCTAGCAGCGATGGCTTCAACCGGTCGTGATATCAACTGGGACATGAAACGCCTAGAAGGTTACCGCAACTTCTGTAACAAACTCTGGAACGCGAGCCGTTACGTGTTGATGAATACCGAAGATCTCGATTGTGGCTTTAACGCAGGTAGCGAGCTTGAGTATTCGTTAGCCGATAAATGGATCGAGTCTCAATTTGAATTGACGGCTAAAGAGTTCAACAACCATATCAACAACTTCCGTTTAGATATGGCGGCAAATACCCTTTACGAATTCATCTGGAACCAATTCTGCGACTGGTACTTAGAGCTGACTAAACCCGTATTATGGAAAGGCAGTGAAGCGCAGCAACGTGCAACACGCCGTACATTAATTACGGTATTAGAGAAAACATTACGCCTCGCGCACCCAGTGATCCCATATATCACTGAAACCATTTGGCAAAGCATTAAGCCATTAGTAGACGGCGTTGAAGGTGACACCATCATGCTGCAAGCTCTGCCTCAGTACGATGAAGCGAACTTCAACCAAGCAGCGCTGGATGATATCGAATGGGTGAAAGCCTTTATTACTAGCATTCGCAACCTACGTGCCGAGTACGATATCAACCCAGGCAAACCTCTTAACGTGATGCTAAAAGCCGCCAACAAGCAAGAAGTGGCACGTTTAGAAGCGAACAAAGCGGTACTGTTGTCACTGGCTAAACTGGAGGCACTACGCGTTCTTGAAGAGGGTGAAGAGACTCCTGCTTGTGCAACGGCGCTGGTTGGTCAATCTGAGCTGATGATCCCAATGGCTGGTTTGATTGATAAAGATGCGGAGCTAGAGCGCTTAGCAAAAGAGATTGCTAAAACTCAAGGCGAAATCAAACGCATTGAAGGCAAACTCAATAACCAAGGGTTCGTCGCTAAAGCACCCGAAGCCGTTGTCGCTATCGAGCGTCAAAAGCTGAATGGCTATCAAGATACCTTGGTTAAACTGGAAGAACAGAAAGCGACCATAGCCGCGCTATAATCGCGATTGCGTTACCATTAAAAAGGTCGGTGTGAAAATACCGACCTTTTTTATTTATTCACGCCATCAGCAGACGCGATTTTTGTGCTCTCCACGCTCAAACGCGGCAATGTTATCCATCAAAATCGTTGCCAATTGTGAAATAGCTGAGTCACTACCCCATGCCACGTGTGGTGTGAGCAACAAATTTGGCAAATCCATATTGGCTAGTAAGGGATTTGTTTTGTCCGCTGGTTCTCGACTGAATACATCCACTCCAGCGCCAGCAATTTGCCCAGATTTCAATGCTGTCACAAGTGCTTGCTCATCAACCAAACCACCACGGCCTGCGTTAATCAACAATGCATTAGGCTTCATCATCTTTAATTCGTTCTCACCTATCAGGTTTCGGGTTTGCTCGCTCAATGGGCAATGTAAACTCACAACATCCGCCTCCGCTAACATTTGTTCAAAGGGCATAAAACCTTGTCGGCATACCTTGGCCCCCTTTCGTTCAGCAAATATCACCTGCATGCCTATCGCTCGTGCCAACGTTGCGGTTGCCTGTCCGAGCGCGCCACTCCCCACAATACCAAGCGTTGAACCTGCAACATCCCCTATCGGATGGGTAAAAAAGCAAAATTGTTGATTGCGCTGCCACTCGCCATTGGCAATATCTTGATGATAAGCAAACAGGTGACGCCTTAAGGCATAAATCATCCCAACTACATGTTCCGGAACAGAACGGGTGGCATAGCCTTGAACATTCACCAGTGCGATGCCTGCTTCACGACAGTAATCGACATCGACATTATTGACGCCTGTGGCCGACACAGCAATCAAGCGCAATTTCGGACATTGTGAGAGTAGCGCCCTATCCAGCACCACTTTATTGGTGATTACGATATCGGCTTGAGATAGGCGATCGAGCGCTTGTTCGGCAGAAGTAAAGTCAAATTCAAGCCAATGATGAGCAAAAGGTAAGCTCGGCAATCGAATATAAGCAGGGATTGTGGCCCTATCGAGAAATACAACCGTGGGTAGTGACATATCAGCTCCTTGTCGCCACCCACATCACACTAAGGTCGGGGCAACGTTTTGTAATCTGGTAATTTTCGCTCAGGATCAAAGTGTTGCAAAATTTGCTCTTGTGCTTCGGGATAAAAGTCACAAGCAACAAAAAGGTTACGTAACCAATGACTCTTTGGGTGATAAAAACTGAGCTCTGCGGCATGCAGCGCTAAGCGATCGGAAAAATCTTGCGCTTCTTGCGGGGCATAAAACTCATCACCCACAATCGGATAACCCAAAGCTTGCATGTGAACACGTAATTGGTGCGAACGGCCAGTTACGGGAAGAAGACGTACAATTGTCGTTTTTTCTTCTCTTTTCGCTACTTGATATAAAGTTTTTGATGGTTTCCCATCTTCAAAGCAGACTTTCTGTTTAGGCCGATTTGGCCAATCGCAAATCAGGGGCAATTCAACCGCCCCCTCGTCAAGTTCCATTACGCCCCACACGCGAGCGTAATAAATTTTATGCGTTAAACGGTATTGAAACTGCTTTTTCAATGCCCCTTCCGCGTATTTATTTTTTGCCAGCACCATCAAGCCAGAAGTCGACATATCCAAACGATGCACAACTTGGATCTCTGGATATTGCTCAGCCAAACGACTCCACATACTGTCGTGATGCTCAGGCAAGCGTCCTGGAACCGACAGCAGACCTGAAGGTTTATTCACCGCGAGAATCTGATCATCTTCATAGACAATATCAATCCAAGGATCTGTGGGCGGCGTGTATTCAAGCATAGCCATCGAAGGTTTCTCCTAAAAAAATCGGCGCATTATAACAACCTCTCCGCCAAGCCAATAGAGAAGAGTCATCTTAGTTTCGTTAAATCACGAAATCGTCAGTAAGTTAGCCTTGCTTAGAAATATCACTTGAAATGTAACTTAAAATTGACAGATTAACTGGGTGTGATATTGATTGATGAGCTTGACATTAAAGTCAGCTTCAAAAGCAAAAATTATAAATAACACAACATCAAGTCTAAGGAACAAGAATGGAACACAGCGTCCCTTATCAATCGGCCAAACGTTTAACCCTGCCACAACTGCTTCGTTCACTCGGGCCGGGCATTATGATGGCAGCAGCAGCCGTCGGCGGCTCTCATCTCGTCGCGTCAACTCAAGCAGGTGCAATTTATGGCTGGCAACTCGCAGGCCTCATTTTGCTGGTCAACTTATTAAAATACCCCTTTTTTAAGGCTGGCATTCAATACACCATGGGGACAGGCAAAAGTTTAGTACAAGGCTATGCTCATCTCGGGCGCGCTTACTTATGGGTTTTTGCCCTCTTAAGCGTGGTATCGGCCATTATAAACACCGCCGCGTTACTGCTGTTTAGCGCCAGCTTACTGGCCTATTTTGTCCCTTTTGAGCTAGGCAATATTGTTCTTTCCGTGATTGTGCTGACCACTTGTTTGCTGATCCTTTTTGCAGGCCACTTTCGCGCGCTCGACTCACTTTCTAAAATGATTATGGCAGTACTGACAATCGCCACCTTACTCGCCGTGGTGATTGCCGTCGCAACCCCAGCACAGATAGTGGTAGAAACCATTTCACCTTCACCTTGGACACTCGCCGCGATCGGTTTTTTGGTGGTGACAATGGGCTGGATGCCCGCACCCATTGAGATTTCGAGCATCACTTCGGTGTGGCTCAAGCGTCAATGCCAAGAGCAGCAAGTGACGCCGCAATCCGCGCTATTTGATTTCAATGTGGGCTATATCGGTACTGCAATCTTAGCGATTGTATTTTTGGCGCTTGGTGCCTTAGTACTACACGGAACAGGCGTTGAGCTCTCGAAATCTGGCGTCGGCTTTTCGCATCAATTGGTCGGATTGTACGCTTCAACCATAGGTGAGTGGTCACGTTATTTGATTGCAGTGATCGCCTTTTTCTGTATTTTTGGTAGCACCATCACCGTTATTGATGGCTATTCACGAGTGATTGCAGAATCACAACGTCTTTTGCAAAACAAAGAGAGCCAAAGCCCACGTTGCTACCAAGTTTGGGTCATCGTGGTATCGGCTTTAGCGCTGGCCATCATTGCCTTTTGGGCTTCAGCACTGATGCCAATGCTGAATTTTGCGATGATCATGGCATTTATGACCACGCCAATTTTTGCGCTGCTCAACTATATTCTGGTGACTAAAACACCTTTACCGGCTGAACTCGCGGTAGGAAAAAAACTCAAAGCACTGTCTATCGTAGGGCTTGTTTATCTGTTTGGCTTTTTAGCGCTATTTATTTGGTGGAAGTGGGTTATGTAATAGCAGACAAAACAAAGGCCTTATCGAAAAAGGCCTTTGTTATTTTTAATGCACGCCACAAGGGCCAATTAAAGGGATCAGTTATGCGTCACAACAATTAAACGCAACGAATCCAGTTGGAATTGCGCTTTACCGATGTAACCGCTTAACTCGTTAATCTGCTCTTCAATCGCGCTGATCTCTTCATCACGAATGTTCGGGTTGACTGCTTTAAGCGCCAATAAGCGCTCCAGTTCACCGTTTAAGCTCGACTGCATCTCTTTTTGCGCTTGTTCACGAATCGCTTCAACACGGCTCACAACTTGGCTTTCACTGGCAGCAATTAAGCTATGCACATCATTTTGTACTGACGTAACGAGCTTGCTGGCCAAATGACGATTCACTGGGCTTAATTGGCGGTTGAAGCTTTCAAACTCAACTTGCGCGGAGAGATCATTACCACGCGCATCCATCATCAAACGGATTGGTGTTTGAGGAAGGAAGCGGCTGATACCACTGCGTTTTGGCGCTTGTGCATCCACCACATAGATCAACTCAAGCAGCAAAGTCCCAACAGGCAAAGCTTTATTTTTCAGCAGAGAAACCGCCGATGTTCCCACGCCTTCGCTCATCAGTAGGTCGATCCCGCCTTGAATCATCGGGTGTTCCCAACTGATGAAATTCATATCTTCACGCGATAATGCCGTATCACGATCAAAAGTGATGGTCGCTCCTTCATACGGCAAACCGGGGTAGCTTGGCACCATCATGTGCTCTGATGGTGTGACCACCAGCGCGTTTTCACCCCGATCATCTTGGTTTAAACCGATCGCATCAAATAAGCTCAAAGCGAAAGTAACCAAGTTAGTATCGCCATCCGTTGATGCTATACTTTCGACGATTTTCAATGCTTTTTCGCCACCGTTTGAATGCATTTCAAGTAGTCGGTCACGCCCTTGTTCAAGCTGAGCCTTCAACGTTTTGTTGAGCGTTGCCGACTGTTCAATGATCTCATCCAGCGTATCGATATTTCCCGAAGCCAGCATGTCAATCAGATCATCGGCATATTGATCATACACAGCGCGGCCTGTTGGGCAGGTTTCAGCAAATGCATTCAAGCCTTCATCAAACCAACGCGCCAAAATCGCTTGCGATGTGCCTTTAAGGTACGGCACATGGATATCGATATCACGGTGTTGACCAATACGATCCAAACGGCCAATGCGTTGCTCTAAAAGATCTGGGTTAAACGGCAGATCAAACATCACCAACTGGTTAGCAAATTGGAAGTTACGCCCTTCAGAGCCGATTTCACTACAGATCAATACTTGCGCGCCACCCTCTTCTTGTGCGAAATAAGCGGCGGCTTTATCACGTTCTAAAATCGACATACCTTCATGAAAAACGGTAGCGCGAATGCCTTCACGCTCACGCAGTGCTTGCTCCAGTTGTAATGCGGTGCTAGCGCGAGAAGCGATCACTAAAATCTTTTCGCTGCGTTTTTCTTTCACTTTTTCAAGCAGCCAATTCACGCGAGAATCAAACTGCCACCAGCTTGCATCATCGCCTTCAAACTCTTGGAAAATCTCTTCGGGATAGAGCATTTTCATCGCGCGAGCCTGAGCACTGAGCTTACCGCCGATCATGCCAGCCACTCGCATCGAGGTAGTGTATTGCGCGGGGATTTCCATCGGCATCAAGTGCACATTACGCACAGGGAATCCTTTAATCGCAGCGCGGGTGTTTCTAAACAGCACGCGGCCTGTGCCATGGCGATCCATCAGATTATCAATCAGCTCTTGGCGAGCAGAGGCTTTGCTCTCTTCATCGGCATCGCTTTCAATAATGCGAAACAGCGGCTCAACATCTTGCTCTGAAAGTAGCTCAGTGATTTGGTTTTTGGCTTCGTTTTGCAACTTCTCACCCGAAAACAAGGCACTGACTGAATCGGCTACGGGCGCATATTGCTCTTCTTCTTCAACGAACGCCTCGTAATCGTAAAAACGATCGGGATCGAGCAAACGCAAACGCGCAAAGTGGCTTTCACGGCCCAATTGCTCCGGCGTTGCCGTTAGCAGCAGTACCGCTGGGGTGTTTTGCGCTAGCCCTTCGACCACTTGGTATTCGCGGCTTGGTTTATCTTGGCTCCATTCTAGATGGTGCGCTTCATCCACCACCAATAGATCCCACTCCGCCTCAAGTGCTTGTTCAAAACGTTGACGACTTTTACGCAGAAAATCGAGCGAACAAAGCACATATTGCTGAGTATCAAAAGGGTTGTGTGCTTCAGCGAACGCTTCAACACAGCGCTCCTCATCAAAAATGGAGAAATGAAGATTAAAGCGACGCATCATCTCCACCAACCATTGGTGCTGCAAGGTTTCCGGCACCACAATTAAAATACGTTCCGCGCGGCCAGAAAGCACTTGTTGATGAATGATCATCCCCGCTTCAATGGTTTTACCTAACCCTACTTCATCGGCTAATAACACGCGGGGCGCATGGCGACGGCCAACCTCATGTGCGATATAAAGCTGATGAGGAATCAGGCCCGCGCGCATGCCACATAAACCACGCATTGGGCTTTTGTGTTGTTGATATTGGTTAGTGAGGGCGCGATAACGCAACACAAAATTATCCATGCGATCAATTTGACCTGCGAACAATTTATCTTGCGGTTTGTTGAAACGGATTTGGTGGCTTAAGAAAATTTCACGTAGCGCCACGCCGCTTTCATCGTTGTCTTCGCGCGTACCGAGATAAGTGAGTAGTCCTTGTTCTTCAACAACTTGCTCAACGCGTAGCGACCAGCCTTCTTGGCTTTCAACCACATCGCCGCTATTGAACGTCACTCGTGTTACCGGGGCGTCACTGCGTGCATAAACGCGGTTTTCTTCTGATGCAGCAAACATCAAGGTCACAGTACGCGCATCAAGCGCCACCACAGTACCTAAACCAAGATCACTTTCTGTATCGCTTATCCAGCGTTGCCCCAAAGCAAAACTCATGAATCGACTACCTTATTTATTTGGAATGGATTGTATCGATCTGCTACCACGTGAAGGCAACCCCTAATTATGATTGTTGTTGGAGTATGGTGCAGAAAAAGGTCGCTAATCTTACTTGATGGCGTGATACAGGTCACGTGTAAAGCGAAGGATAACCAAGATTTTTTTCTTCAACTTTTGGTTGACATCAAACTGTAAGAAATCGGTGGCATTTGTAGTAAACAAGGTTGCTATACTTGTTGTAACGATGCTTGCTTTGCCAGCCAAAAGGATGACTCTGGCACGAAGCATGCAGACCAAACAGACAATGAGTATCAACACAGGCTTGCAGTAAGTCATCGAGCGATCGAGTCACTACCGGCATCCATTGATCGATAACCTCTACTTGCTGGCATCTTTTGTTAAGCACGCTGCGTAGCAGCAAGGAGACGCTTATGGGCGATACCGATCGGAAACTGTTTGTACTTGATACCAACATCCTGCTTCATGAACCTTTAGCCATTTACTCCTTCCAAGAGCATGACGTGGTCATTCCGATGACCGTTCTTGAAGAACTTGACCGGATCAAAGACAGCAAACGCGATGTTGCACGAGATGCGCGGGTCGCAATTCGTGCTTTAGAGCACTTATTTCACGATGCCACCCCAGACGAAATTACCGAAGGTATTCCATTCTCTAAAGAGGCCAGCAAGACGGGAACTATCTCGATTCTCGCCGACTTTGAGTTGCAAGAAACCGTCAAAGCCTTTGCTGACAAAGCCGGCGATAACCGTATCCTCAATGCTGTTCTTTACCTGCAAGCGAAACGAGCGCCACGCGCTGTGGTTCTCATAACCAAAGACATCAACATGCGATTGCGCGCTAAAGGTGCAGGCGTGCGCTATGTTGAGGATTACCGCACTGACCAATTGATTGATGATGTTCAGTACCTGACCAAAGGCTTCCAAGTTCGTGAAGGCAACTTTTGGAGCAACGTCGATGAAGTTGAGAGCAGAACCGTCGGCGGAAAAGCCTTTCATACGCTAGATAAGGCGCCATTTGATCCGACCTTTATTAATCAATATGTCATTGATGAAGAAAGCGATTTTTCGGCGCGCGTGCATGAAATCAACACAGACAAAATCACGCTGCTTGATATTGGCCGCGA
Organism: Vibrio sp. B4-6; assembly: GCF_963888245.1. Taxonomy (NCBI): domain Bacteria; kingdom Pseudomonadati; phylum Pseudomonadota; class Gammaproteobacteria; order Vibrionales; family Vibrionaceae; genus Vibrio; species Vibrio sp. B4-6. The sequence goes on from NZ_CAWPIM010000033.1 coordinate 17,865, forward strand.
GAGAATGATGCACCGCAAAGCGTGGGACATCACCCCGAAAAATATCTACCAAGCGATGGCACTTGATGCTTTGCTTGATCCAAGCATTGATTTGGTGATTTTAACTGGAGCCGCTGGTAGCGGGAAAACGCTGCTCGCTATGGCCGCCGCTCTTGAACAAACCATTGAGAAGAAGATGTTCGATAAGATCATCGTCACCCGTAACACGCCAGATATCGGAGAATCGATCGGCTTCTTACCAGGAACAGAGGAAGAGAAAATGATGCCGTGGCTGGCCGCGGTAACGGATACACTGGAAGCCTTACACAAAAACGATCACTGCACCGAAGGTTCACTCAAATACATCTGCGATAAAGCCAATATCCAGTTTAAATCGATCAACTTTATGCGTGGGCGCTCAATCCAAAATGCCTTTGTGCTACTCGATGAGTGTCAAAATTTAACCGCTTCTCAAATCAAAACTATCATCACGCGCTGTGGTGAGGGCACTAAAATTGTCTGTTCTGGTAACTTAGCGCAGATTGATTCCCACTACTTAACCCCGGTGACCTCGGGTTTAACCTATATGGTTGAGCGCTTTAAAAACTTTGAAGGCAGCGCCAACATTCACTTAAACGGCGTCGTTCGCAGCCGCTTGGCCGAATTCGCTGAAGAGAATTTATAGTCACATTAGGCGAGATATTATTAATATCTCGCCTTTATTTTAAAATAATTATTCACAAATTTAGCATTTATATGTTTTACTAAGGCTATTCATCATTCACCGTTTAGGACTGGGATATGGCTTTCAATTTACGCAACCGCAACTTTCTCAAACTGCTCGATTTCACGCCGAAAGAGATCCAATTTCTGCTCGATCTCTCTGCTGATCTCAAAAAAGCGAAATACGCCGGATCAGAACAGAAAAGATTAGCGGGTAAAAATATTGCGCTGATTTTTGAGAAAGCCTCAACACGGACGCGATGTGCATTTGAAGTGGCCGCGTTTGATCAAGGCGCTCAAGTCTCTTACATCGGGCCATCAGGGTCGCAAATTGGTCATAAAGAGTCGATGAAAGACACCGCGCGCGTACTCGGAAGAATGTACGATGGCATCCAATATCGCGGTTTTGGACAAGAAATTGTCGAAGAGCTTGGCGCACATGCTGGCGTTCCTGTATGGAACGGGCTCACCAACGAGTTCCACCCAACACAGATTTTAGCTGACTTTTTAACCATGATTGAGCATGGCCGTGGTAAGCAGTTGCACCAAGTGTCACTGGCTTATCTAGGCGATGCACGCAATAACATGGGCAATTCACTGATGGTGGGCGCAGCAAAAATGGGCATGGATATTCGCCTCGTCGCACCCAAACAGTTTTGGCCAGAAGCATCACTCGTCACCACTTGCCAAGAAATTGCCAAGCAGACGGGAGCTAAAATCACGCTCACTGAAAATGTACAAGAAGGCGTGCAAGGATGCGATTTTCTCTATACCGACGTTTGGGTTTCCATGGGCGAATCAGCCGATGCATGGGATGAACGCGTGGCCTTAATGACGCCTTACCAAATCAATATGAATGTGATTAAGCAAACTGGTAATCCACAGGTAAAATTTATGCACTGCTTGCCTGCGTTTCATAACGACGAAACCACTGTAGGTAAAGAGGTGGCGGAAAAATATGGCATGAAAGGGTTGGAAGTCACCGAAGAGGTGTTTGAGTCTGAATATTCGATTGTGTTTGATGAAGCTGAAAACCGCATGCACACCATCAAAGCTGTGATGGTCGCGACTCTCAGCGCTTAAAAAACAAGGCAACAATGGATCGAAGCCCGATGAACTTACATGAGTAAGTGATTCGGGTGGGTGAAAGCAGCTAACGCCGCGACAGCGCCAAAGCGACTTTTAATCCTCAAAATCATTGGTGCTGTCGCAAGGCGGCAAGAGAACGAAGCCCGATGAACTTACATGAGTAAGTGATTTGGGTGAGTGAAAGCAGCTAACGCAGCGACAGTGCCAATGATGAAGAGGATTATGAGGTAATCGCTTGCGCTCACACAACGAAAGCGTATAATTCCCAGCAATTTGTCTGAGGGGTAGCCATGAAAACGGACGTTGTTATTCACATCTACAACGCAATTCGATTCAATGTAGGTCAGCGTGCTGACTTACTGGGCGCGTTATTTTTCCCCTCTCTTGATTTTTAAAGCCTCCCTATTGGGGGGCTTTTTTATGGCTACTAGAAAATTATAGGGAAGACGACCATGGTGAATTCGCTTTATCAAAAGCACATTATTTCGATTCCGGAGCTCTCTCGTGACGAGCTGGAATTGATTGTGAAAACCGCTGGCCAACTCAAAGCGGAACCAAAACCAGAGCTGATTAAGCACAAAGTGGTGGCAAGCTGCTTTTTTGAGCCGTCGACTCGTACTCGTTTGTCTTTTGAAACCGCTATTCAACGCATCGGCGGCAGCGTGATTGGCTTTGATAATGGTGGCAATACGTCACTGGCGAAAAAAGGCGAAACACTGGCCGATTCAGTACAAGTGATCTCCTCTTATGTGGATGCGTTTGTGATGCGCCATCCCCAAGAAGGCGCAGCACGTTTAGCCTCTGAATTTTCAAACGGCGTTCCTGTGATTAACGCTGGCGACGGCGCTAACCAACACCCAACTCAAACACTGCTCGATTTATTCACCATTGCCGAAACACAAGGCCGTTTAGATAACATTAATATCGCCTTTGTTGGCGACTTGAAATATGGCCGAACCGTCCATTCTTTAACCCAAGCTTTGGCTAAATTTAACCACATTCGCTTTTTCTTTGTTGCGCCGGATGCGCTGGCTATGCCTGACTATATTTGCGAAGAGTTAGATGATGCAGGCATTGAGTACAGCCTGCACACCGATATGGAAAGCGTTATTCCACAGTTAGATATTCTGTATATGACGCGCGTCCAAAAAGAGCGCTTTGATGAATCAGAGTACGCGCACATTAAATCGGCGTATATTTTAACAGCCGCCATGCTTGAAGGTGCGCGCGATAACTTAAAAGTGCTACATCCGCTTCCGCGCGTGGATGAAATCACCGTTGATGTGGACAAAACGAAGCACGCTTACTTCTTCCAACAAGCAGAAAACGGGGTCTACGCCCGTGAAGCTTTGCTGGCGCTTGTGTTAAACGAAACCCTGTAATAAAGGAGCCCCAACCATGACTAAAGAGACTCAATTGCAGGTTGAAGCGATTAAAAACGGCACGGTTATCGACCACATTCCTGCGCAAATCGGTATTAAAGTATTAAAGTTATTCGATATGCACAATTCTCATCAACGTGTCACGATTGGCTTAAATTTACCCTCTTCCGCGCTGGGCGCAAAAGATCTGCTGAAGATTGAAAATGTGTTCATTAATGAAGCCCAAGCCAATAAATTAGCACTTTATGCACCGCATGCGACTGTCAACCAAATCGAAAACTACCAAGTGGTGAAAAAGCTAGCGTTGACACTGCCTGAGCAGATCAATGATGTTTTTGCCTGCCCAAACAGCAACTGTATTTCCCACAATGAACCGGTCGAAAGCAGCTTTAAGGTTTTCGAAAAGAAAAACGATATTCGTTTGAAATGTAAGTATTGTGAGAAAGTTTACTCACGTGAGATTGTGACCGAACGCGAGTCATAATATAACCCCATTTAAGTCTATCGATGCCTCACTTTAGTGGGGCATTTTGCACTTTACCTGCCGTTTCTTTAAAGGCAAACTGACGCCTACCCTTCCCATAAAAACAGATGGAACACAATCATGACTAAAGTACTTCATACCGAATCCGCTCCTGCCGCAATTGGCCCTTATGTACAAGGTGTCGATCTTGGCAATATGGTGCTAACTTCAGGGCAAATTCCAGTCAACCCAGTCACCGGCGAAGTGTCAGCAGATATCGCAGTGCAGGCTCGTCAATCTCTCGACAACGTAAAAGCCGTGGTGGAGTCTTCTGGCTTAACGGTTTCTGACATCGTAAAAATGACTGTATTTGTTAAAGATCTGAATGATTTTGGCACGGTGAATGAAGTCTACGGTAAATTTTTTGATGAGCATAACGTGGCAAACTACCCTGCGCGTTCATGCGTAGAAGTCGCTCGCTTACCTAAAGATGTGGGTATTGAAATTGAAGCGATTGCGGTACGTAAGTAAGCATTGCTCATAATCAGCACAGTGTAAGCACCACCAGCATGCCACTCTGACGTGAATGTGCTTTTTCAAACCTCGAACCCCGTTCGAGGTTTTTGTTTAATCCAAAAAAATCAATTTTTACACCTCATACTTGCTACTTTAGGGTTAGTCACCAACACTTATCATACTTTTGAACCGTTCGAGGTAGTGAGATGCAAGGGATTATCTATACCGTTCTTTCTGATTTAGTCATCGAAAAATTTGGCGCACTGTTTTGGGATCAAATGCTCGAGGATTTAAAACCTAGCTCTCAAGGCATCTACACCGCTGGAGAGCAATACTCCGATGACGAACTGCTTGCAATGGTGGCTTATTTGAGCGAGCAGAAAAACATCCCCACTGATGATTTAGTCCGGCTTTATGGGCAATACCTATTTTCTCGCCTGTACAACAGCCTTCCTGAAAATTATCCAAATAAAAACAACTTATTAGAGTTTTTGATTTCGGTCGATCAAGTGATCCATAAAGAAGTGAAGCGGCTCTACCCCGATGCCTATTTGCCGCAATTTCAATGTAAAAGCGAGGGCGATCGATTAACCATGTATTACACCTCGAAAAGAAAATTGTGCGCTGCGGCAGAAGGACTCATCATCGGCGCTTCAGAACAATTTGGTGAAGAAGTCGAAATCGAGCAGCCCCAATGCATGCATCATGGTGCTTCATTTTGTGAAATTGTTGTCACCTTTAAGGGTAAACATGAGTGAAATAGAGCAATACCAACGCATTTATGAGCGTGAGCGTCAGGCTCGTTTGCTGGCAGAGCGGTTACTGCAAGAAAAAAGCCGCGAGCTCTACGATAAAATTTTAGAGCTGCAAGAGACTCTAGATCAACTTCATAGCGCGCAAGCACAGCTTGTACAATCAGAAAAAATGGCCTCCGTTGGTCTACTGGCGGCTGGCGTTGCTCACGAGATCAATAACCCAATCGGTTTTTGTCTGAGTAATTTAAATACGCTGCGTGATTACTCTCACGCCTATATAGGAATTGTCGCTTTGGTAGCACAGCACAAAGCCGAAATTGCTAACACGGATTTCTACCGCAATTATCAAGATTATTATCAACGCCATGATATTGGTTTTGTCGAAAGTGATTTAACTGACATGCTTCAAGAGACTTCGGGTGGATTGCTCCGCGTAAAAGATATTGTCACTAGCCTACAAAGCGTTTCTCACTCCAGTGATGGCCGATTTGTCGAGTGTGAGTTAAATTCGTGTATTGAATCAACACTACACATGGTCTGGAACCAATTTAAATATACGATGGAGGTCGAGCAGCAATTGGATGAGGCTTTGCCGAAAATCAATGGGATATCAGCAGAGCTACAACAAGTGTTTATGAACCTATTTATTAACGCCTCTCACGCTTGCGAAGCACAAGGAAAGTTAACGATTAGCACAGATTCTGTGGTCGAAAAAGGGAAACGCTGGGTGAGGGTGACAGTGGCAGATAATGGGCATGGCATGAATCAAGACATCATCAACAAGGTGTTTGATCCTTTCTTCACCACCAAACCTGTCGGCGTAGGGACGGGTTTGGGTTTATCGATTTCATACAGTATTGTTGAAAAGCATGGTGGGAAAATGCAGGTCGAATCTGAAGTGGGACAAGGCACCACCTTCATACTTCTTTTTCCCACCATTTAGTAAAGCGGTTACTGACTGCGTGATGTGACTTTCTTACCATCAAGCATCGCCACTTCTTCATCCAGCTGCGCTAATTTGGCCATCATCTGCTCACGGCATAATGTCGCTAATTCCCGTAAATTTTCTTTTCCATATCCTTCAATACTGATCGGTGGCAGCATCTCAACAATCACATGACCATTGTCCCAACGGTTCAGCTTAATATCATTAGTTGAGCTACAAACGATAGGGATAATCGGTACACCTGCGCCAATTGCCGCATGAAATGCACCCATTTTAAAGGGCAACATGCCACGGCCACGCGAGCGAGTACCTTCTGGAAACATCCACACAGACACATCACTGGTTTTTATGCTATCGACAACTTGATCAATGGTGCCTTTGGCTTTGTTGCGATTGGATCTATCAATTAAAATATTCCCTGCTAACCAATACAACTGACCAAACACAGGTGTCCAAACTAAACTTTTTTTTCCTACTGTCACGACTTTCGGCGTTACAGCCGCAGCAACAGTACACAGATCCCAGTTATTTTGATGATTCGCAATGTAGATGTGCTGGCCGCGTTGATAAGCATCTTCTGGGATACGCAGTTCTAATTTAATACCCATCAATTTTGACATGCGGGCGAATAAACGCCCAAACGTAAATACATGTTTGGGATTGCGTGGGCTAAGTAAACAGTAGCCACATCCAAAAACAAACATCACAATGGCAAACAGTGCGACTGCCAATAGACGCAAAAGAGCAATCATTTCAGTTCTCCATGGAACAAAGATAAAAAATGAGCAAGGATAAAAAAGCCGAAACCCAGAGATTTCGGCTCCATTGCATGAGCGAGAGTTTAACTGCTGACTTGAATGCGCTCAATATTAGCGCCAAGAGCCGACAGTTTATCTTCAATTCTTTCGTAACCGCGATCGATATGGTAGATGCGATCGACGATGGTTTCACCTTTTGCGATACAACCGGCAATCACTAGGCTGGCTGAGGCACGTAGATCGGTCGCCATCACCTGCGCGCCACTCAACGATTCCACATCACCACAAATCACGGTATTCCCTTCAATCTCCGCTTTTGCTCCCATACGCATCAGTTCAGGAACATGCATAAAACGGTTTTCAAAGATGGTTTCAGTGATCTTGCCACCACCTTTTGCCATCATATTGAGTAGGGTAAATTGTGCTTGCATATCGGTTGGAAAGCCAGGATGAGGCGCAGTGCGAATCGAAACCGCCTTAAGCTCTTTTCCGGTCATATCAAGGCTTATCCAGCCCTCACCCGTTTCAATCTCAGCGCCCGCTTCTTCCAGTTTTGCTAACACGGCCTCTAACAAATGCGAGTGAGTGTTGTGGCAAACAATTTTTCCGCGAGAAACAGCCGCCGCGACTAAAAACGTGCCCGTTTCAATGCGATCAGCCACAACAGCGTGTTTACCACCACCCAAACGTTCAACACCTTCAATGGTAATGGTATCGGTGCCTGCACCGGATACTTTTGCACCCAGCTTATTCAAAAACAGTGCGGTATCGACAATTTCAGGCTCACGCGCAGCGTTGTCGAGTACGGTTGTGCCTTCGGCAAGGGTTGCGGCGCACATAATGGTAATGGTGGCACCCACGCTCACTTTATCCATGACGATGTGTGCACCTTGTAGACGACCTTCGACACTGGCTTTCACGTAGCCATCTTCTAAGGTGATGGTGGCACCAAGCTGCTCTAAACCGTGAATATGCAGATCGACAGGACGAGCGCCAATGGCACAGCCTCCAGGTAGCGAAACTTGGCCATAACCAAAACGAGCCACTAATGGACCGAGAGCCCAAATAGAAGCACGCATGGTTTTGACTAAATCATACGGCGCGCAATATTCATCAATTTGACTAGGATCGACATGAACTGAGCCATTACGTTCGACTTTAGCGCCTAAACGTTTGAGCAGTTCCATTGTGGTATCAATATCGCGAAGGTGTGGCACATTGGCCACTTCTACTGGCTCAGAGGCCAAAATAGACGCAAATAAAATAGGCAGTGCAGCGTTTTTGGCACCTGAAATGGTCACTTCACCTTGAAGAGGTTGTGTTGACCCAATAACTCGAAACTTTTCCATCAATAAACCTTACAGCGACATCAACTTTTTATCACGAGCCCACTCTGTTGGTGTGAACGCTTTAATAGAAAGGGCATGAATGTCGTTTCTTTGAATGTACTCCATCAGTGGAGCATAAATAAGTTGTTGTTTTTTAACGCGACTCATCCCTGCAAAACAAGCATCAACAGCGATAACTTCATAGTGGCTACCTTCACCTTTGACGTGGATCTCTTCAAGGTTTAGTGCTTGTTCTAATAACTGTTGTACTTTTGCGCTATCCACAATGTTCCCCTGCTTAATTCTTTATATGTTGAGCCATTAAACGATCAATGTTGCTCAATTGGAATAGTGTGCGCAGTTGCTCTGGCACGAAACTGAGCATTATATGACAGTTTCGTTTTTTTGCATGCTCTATTAGGTGGATTAACATCACCATTCCGGCAGAGTCTATGCGTTCAACGTTTTTCAGTTCAATCTCAAACTGTGTACTCACCGGGTTCCATTTTTGGATAAACGCCCATAAATCAGGCACATGCTCTCTGTCTAATGCGCCCGACAAAGCCGCAATCGGCATATCAGTTTGATGCCACTGCGGATGAATCATTGCGCTTTACCTTCAAAACGGATCGGCTGATCCGCCAATTGTTGCAGTTCATTGGCAACCGCTGAGATGCCATCTTGGCGAATTTTACCGCTCCATTCAGATTGCTTACTGGAGAGCAAACTCACTCCTTCTGCAATCATATCAAAGACTTGCCATTCACCACTTTTCTCTTTGCGCAATTTAAACTCAAGTTTGATGTTCGGTCGTGGCATATCAATAATATCCACCTTCACGCTGGTAATGCGTTTATCATCCGACACCGCCTGTTCAGGCTCGAACTCAATAATTTGGTTACTGTATTGAGTCAATACTTGCGCGTATGCACTGACAAGATAAGCACGAAATGCGGTGATGAATGTGGCGACATCTTCACGTTTGGCCCCTTTTAAGTTTGGGCCCAATAACTTCAGTGCCGCATACTGCTCATTGACGTAAGGCATCAGTTCTTGTTCCACGATTTCTTTCAAATATTCAGGATGGTGGTGAATCGCTTCTTGTTCGGCTTTCAAACGAGTAAATGCCGTTTCAGACACCTGCTTCATCATGGTATAGGGCTGGGTTTTATCCACATTGGCCGCTTGCACAAACATAGCGGCAACGAGGGTAAATACAAAAATCAACGTCCGTTTAAACACTGTTTTTATAAACACTGTTGTCACTCCTTACCTTTTTCTTGTGAGCCACCACCGACGCTATACAGCACTTGGCCAATCAAATCTTCTAATACGAGGGCGGATTTTGTGTCTTCAATTAAATCACCCTCTTTTAACATCTGTTCATCTTCAAAGACAAACCCGGGCACAAGCCCAATGTACTGCTCGCCAATCAATCCAGAAGTTAGAATTTGCACACTCGACGTTTCTGGAAATTGATCATATTGACTGTTAATAGCCATAGTAACCACTGGCAGCAAGCTCTCTCTATCGAGTTTAATCTCGGCCACTCGCCCAACGACTACACCACCCACTTTGACTGGCGAGCGCACTTTTAAACTACCGATATTGTCAAATTCAGCTTTCAATTGGTAAGTATGGTTGGAACCCAACCCTTTTACGTCAGCGACCTGAAAAATCATCACCAGAATTGCGCAAATTCCAGCAAGGACAAAGCTACCGACCCAAAGTTCTATTTTTCGTGTTTGCTGCATGATTAATTCCCAAACATCAATGCGGTGAGTACAAAGTCTAGCCCTAATACAGCTAAAGACGAATGCACTACGGTTCTTGTGGTGGCACGGCTAATACCTTCCGAGGTTGGAATAGCATCGTAACCGTTAAACAGTGCAATCCAAGTCACTGTGATGGCAAACATCACGCACTTGATCATACTGTTGCCAATATCTTGCCCTAGCTCTACCGATGACTGCATCGCAGACCAAAAACTGCCGTGATCAATCCCTTTCCAATCCACGCCAACAAGCTGGCCTCCCCAAATGCCGACCGCCATAAAAATCATCGCTAGCAACGGCATTGATATTAGCCCAGCCCAAAAGCGAGGAGCGATAATACGTTTGAGCGGATCAACCGCCATCATCTCTAAACTGGAAAGCTGCTCGGTGGCTTTCATCAGGCCGATCTCAGCGGTAAGTGCAGAACCAGCACGCCCAGCAAACAGCAGCGCAGTCACCACGGGGCCAAGTTCACGCAATAAAGAGAGCGCGACCATCTGCCCAAGGCTACCTTCCGCGCCGTAATCGACCAAAATCACATAGCCTTGCAGGCTCAACACCATGCCAATGAACAAGCCAGAAACGACAATAATCGCCAGCGACTGAACACCAACACTGTAGAGCTGCTTCACTAACAATGGAAAATTCTGAATAGGCCGTGGGCGGCTCACTAATGCGCCAAACAGCATCAAGCTCGCTTTGCCAAAGGCTTGGCAAAATTCGAGCGTACGGCGACCGAGCCCTTCAATCCAGTCAGTCAATGTAGACATCATGAGAATAAATCCTTTTCTAGGCTTTGCGCTGGAAAGCGAAATGGTACAGGGCCATCAGCCTCGCCTTGTAAAAATTGTTGTACGCGAGGATCGCTATTTTGGTAAAGATCGTTTGGCGTTCCTTTGGCAATCACTTTGCCGTCAGCCAGCAAATAAACCCAATCGGCAATGCTCATCACTTCAGGAACATCATGAGAGACCACTATCGAGGTCACCCCTAAAGCTTGATTCAAATTGCGGATCAATTCCACCAGCACGCCCATGGTGATCGGGTCTTGCCCCACAAACGGCTCATCATACATGATCAGTTCCGGATCCAGCGCAATCGCGCGCGCTAATGCAGCCCTTCTTGCCATGCCACCGGATAATTCGCTCGGCATGAGCAAGGCGGCACCGCGCAGACCAACCGCTTCTAATTTTAGTAAAACTAATGTCTTAATCAGCGATTCATCTAATTGAGTGTGTTCACGTAAAGGGAAAGCCACATTATCGAACACATTTAAATCGGTAAATAACGCGCCCGACTGAAACAACATGCTCATTTTTTTACGAGCTTGATACAGCTTTTTGCGACTGAGCATCGGGATGTTTTGTTTGTCGAACCAAATCTCACCTTGTTCAGGAAACAGTTGTCCGCCAATAAGACGTAGCAAAGTGGTTTTACCAATACCCGATGGCCCCATAATGGCGGTAATTTTTCCTTGCGGAACGCTGAGACTCACGTCATCGAAAATCTTCCGTCCTGAACGGGAGAAGGTTAAATTCTTGATTGTGACAAGATCGTTGATTGGCATCATGAGTGTTTCACTATTGTTGTCCGCCCCAAAATGATGGGCAATCATAAGCATAACGTTCTAAAATTAAAAGCACTGTTCAATTACATCCTAAAGTAAAGCATCATCTTTCGCCAAAACAATCTTCCGGTCATTTATTGATGGATAGCTAACTAAACCATGAATTGAACGTAATTAATTGGATCTTCAGCTTCCCTTTTCGCAACCAACACGTCAAAATTAGCGGTTAATTGCATCATTTTTTCACTCATTTCATTAATTAGGTATCATCATGATCGAAGCGGTAGCGTTTCTCATTGTAGGTTTGGTGTTTTTAGTCTGGAGCGCTGACAAGTTAGTCTTTGGTTCTGCCGCGCTTGCTCGCAACTTCGGCATCTCGCCATTAGTGATCGGCATGACTATTTTAGCAATGGGATCATCAGCACCAGAGATGATGGTATCGGCAACGGCCGCTTTGGATGGGAAAACCGATACTGCCGTCGGTAACGTGCTCGGTTCTAACATCGCTAACATTGCTTTGATCTTGGGTATTACAGCACTCATCAAACCGCTTTCCGTCAGTTCTGCGGTACTCCGCCGTGAACTGCCGCTGATGATTGCGGTCACACTACTTGCTGGTGCGTTATTGTGGGATAACCACTTAGGATTCTATGAAGGTGTGTTGCTGTTTGCACTTTTCGCCGTGTTTATCATCGCGATGCTCCGCATTAGCCGTAACGAGCAAAAACATGGTGACGCGCTGCTTACCGAGCAGGAATCTGAAATACCGCAGGGCGTGAGCAACGCAAAAGCGGCTATTTGGGTAGTGATTGGGCTTATCATTCTGCCGATTGCTGCCAGCGTGTTAGTCGATAACGCCGTCATTATCGCTAAGTTTTTTGGCATGAGCGACTTGGTAATTGGCCTGACGATCATCGCTGTTGGGACCAGCTTGCCAGAATTGGCCGCCTCACTCACAAGTGTGTTGAAAGGCGAAGATGATATGGCTGTGGGCAACATTATTGGCTCGAACGTATTCAATATTCTTGCCGTGATGGGCTTACCCGGCATTCTTAATCCATCGATACTCAGTGAGCATGCGATGGGACGCGATTTTTGGGTAATGCTTGGCGTATCTCTGCTACTCGTTGCCATGGCTTTAGGGAAATCGCGTAGTATTAACCGTATTGAGGGAGGCGTGCTCTTCCTCACTTTTATCGGATACCAAGCTTATCTACTTATGAATATGACCGCTTAACCCAAATTCGGAGTATCGAATGTCGAATCAGTTTGATTATCGCAGTGTTGCACAGCAAGTTCTCGCCACCGAAATGGCGGCTTTACAGCAGCTAGAGCAATACTTTGACGACTCATTTTGCCAAGCGTGTGAAATGATCATTGCCAATGATCACGGCAAAGTGGTGGTGATGGGTATGGGTAAATCAGGCCATATCGGTAAAAAAATTGCCGCGACCTTAGCCAGTACTGGCACTTCGGCATTTTTCGTACATCCAGGAGAAGCAGCGCACGGTGATCTTGGTATGATCGAGCGTGGCGACATCGTAATTGCTATTTCAAACTCTGGCGAATCCTCGGAAATTTTATCACTGTTTACTGTGCTAAAACGGCTCAATATTCGCATCATCAGCATGACAGGCAACCCGTCATCGAATATGGCAAAGTTGGCCGATCTTCATTTGCAAATCACTGTCCCACAAGAGGCATGCCCGCTTGGCCTTGCGCCAACCTCCAGCACTACCGCAACGCTAGTGATGGGCGATGCGCTAGCCGTCGCACTCTTGCAAGCACGCGGCTTTACCGCTGAAGATTTTGCGCTGTCTCATCCCGGTGGGGCTTTAGGTCGAAAATTGTTGCTCAAGCTCTCTGATATCATGCACATTGGCGATGCACTACCAACAGTGCAACCAAACGCATTGATCCGCGATGCCTTACTTGAGATCAGTCAAAAAGGGTTGGGGATGACCGCGGTAGTAGACAGTAACATGCAGCTTATTGGCATCTTTACTGATGGCGATTTACGCCGCATCTTAGACAAACGAATCGATATTCACAGCGCAGCAATCAGCGAGGTGATGACGCAAAACCCAACGGTAGCAAACCCTAACATGCTCGCGGTCGAAGGGTTAAACCTAATGCAAGATAAACGAATCAATGGCTTGATTCTGTGCGAAAATGGCACATTGGTCGGTGCATTAAACATGCACGATTTGCTCAAAGCAGGAGTGATGTGATGACCATGATTGATACACTCTACGGCCCGGTCTCACTGCCTATTCTCGACATAGCTAAGCAGATAAAACTACTGATCTGCGATGTGGATGGCGTCTTCTCTGATGGCTTAGTTTATATGGGCAATCAAGGCGAAGAGCTAAAAACCTTCCACACTCGAGATGGCTACGGCATAAAATCATTGATGAATGCTGGCATTGAAGTGGCGATCATTACAGGTAGGCAGTCAAAAATTGTCGAAAACCGTATGGCCGTATTAGGCATTACATTGGTTTATCAAGGTCAGGATGACAAGGTCAAAGCCTATAACGATATTTGTCGCCAGCTCAATATTGCCCCAGAACACACAGGGTATATCGGTGATGACTTGATTGATTGGCCGGTAATGGAAAAAGTCGCGCTGAAAGTCTGTGTCGCGGATGGTCACCCGCTATTAGTTAAACGCGCAAACTACGTGACCCATATAAAAGGTGGGCATGGCGCTGTACGCGAAGTGTGTGATTTGATTTTGCAAGCTCGCGGTGAGTTAGATGTGCACAAAGGCTTAAGTGTATGAGTTTATCTCGTGTCCTCTATGTGATACTGATTTTTATCGCATCGTGGTCAGCCTATTACTTGTTCGATAAAGAACAAAATACCGATATACAAGTTGCTCCAAACTTGGAGTTACCGTCGTTTAGTGGAAAAAATCTCGACAACACCACCTATAACGAGCAAGGTATCCGCAGCTACATCATTCAATCGACGCATCTGGATCATTACGCAAAAAGTGGCGACACCATTTTCGAGTACCCGATACTCAAAGTCTTCCGTGATGGTATTTTGCAAGAGTGGGAGATTACCGCCAAACGCGGCGTACTCGATGAAGAGCAAGTACTCACACTGTATGACGACGTACTGGCAAAAAACCTATTAGCAGATTCTGGTTTTGATACGCTTTCAACCATTAAGATGAGCATTCAACTCAATAATCGCGATTTTTGGGCCGATAATCAGGTCGATTTGGTTGGGCCACAATTCGAAACACAAGGACAAGCGATGAAAGGCAATTTTGCCGACAATACCGCTATTCTTTATAACCATGTACAAGGTAGATATGAAACTCTCACACCTTAGTCTTATTGCTTGTTTAGCGATTTCTGGTCACGCATTGGCATTGTCCACCGATAATGCTCAACCAGTTTACATCGATTCTGACAGCCAACAGCTCGACATGAAAAGCAACAAAGTGACTTTCCTTGGTGATGTCAAACTCAAACAAGGCAGTATCAGTATCAACGCCGACAAAGTGATTGTAACCCGTGATGCAAAAGATGGCTCCATTCAAGAAATTGAAGGATATGGCAACCTCGCCACTTTTTCGCAATTAACCGACGATGGCAAAACCTTGTATGGTGAGGCGAAAGAGCTCTATTACAAATTGGCCGATGATCAGTTGACGATGATCGATCAAGCCATGTTGTCACAAGATGATAGCATCATCCGTGGTACGAAAATTCGCTACAAAATTTCGTCACAGAAGCTGATGGCTGATGGTAACTCCAACGAGCGAGTATCGACCGTGCTTCAACCGCAAGCCACTACGACACAAGAATAATTATGGCCATACTTAAAGCAGAACATTTAGCGAAAAGCTATAAAAAACGCAAAGTCGTCTCTGACGTCAGCTTGCAAGTAGAATCGGGGCAGATTGTTGGCTTACTCGGCCCTAACGGCGCAGGAAAAACCACATCGTTTTACATGATCGTCGGCCTTGTCGCTCGTGATGAGGGTAAGATCAGCATTGATGATCACGACATCAGCATTTTACCTATGCACAGTCGCTCACGCTTAGGGATCGGCTACTTACCTCAAGAAGCGTCTATTTTTCGAAAATTATCGGTCGAAGATAACATCATGGCGGTACTTGAAACCCGTGAATCGATGACCCGTGAAGAGCGCCAAGATAAACTCGAAGATCTACTAGAAGAATTTCACATTCAACATATCCGCCATAGTGCGGGAATGGCGCTATCGGGTGGTGAACGTCGCCGAGTTGAAATTGCCCGCGCTCTTGCCGCAAACCCACAATTTATTTTGCTTGATGAACCCTTTGCAGGGGTCGACCCCATTTCCGTTATCGACATTAAAAAGATCATCCAACACCTGCGAGATCGTGGCTTAGGCGTTTTAATCACAGACCACAACGTTCGAGAAACATTGGACGTCTGTGAAAAAGCCTATATTGTAAGCCAGGGTCGTTTGATCGCAGAAGGTACACCACATGACGTGCTCAATAATGAAGAGGTAAAACAAGTTTATCTCGGTGAACAATTCCGTCTATGATTAAGTAGAGAGTGACATCAATTCTAAAAATAATAAGGTAACTGGCACTGAATGAAACCCTCATTACAACTGAAGCTCGGCCAACAATTAGCGATGACACCGCAGTTACAACAAGCCATTCGTTTGTTGCAACTCTCCACATTGGAACTCCAGCAAGAGATCCAAGAGGCTCTAGAGTCTAATCCATTATTGGATGTTGAAGAGGCCTATGAAGAGAATGCCACCGCCGATGTTCATAGCATCAATGAGGAGAAAGAAGCCAGTGCTGAGGTGTTAGATATTGAGCCACAAGACAGCTCTGACTTAATTGAAAAATCCGAAATCAGCAGCGAGCTTGAGATCGACACCACATGGGATGATGTCTACAGCGCGAACACAGGCAGCACAGGGATCGCCCTTGATGATGACATGCCCGTGTACCAAGGTGAAACAACGCAAACCCTGCAAGATTATCTACTGTGGCAATTAGATCTCACACCGTTTAGCGACACCGACCGCAGCATTGCTCTTGCCTTGATTGACGCCATCGATGACTACGGTTATCTCACCGTTTCTTTGGATGATATTTTAGAAAGCTTTGCCGATGAAAATATTGAGCTTGATGAAATTGAAGCCGTTCGTAAACGTGTTCAGCAGTTTGATCCCCTCGGTGTGGCTTCAGTCAACCTTCAAGACTGCCTGCTTTTACAATTAGCGACCTACCCTGCCAGTACCCCTTGGTTAGAAGAAGCTAAACAGCTGCTGATCCAACACATTGATCTGCTCGGCAACCGTGACTACAAGTTGATCATCAAAGAAACCAAGTTAAAAGAAGAAGATCTGCGAGAGGTATTGCAGCTCATTCAACAACTTGACCCAAGACCGGGAAATAACATTTCAACCGAGCATGCCGAATACGTTGTGCCTGACGTGTCTGTTTACAAAGATCACGGCAAATGGGTGGTCACAATAAACCCCGACAGCGTACCAAAACTTAAAATAAATCAACAATATGCAGCATTAGGCAAAGGTAACAGTGCCGATAGCAACTACATTCGCAGCAATTTGCAAGAAGCAAAATGGCTTATTAAGAGTTTAGAAAGTAGAAACGAGACACTGCTCAAAGTTGCCAAGTGTATTGTTGAACATCAACGTGATTTCTTTGAGTATGGTGAAGAGGCGATGAAGCCAATGGTACTCAATGACGTTGCTTTAGCGGTAGAAATGCATGAATCCACCATATCAAGGGTGACAACGCAGAAGTACATGCATACTCCGCGTGGTATTTTCGAATTGAAATACTTCTTCTCCAGCCATGTCAGTACCGACAGCGGGGGAGAGTGTTCATCGACTGCAATACGAGCACTGATTAAAAAACTGGTTTCCGCTGAAAATACAGCCAAACCATTAAGTGACAGTAAAATTGCAGATCTACTGGCTGACCAAGGGATTCAGGTAGCTAGACGGACGATAGCTAAATACCGTGAATCGTTGGGCATTGCTCCATCGAGTCAGCGCAAACGCCTACTGTAAGGCACAAAACAGAGAAGGAAAGTCTATGCAAATCAACATTAATGCCCATCACATTGATCTGACCGATTCAATGCAAGACTATGTAAACTCGAAGTTTCAAAAACTTGAGCGATTTTTTGACCATATCAATAACGTACAGGTTGTTTTACGTGTTGAAAAAGTACAACAGATCGCTGAAGCTACGCTCCACATAAATCAAGGTGATATCCACGCCGTGGCCGACAATGAAAATATGTATGCTGCCATTGACAGTTTAGTGGATAAACTCGTAAGACAACTCAACAAGCATAAAGAAAAGCTAAGTAGTCATTAATCATGCAATTAAGCGAAGTACTCTCATTGGACTGCACGAAAAGTGCGGTCCAATGCACCAGTAAAAAAAGAGCCCTAGAAATCATTAGCGAAATCGCTGCTGAGTATTCAGGTCAAAATTCCACCGAGCTGTTTGAATGCATGCTCAGCCGAGAAAAAATGGGCAGTACTGGTATTGGTAATGGCATCGCCATTCCTCATGCAAGAATGACCAACAGTGATCGTGCCATTGCCGTTTTGCTGCAGTGTGAAGAACCGATTGAGTTTGATGCCATTGATAATCGACCTGTCGATCTACTGTTTGCGTTGCTCGTTCCTGAAGAGCAGTGCAAAGAGCATTTAAAAACGCTCGCTTGTATGGCCGAGCGCCTCAATGACAAACAAGTTTTAAAACAGCTTCGAAGTGCACAAAGCGATCAAGAGCTGTACGACATCATGACTAACCAATAACCACCGAGCCGAAACTATGCGTTTAATCGTTGTGAGTGGTCAATCAGGCGCAGGGAAAAGCGTTGCTTTACGAGTACTGGAGGATCTCGGCTACTATTGTGTCGATAACCTTCCCGTCAACTTGTTGGATGCGTTTATTCAATCAGTCCAAGGCAGCAAACAAAATGTCGCGGTGAGTATTGATATCCGTAACTTGCCCCAAGAGCCTAGTTTGGTTGCGGATGTTTTAGAGCAGCTAAAACAGAATAACGACGTTAGTGTGCTGTTTCTCGATGCCAGTAAAGAGACACTACTCAAGCGCTACAGCGAAACGCGTCGTATCCATCCTCTCTCATTAAACGCCGATAAACCTTCACTTGCGCAAGCGATTGAATTGGAAAAGTCGCTGCTTGCACCGCTCAAAGAGCAAGCCGATTTAGTGCTCGATAGCAGTAATCAATCGTTGCATGAGTTGAGCGAAACCGTACGCATGCGAATTGAAGGACGTGAGCGCAAAGATCTGGTGATGGTCTTTCAGTCTTTTGGCTTCAAATATGGACTACCCAGCGATGCAGACTACGTGTTTGATGTGCGTTTTTTACCCAACCCACATTGGGAACCCGATCTTCGCTCATTAACTGGCCTGGATGCACCAATTAAGTCGTTTCTTGAACGCCATAGTGAAGTAATTGAACTTAAACAACAAATTCAAAAGTTTGTTGAATACTGGCTACCGATGCTCGAAAAAAACAACCGCAGTTATCTCACAATTGCGATTGGTTGCACCGGTGGTAAGCACCGCTCCGTTTACCTGACTCAACAGCTTGGCGAGTACTTTGCTCAATTAGGTCACCAAGTACAGATACGCCATACATCATTAGAAAAACAGCAATAGGAGCGATGGTATGCCACTATTAAGTAAAACGGTTTTAATCCAAAATCGCTTGGGCCTTCATGCTCGTGCAGCCGTTAAGCTGGTTGAACTGTCGCAATCTTTTGATGCGGTGGTCACCATTCAAAGTGAAGAAGGAAAAGAAGCCACTGCAGACAGTGTAATGGGTTTATTGATGCTCGAATCCGCACAAGGTCAATACATCACCATCAATGCTGAAGGCTCACAAGCAGAGCCTGCTTTGCAAGCGGTTAGTTCGCTGATTGAACATAAATTCGATGAAGACGAGTAAGCACAAGGCTTACACTCCACTCTCCCACAGACAGCGCATGCGCGCCCCTGATAGTCAAAATAAATTCAGTGCTTAATAAGAACTTATTAAATAAGGCCTAGAATTAAGTTACTATTCAACACATTGTAAGAATCCTAAGTAGGGGGAAACCATGGCCGAGCAAATTGAATTTGATCAAGCTCACCTAACCCTCCAAGAAGTCAGCGAAGCTTTAGAAAATGGTCGTTTTGTCCATGTCCGTCGCCAATTGCAGGACATGGAGCCAGAAGATATTGCTCACCTCTTAGAAGCCTCTCCACGTAAAAGCCGGGAGGTGTTATGGCAACTCACCGACCCAGAAGACTACGGTGAAATCCTTGATGAGCTCAACGAAGACGTCAAAGATGCCCTAGTTTCCAAAATGGCACCCGAAAAACTGGCAGAAGCGACCGAAGGCATGGACACCGATGACGTGGCCTATGTACTGCGTAGCTTGCCAGATGACGTGTCACGCGAAGTGCTTTCGCAGATGGACAGCGCTGATCGCCAGCGCGTTGAAACCGCGCTCTCCTATTCAGAGGAAACAGCCGGCGGGATCATGAATACCGACGTGATCACCATTCGTGGTGACGTTGATATTGACGTGGTTTTACGCTATTTACGCATGCGCGGCGATCTGCCCGAAGCAACCGATGCACTTTACGTGATTGACGATGAAAGTAAGCTGATTGGGCATCTCTCACTCACCACCTTGCTGACCACGCAACCGGATATTCCAGTAAGTGAAGTCATGGATGATGCCGATGAGGCGATTTTGGTCACCACCAGCGACTCCGATGTTGCCAGCCTGTTTGAACGTCGCAACTGGGTGTCCGCGCCTGTGGTGGATGAAAACCAGCACTTGGTCGGTCGTATCACCATTGATGACGTCGTTGACATCATTCGTGAAGATGCCGAACACTCAATGATGAGTATGGCTGGTATGAACGATGACGAAGATACCTTTGCGCCGGTAGTCAAATCCGCACGTAAACGGACCATCTGGCTTGGGGCAAATGTTTTGGCCGCCCTCGCCGCAGCCTCTGTTTCTAACATGTTTGAAGCAACACTGGATCAAATGGCCGCCATTGCCGTGCTAATGACCATAGTGCCCTCAATGGGTGGTGTCGCAGGTAACCAAACCGTGGCCTTGGTCATTCGTGGTTTAGCATTGGGACATATCGGTGACAGTAACCAACGCGAATTGCTATTCAAAGAAGCGGCAATCGGTTTTTTAAATGGCATCATGTGGGCTACCATTATTGGCGGCATTGTGGTGGTATGGAAAGGCAATTGGATGCTTGGCGGCATCATTTCCGCAGCAATGATGGCCAACCTACTCATTGCCGGGATCGCCGGCGTCACCATCCCAATTTTACTGAAAAAAATGAAAATCGACCCGGCTCTTGCTGGCGGAATGGCGTTAACAACCGTCACCGATGTGGTTGGGCTTTCGGTCTTTCTCGGCTTGGCGACCATTTTGATGTAGCCATATTTTGATGTAACCCTATAGTGATACATACTCAAACCACCCATAAAAAAAGCTTGGTTGTTATACCAAGCTTTTTTATATTCAGCTTAAGCGATTATTCGCCCGCAATTTTCATCGATTCAAGTAAAATAGACCCAGTTTGGATTTGCGAGCGTGTTTCGACATCACTCCCTACCGCCACCATTTGCTGGAACATATCTTTCAAATTGCCCGCGATAGTAATCTCAGATACAGGGTATTGAATCACACCGTTTTCAACCCAGAAACCAGCGGCGCCACGCGAATAATCACCTGTCACTGCATTAACACCTTGGCCCATCACTTCAGTGACTAACAAGCCTGTACCCAACGCTTTGAGCATCTGCTCAAAATTTTGCCCTGTGGATTGAACATACCAGTTATGGATGCCACCCGCATGACCAGTTGGAGTCATCTTCATTTTACGAGCGGCATAGCTGCTCAGAAGATAAGTCGAGAGCACGCCATCGGTAATAATTTGGCGATCTTGAGTAAATACCCCTTCACTATCAAATGGGCTTGATGCCAACCCACGTAATACATGGGGTTTTTCGGCAATATTGAACCAATCGGGTAAAATTTTCTCGCCTAACTTATCAAGTAAAAAGGAAGATTTACGATACAAGCTGCCACCACTGATCGCCATCACCAAATGGCCAATCAAACCTGTCGCTACATCTGCGGCAAACATAACCGGAACTTTGCCCGTCTTCAGTTTTTTTGCATCTAAACGGCTGATGGTTTTTTCTGCAGCTTGTTGCCCGACCAGCTCTGGCGACCATAAATCGTCGCGGTGACGAGCAACGGTATAGCTATAATCACGCTCCATCTCACCATTTTTGCCCTCACCAATCACGCAGCAGCTAATACTATGACGGCTAGAGGCATAACTCGCGAGCAAACCATGGCTATTACCATACACTTTCACACCGTAATGGCTGTCATAACTTGCGCCATCACTTTGTTTGATCTTGTTGCTGTAAGCTAACGCTTTCTCTTCTGCAGCAATGGCAATTTTAGCGGCCATGTCCGGGTTAGGTTCATCGGGATGGAAGAGATCTAAATCAGGAATATTTCGCACCATTAACTCTTTAGGTGCAGGGCCTGCATAAGGATCTTCAGAAGTGTAAAGCGCAATATCAAGCGCTGCAGCGACCGTCTGCGCAATTGCTTTTTCACTGAGATCTGACGTCGACGCACTGCCTTTACGTTGCCCACGATACACAGTGATGCCTAATGCCCCATCACTGTTAAATTCTACGTTTTCAACTTCACACATTCGCGTCGAAACACTCAGGCCGGTACTTTTGGTGATCGCCACTTCGGCAGCATCAGAACTGAGCGCAGCCATCTCTAATGCCTTAGCAACCGCCGCTTCAAGTTCGATGCGCTGCTGAGCAACTTGTTGTTTTACGTCCATATCTCATCAATTATTAGCAAACAATGTCATTAGGATAACAAGAATTTCGCTTTCTCCCCACGATTCTTGCTAAAATAGCTGACATACATAACTCAATAGATGAAGAAAATGGCGCGTAAGAATCAAAAAGCTCCTTGGGAAGAAGAAGAGGAGATCATTTGGGTTAGCAAAACCGAAATGAAAAACGACATGACTGAGCTACAAAAACTGGGTGAAGAGCTGGTTGCTCTGAAGCCGTCTCAGTTAGCAAAAATCCCGATGTCTGAAGATTTGATGGATGCCATCAAAGATGCTCAGCGTTTTAGCATGGAAGCCAGACGCCGCCAACTGCAATACATTGGTAAAATGATGCGTACCATCGATGCCGAACCGATCCAAGCGGCATTGGATAAACTGCGTAACAAGCACTCACAAAATACCGCCATGCTGCACAAGCTCGAACAGATGCGTGATCGTATTGTTGAGAAAGGTGACAGCGCGATTGAAGATGCGATGGCACTCTATCCAGAGATGGATCGTCAACGTCTGCGCCAATTAGCGCGTCAAGCAAATAAAGAGAAAGCCAACAGCAAACCACCAAGAGCATCACGAGAGATTTTCCAAGTGCTCAGAGAGCATAACGATAAGTCAGTGTAACCTGTCATAGTGCTGATTAGACGCAAAAACCTCACCTAAACGTGTGAGGTTTTTTTTATTCCCCTGCACGCACAAAATCACTGAGCTGCGCGTCTGCGTGTTGCGCGGAAAGTGCCTCAATGCGATCACTCACTAACACATGTCCTTGAGCCATAAACGCAAAATGGCTCGCAATCGCTTTGGCATCACTGATATGGTGCGTCACCATCACTACAGTGATCTCTCTTTCTGCAGCTAACTGCTTAACCAAAAGCAGCATCTCTTCTCTGAGTAGCGGATCCAAGGCGGAAAAAGGCTCATCCAGCAGCCAGATAGGATGTGGTTGTACAAAACAGCGCGCCAGAGCAACTCGTTGACGCTGCCCACCTGAGAGCTGCTCAGGCAAGCGATCAAGTAGCGCAGCCAAACCCACTTGCTGCGCGGCGCACTCAACCAACGCCTTTTGTGAAGGGGTTAATTTCAGCCCCGGATGTAGCCCAAGGCTAATATTTTCACGCACAGTGAGATGGGCAAAAAGATTGTGCTCTTGAAACAGCATCGAAAAAGGACGCAAGTGTGGCTCTTGCCCAAGTAAAGATTGCCCTTGCACTTGGATATCGCCGCTTTTCGGTGCAATAAAGCCCGCAACTAAGCTCAGTAAAGTCGACTTGCCCGCGCCACTTGGTCCCATCAAAGAAAGAATCGCCCCTCGCGGTACAGAGAGCGAAAATTCAAACCACTCCTGTTGATACTCATAATGTACGGCCTTGAGTTCTAACATTGCTTTACCTTTGAATGTGAATGAAATAACCGCTCAATGAGGGCAAAACACCCCACACTGAGTAGCAACAGCGTAAGAGAAACCACCGCCGCCGCTTGCATTTGGTAACTGCCTAGCAGTTGGAACAAGTAAAGCGGTAAGGTTCTAAACTCTTGGCTCCCAAATAGAGCAATCGAACTTAAATCCCCCATTGAGAGCAAAAAGCTGATCGCAAAGGCATGCGCTAAGGGTTTACGCAACGCACGCAGCTCAATCACTTGCAAACGCTGCCACCCTTTAATGCCAAGGCTGGCACATAACCATTGATATTGCTGCGCGATATGCAGCATAGGTTGCGCCAATGTTTTCAACACATACGGCAATGCCATTAAGCCATTGACGAAAAAAACCACCCAATACGCTAAGCTAAATGCATCGGTCCAGATACGCAGTAACAGAAAAAGCCCGGTGCTGATAACAAGCCCTGGCGTGACCAAAATAATCGCGCCAATCAACTCTAATTGGTCCGCCTTACGGTTGTGCTGCTGCAGGCGCCAAGCGCGAGTCGTGATCAGTATGGCAACCCCAGCCGAAACAGCAACCACGCTTGCCAATAACGCCACTTGCAGTGAAGCCCAAAGCGCACGCCAGAATTGCTCATCGCTCAAGACGTGAAAAAGCTGCGAATTTAAACCGCTCAAGATGACCATCACCAGCGGCGGAAGTACTAACAGCAACGCAAGGAAGATCCATGCGCCGTCCCAGTATTGCGCTTTTCGATTGTCTCGACTAACCACATAATCACTCGCTTGACGCCCTGTGGTGATGGCTAATGGCTTCGCTAGACGTGAAATGGATAGAGACAGCAGCCCGCATAACAGCATCTGCCACAGCGCAAGCAGCGCGCCGGCTTGTAAATCAAAATCAAATTTGATCGCCTGATAAATCGCCAGCTCAATCGTGGTTGATTTAGGCCCGCCGCCAAGTGCCATCACAGTGGCAAAACTGGTAAAACAGAGCATGAACACCAAACCACAGACATGAGGAAGCTGCTGACGCAAACGCGGCCATTCAACCCAACGAAATTTGTGCCAATGACTCATGCCAAGATGCGCGCATAACTTATGTTGTTCTGCCGGGATCGACTCTAACGCTTGCAGCAATAAACGGCTGGCATACGGGAGATTAAAAAACAGATGCGCCAGTAAAATACCGTTTAATCCGTAAATGGAAAACGGCAGTTTGCTATCAAACCACGCGAGCAGCGAGGCGAGCAGACCGCTATTACCATAAATAGCCAACAAACCAAATACGCCCACCAGCACCGGAAGCACTAAGGTCGTTGCAAACAATTTGATCAGCAGCGCACGTCCCCAAAATCGACGACGGTAAAGTGCGTGAGCAACAGGAACCGCGAAACCAACACTGAGCAGCATCGACAAGCTGGCTTGGTAAAAACTAAATTGAGTAACATGGCGATAATACGGGTCTTGCCATACGTGCATCACATTTAAGCTGGGTGCTTGTAACAGCAACGCCGCCAACGCACTGATGACAAAGGTCGCGACAAGCATCGCGACCCCAATGCCTATTTTAGGAATAGCATTCAAACTTTATCGCACCTTAAAACGTTAAGGCGGTTTGCCACTCACGGATCCACGCTTTACGCATCTCAGACACCTCTTGTGCGCTAAAGGTAAGCGCCTTTGGTGGCACAGCCAGCGTTTCAAAACCTTTCGGTAGCGCGACAGACGTCACAGGATACATCCAGTTTCCGGTTGGCATCACCGACTGAAATTGATCACTTAAAATAAAGCGCATGAACTCATCGGCCAATTTGCCGTTATCACTGTGTTTTACTTTCGCAGCCACTTCCACTTGCATATAGTGTCCTTCGGCAAAATCGGCAGCCGCGTACTTGGCGTCATTTTCCGCAATCAAATGATAGGCTGGAGAGGTGGTGTAAGAGAGCACCAGATCGGACTCACCTTTTAAAAACATCGCATAAGCTTCTGACCAACCTTTGGTGACTGTCACCGTCTTATTGGCGAGCTGTTGCCATGCCAAATTGGCTTTCTCACCATAGACAGATTTCATCCACAGCAGTAAGCCTTGACCGGGTGTTGAAGTGCGCGGATCTTGATAAATCACTTTAAGATCATCGCGCTTTTCTACCAACTCTTTTAAGCTTTTCGGTGGGTTTGCTAATTTCTCTTTATTGTAAACAAAGGCAAAATAGCCGTAATCATAAGGAACAAATGTTTCATCACTCCAACCACCGGGTAGCGTGACTTGGCTCGTCTCGACATTATGATTTGTCAATAAGCCAGTCTGTTTGGCCTCGGCCATTAAGTTGTTATCTAAACCGAGTACGATGTCTGCTTTACTGTTATTACCTTCAAGACGTAAACGGTTTAGGATCGATACCCCATCATCGAGTGCCACAAACTGAAGATCGCAAGCGCATTGTGCTTCGAATGCTTTTTCAATCGCCGGTCCCGGGCCCCATTCTGATGCGAACGAGTCATAGGTATAAACGGTAAGGATATTGTCAGCGGCATGCGCTGAAAAAGAGGTGATGGTGGCAAGTGCAATGGTATTAAGAGTGGTGTTCAACTGGTCGCTCTCCTTGGTTGAGCGGCACAGGCTTGAGGAGGATGAGAATATTCCATTATTCCTATTCTGAGATCCTAACCCAATTCCTACGCCAGCATTATCTGGTTCAGGTTTACGGGTCCCAAGCTCACGCTTGATCTCAGCAGCATTCATTGAGATGAATGATTTGCTCCCCGTTGAGTGAGGTGGATTGTAATTGGAATTAACGCAATAAGCTACACCGTTGGGCGTGAGTCATATCCCCAACGTGGCACAAGCCCTTGTTCAACGCCTAAATGGTCCAAAATACGCGCCACCATAAAATCGACCAAGTCTTCAATTGACTGCGGCTGATGATAAAAACCGGGGGCTGCGGGCATAATGGTGACGCCCATTTGCGACAACTTGAGCATGTTTTCTAAATGTAAGGTGGAAAACGGAGTTTCGCGCACCACTAACACCAGTTGGCCACGCTCTTTCATCACTACATCGGCAGCACGTTCGATCAAATTATCGGACATGCCATGGGCAATCGCCGCAACGCTACCTGCCGAACATGGGCACACCACCATCTGTTTTGGCGCAGCAGAGCCCGAAGCCACTGGAGAGAACCACTCTTCTTTGCCGCACACGACAAGCTGTGAGGCATCGCAGTGTAAATGTTCCACCAACGCTGCTTTGGCTGCCTCAGTCCCACTGGGCAACTTCAAACCGTGCTCGGTTGCAAGCACAACGCGCGCGGCCGAAGAGATCAACAGATACACTCGGTAATCTGCAGCCAATAAACACTCCAACAGACGAAGTCCGTAAGGAGCACCTGAAGCGCCAGTAAAGGCTAAAGTGATGGCTTTCTGTTTTGTTGTCATAACTCTCTATTTCGTTTGTGTCGCTGGCATTACATGGCTTGATTTAATGCAAGTAGTAGCTTGTTATGAATACCTTCAAAGCCACCATTGCTCATCACCAAAATGTGATCGCCCGGCTGGGCTTCCTGCGCAATTTGCGCGACGAAAGCATCAATATCATCATTCACTTGCGCTGGTTGTGAGCATTGATCAGCTACATCCTGCACCGACCAAGCAAGATTGTTCGGCTGATAGAGATAAACTGAATCGGCTTGCTGTAATGACGCCGCTAAAGTTTGCTTATGTACGCCCAACTTCATCGTAGCCGAACGAGGCTCTAAAACCGCGATAATTTTCTGATCGCCTACCTTGTTACGTAAACCACCCAAAGTAAGTTCAATGGCCGTTGGATGATGAGCAAAATCGTCATACAACGTAATACCGTTCACTTCGCCTTTAAGCTCTAAACGACGTTTGGTATTGATAAATTTGCCCAAAGCTTGACAGGCTAAATCTGGTGTGACCCCTACGTGACGCGCCGCGCCAATCGCCATTAAGGCGTTATCGACATTATGATCGCCAACCAAATCCCAAGTCACGCGCCCCACGCGTTCATTGTCAAAGAACACATCAAATTGCGAACCATCACGCGTGATTTTTTCAGCTTTCCACTGCGCTTGCTCACCGGTAAACTCGGTTTCGCTCCAGCAGCCACGTGCGAAAACATCCGCTAATGCGCGCTCTTTTTGCGGAGCAAAAATACGGCCATTACCCGGAACAGTACGCACTAGATGATGAAATTGGCGCTTAATCGCTTCAAGATCGTCAAAAATGTCCGCATGATCAAACTCTAAGTTGTTCAACACTAAAGTGCGTGGGTGATAATGGACAAACTTAGAACGCTTATCGAAAAAAGCACTATCATATTCATCGGCTTCAACCACAAAAAACATGCTTTCGCCCAAACGCGCAGAAATGCCAAAGTTGCCAAGTACGCCTCCCACCAAAAAGCCTGGTTGGTAACCACAATCTTCCAAGATCCACGCCAACATGCTCGACGTGGTGGTTTTACCGTGTGTACCAGCCACCGCAAGGACCCAGCGGTCATGCAACAGGAACTCTTGCAACCATTGCGGGCCAGAGGTGTAACGCAAGTTGTGGTTCAGCACATATTCAACACACGGATTGCCGCGACTCATGGCGTTGCCAATGACCACCAAATCAGGCTTGGGCTCTAATTGGGCAGGGTCAAAGCCTTCGATAATCTCGATCCCTTGAGACTCCAATAACGTACTCATCGGTGGGTAAACGTTGGCGTCGCTGCCGGTAACTTTATGACCTAATTGCCGCGCTAAAACGGCAACACCGCCCATAAACGTACCGCAAATCCCAAGAATGTGAATATGCATAAATCCTAGCCTCGCACATGGCGTTGTGAGTGATTGCCTCCATTATCACCATCCATTTAAGAAAAGCGAGCATGTTTGCAACTTCTAAAAAGTCGACAAACAAATTGAGATCTCAATCTGTTACTTCATTACCATTAAAAAGATCTAAGCCCTAAAATCGCAGTGTTACCCAAACGTTATCAAATGGGTCACTCGTTTCGGCCGACATCCCAACAAGAGGATGCGTTGTGAAACAATCACTCCCCCCTATATAGCTATGTTAAGGAAATAACATGTCTGAGATTCGCACTCTTGGCGAGTTTATTGTTGAGAAACAACATGACTTCCCCCACGCAAGCGGTGATCTTTCATCTCTGTTGTCCTCTATTCGTCTTGCGGCAAAAATTGTTAATAGAGAAATCAACAAAGCAGGCCTTGCTGATATTACCGGTGCAGTTGGTACGGATAATATTCAAGGCGAAGAACAACAAAAACTCGATGTCTACGCCAACGAAAAATTTAAAGCGGCGCTTGAAGCGCGCGATCAAGTGTGTGGTGTCGCCAGTGAAGAAGAAGATGAAGCGGTTGCGTTCAGTAAAGAGCTCAACAAAAACGCAAAATACGTGGTGTTGATGGACCCGCTGGACGGCTCATCCAACATCGATGTCAATGTCTCTGTCGGCACGATTTTTTCTATTTATCGCCGCGTATCGCCAGTCGGCACGCCACCAACACAAGAAGACTTCTTACAACCCGGTAATAAACAGGTTGCGGCTGGTTATGTTATTTACGGCTCTTCAACCATGTTGGTGTATACCACTGGCAACGGCGTGAATGGCTTTACTTATGATCCGTCACTCGGCACCTTCTATCTTTCACACCCCAATATGATGACCTTCGATGATGGTAAAATTTACTCCATCAATGAAGGTAACTACATCCGCTTCCCAACTGGCGTCAAAAAATACATTAAATACTGCCAAGAGAATGTGCCTGAAGATAATCGCCCTTACACCTCACGTTACATTGGTTCGCTAGTGGCGGATTTTCACCGTAATCTTCTCAAAGGTGGGATCTATCTATACCCAAGCACACAAAGCCATCCAAACGGCAAGCTGCGCCTATTGTATGAATGCAATCCTATGGCGTTTTTGATTGAACAAGCAGGCGGTATTGCTTCTGACGGCGTCAATCGCGTGTTGGATATTAAGCCGACAGAACTGCATCAACGTGTGCCATTCTTCTGCGGTTCAAAAAATATGGTCCATAAATTGGAAGAGTTCTTGGAACTCAATCGCGATTAAATCAGCTCAATGAGCGCCTAACTCTAGGCGCTTTTTTTATCGATAAATATGAGGCAAGACTCTCTTTTTACGGTTTACACCGTTTCCTATTTACCGCTAAAGTTGCAACACAAGCGTTTACGTTCTGTTAATCAACCCAAAACAATTCAAGTCCAGCGACGAAAAAGGAAATGCTAAATGAGCTTAAACAACGTTCCGGCAGGAAAATCACTGCCTGATGATATTTACGTGGTGATTGAAATTCCAGCCAACGCCGACCCAATCAAATACGAAGTCGACAAAGAATCTGGCGCGGTATTTGTGGACCGTTTCATGTCTTCACCTATGTTCTACCCATGCAACTACGGTTATGTGAATCACACCTTATCGCTCGATGGCGATCCTGTCGATGTGTTGGTGCCCACGCCTTATCCGCTCATGCCAGGCTCGGTGATTCGTTGCCGCCCAGTTGGCGTATTGAAGATGACCGATGAGTCTGGTGAAGATGCCAAAGTGGTGGCGGTTCCTCACTCCAAGCTCACCAAAGAGTACGACCACATTCAAGACGTAAATGACCTGCCAGCACTACTGAAAGCGCAAATTACACAGTTCTTTGAACGCTATAAAGAGCTTGAAGCGGGCAAATGGGTCAAAGTCGATGGATGGGAAGATGCCGCTGCCGCGCGAGCTGAAATCCTGACTTCATTTGAACGCGCCCAAAAATAGCCACCATAATTAAACAGTCACGATAGTTATATACCCAAACAACTTGGAGTTGCAGGTAGGCGGCAAGTGAGTGAGTCCCCATGAGCATAGGCAAACTATGTGATTGGAGTGAACGAACGTAGCCAACACCGCTGCAGCTTCAAGTAGGAAGGGGATAAGTGTCGTTATAAATAAAAAGCCACATCCTGCTAATATGCGGTGTGGCTTTTTTATTTCCATTTTCAACGCCGTTCGTTAAACCCGTTGGCACCAGTCTCCAGAATTAATCACAGCAGTAAGACGGCTGTGATCTTGATAGAGATAAATCCACGCACGGCCAAATGGGGTTTCGATCGTTTCACGGCGATATTCGATGGGAATATCTTCTAAAAGATCGAGTTTTGCTAGTGTCTGCTCATCCACTCGATATACCTCACCGACTATCGATTGCTGTCCCTGAGCCAAGCCAGGATATGGACCTAGATCATACAGCGCATAGTCAGCCGGCGTGTAGAACGATCCTAACATTTCGCTTGTCTCAAGCAGATGCGCATTACTTTCACCACGGCGTAATGTGCCGTAGACAAAAACCAGATGTTGCATATGACTGTCCCTAGTTAAATTCAAACTGATACAAAAGATCCACCGCGCTATCTAAGCCGGATACCGCTTCAACGTACAAATCCCTCATCAAGCGGTAACGCACGGTAAATTCGCCCACCGAGCTGAAAATACCAACACCATATTTCACTTGTAGCCCCGGTAAAATATAGCCGCTTACCGTCACTTGTGAATCATCACCGGAACCAGCCGTATCCAATTGCAGATCTTGCACACCGAAGGCTTGACCAATTTCGCCCACCACCTTACCGCTTTGTGCCAAGCTCAAACCAATCAGTGCAGTGGTCATCGCATTGCCACCCGCCTCGCCATCAATATTCTGACCACGAAGTAGGTAAGAAAGTGTATTGGCTTGTGGCATCGCGGGTTCTGAAAAAATGGAGACTGCGGGTTCATCGGCAGAGCCGGTCACTTTTACCCCTGCAATCACGCCATCTTGTGTGTTATCCGGGTTGCGCACCGCTTTAATCGAAACATAAGGTTGATCAACCGGTCCATTCATTAAAATTTTGCCTTCTTGGATCAGCAAATCTTGTCCAAAGGATCGATACGAACCATTTTGGATATTTACTTCTCCAGTAATAAAAGGGCCTTTATCCTTTTGCGCCACATTGAGGCGGCCAATCAAGCCGCCTTGCAAACCAAAGGCACTGAGCCGGAAATCATCACCAATCGAGATGTTTACATTCGTTTCAACGTTAAATGGCATGGCGCTTTGCTCGCTCACAGGCTGTAAAGCAGCGTCCAATATCACTTGATCTTTGGAGACACCAATCGCGCTCGGAGGCAACTCTTCTACCACGATACGTCCCGAAGGCAGGTTAATATTCCCTGTCACAGTGGCCAGTTGAGGTTCTAGTGTGATGCTCATGTCTGGGATAACTTTAATCTTGACGATAGGCGGTAGATCCACCAATAGCTCATCGGCCAACACGCGTAGGTTGGCACGCCACTGCTCTATTTTCTGCCAGTCGGCATCCCCCTTGATACTCAACTCGCCATCCGCAGTTTGAATCGAAGCATTGAGCAAGGCTTGGTAACCATTAAAGTCCATCGCCACTCGGCCCGAGGTAACATCCAGCGGCGAAATATCGCCTTTGACGACAATGTCATCCACCACCACGCTGCCTATCACTTTCGGGTGCAACATCGGCCCACTGAAGGCAAGTTGACTGCTAATCTTCGATTTCGCTTGGCTATAATCCCCAAGCAGCGGCTGTAGAAAATCAATATTAAAAGTGGAAAGCGTTAATGCGCCATCCATCATTTTTTCTTTTGCCATTAGATCCGCAATGGTGATTTGCCCCGACAGATCGCCATTATCGGTCACATCCACTAGCCAACGAGCAAACAGCTTGTTCTGTTCAAGCGTACTTTCAATAGTGACGCTATCCCAACCTAAAGTAATGGCTTGGTCGATGTGCTGCGTGACTGCACCTTGGCTTAAGCTGAGTGACACTTTCGCTTGAGGCGCAGTATTGGGCGCCCATTGAGCTGTGAGACTGACATCGGCTTGGCCTTTAAGTTGAGTCTCTTGCGGTAAAAACATTGCGATTTGCTGAAAATCAAAATGGTTGAGAGAAAGCTCGGCCGCGCCACTTTGCCCCACAGTCGCATCTTTATCTAAGCAGAGCGATGCTCCCTCTTGCTGCCAACAATGCGCGGCAATCGTAGCTTGTTGTTTCTCGATATTAACCGCAACAGGTGTCGCTTGGTTTAATAGCCACGGCCCTTGTTCTGTGGACAGTTGTACTCGTTCCAGCGCACCTTGCCACTGCATCGTCGGCTTATCTTCAAAAGATCCGCTGATCGCCAAGCTGGTTGAAATCAGATTTGAAATGACGTCTAAGCTCAGTTGATGCTGCGCCTGCGTACCTGAAAAACGCAAGTCCACACTATCAACTAACTGCTGCTGGTAGCTCAACTGGCTCGCCTGCAATTTCACTTCGGCTTGTGGCACAGGAAGTGGCGTAACATCACCAGTTAAAGTCACCTGCTTTAAGGTCGCTTGTTGCTGCCAAGCAAGATCATTTGCATTGAGGCGCAGCTTGATTTGCGGCTGCTGCAAATCACCACGCAGATAAATATCGCCAATCACTTTGCCGTGCAAATCAGGAACACTTTTCACCAGATCCGCAAAATCAACCGATAAGCCCATACGCCACTCTTTATCCAGCTCACCTTTGGCCGTAATCTGGTTGGGTCCATGGGCTAACGTTAAGCCGCTGGTCGACACAGTAAAAGCGCCTTTCCCTGTCATATCTGATGCGTTTAATTGACCTTCAATATTCAGTGGGTAGCCACGCAACACACCCTCAATATCCAAAATAGGCAGCGCAACGTTCCAACCGCCCTGCTCGGTAAGCTCACCCGTAGTTTCGAGCTTACCGCTGATCACGCCTTCGGCTTGCGGCCACTGTAATCCCGGCTGAATCTGTTCTAAATTCAGCGCCGCTTGCCAGTGAATTGGGGCTTGCCAGTTGGCCATCACTTGACCAGCAATTTGCCCCCCTAAGGTGTCGATTAGCAAAGAATCTAAGTTGATTTGCTGTAAAGTACCTTTACCAGCAACATCCAGCGTCACATCGGGCAGATCTTTACCTTGCAGTTGGCCATTGAGCGCCACGCTATATCCGTCGAGTGAACCTTGAGTTTTTAAACTCGGTACGCGAACAAAATAGTCTCCTTGCCCAATCAATGGCCACTGTGCTTGAACATCATCTAACGAAATATCAAACGGGATCTCAGGTTGCAGTAGCGCCAATTGCGCATTTAAGTTTGCTTGCGCAAGCCCGCCCAGTTTCGCGTTGATCGTTAAATCACCCAAGCTACCCGAAGCCTCTAGTGCCAGTGTTTGCCCCTGAGCTTCAGCCATTTTGAGCGTGCTTTTTAAAGAGAGATTGAGCGGATAGTCTCCCTTCAGCTGCGCATCAGCTTTTAGGTTGGCAATCAATTGTGGCAGCTCAAGCTCAAGTGATTTTAATGAAACACTGCTCTGATAAGCATTGGCGACCAAACCAAGATGCTTGACAACCAAAGGCTCAACTTGCTGAAGAGTAAACTGGTTGATATCAAAACGCTCCACTTCCAATTGCAGCGGAATGATCACCTCTGGCAAGGTGATGGGCGTTTTCACCGCAGGTGCCGCCGTCGATGATACGGTTGTGGATGGAGTGGATTTGGATTGTGCGCTTGAGGCTGAATCTGCCTCGTCATTGGTCGCAAGCTTCAGTTGAATATCGCTCCAACTGGTTTTGCCAATCCGTAAGCGATTACCTTGAAATGAGGCATGAGTAGAAAATTGCTTCCATGCCAGCGTATTACCCAAAATATCCAGCTGAATATCATTGAGCTCCACACGGCCAACCTTAATTGGCACCGGTGTAGAGATTGACGTAATGGGATCAGAGGCAGACGAAGGCTCACCTTGCGTCGAAGGAGGAAGCTCTGGCAGTGCCAGCCTTAAGCCACTGATCGCAAGTTCATTTAAGCAAATTGAAGGCTCCAATAAGCAGCTAGCACTTATGGCTAATGTCACTCGCTGCACATCGAGATCGAGCTTTAATGCCTCATCGGAAAAGGTGACTTGGTTGAGCGTGAAACGTGGAAAAATTGCACCTTGAGCGCTGGCAACCTGCAGTTGTGGCAGCGCTTTTTGTGCTCCCCACAATAGGCCGTTAAGCCCTGAGTTGGTAAACAACAAGGCTGCGAGTGCAATAAATACCGCACCCAACAAGGTGAATAAAATCGCCGATGCCCATTTGGTTATCTTCAACATCACTTTGGTCATAGTTCAGGCCCCAAGGTGAAATGCAGCTGAAATTCATCGCCGGGATTAGCGTCAAGCCCCCATGCAAAATCTAAGCGGATCGGTCCAACCGGAGAAGCCCAGCGAATCCCGGCTCCCACACCAGTTTTCCAATCCGGCGAGTCATTAAAGGCATCGCCGTAATCGACAAACAGTGCACCCCACCAATTTCCAACCAAACGATATTGATACTCCAACGAACTGGTGGCGATGTATTTGGCCCCAGTCAGTGCGCCACTGGCATCTTTAGGTGAGATAGATTGATAGCTATACCCTCGTAAATTGTTATCGCCACCAGCAAAGAAGCGCAGAGAAGGCGAGAGTTTGTCAAACTCTTCACTGAAGTTTGCGCCGCCGTCTAAACGCAATAAACCACGGTGGTTTTGCCCGGCGCTGCGTATCCAAGCCGTGCCCGCCAACAACCGCACCACACGCGTTTCAGAGACGAAATTTG
The DNA here is from genome assembly GCF_963888245.1 of Vibrio sp. B4-6. Lineage (NCBI taxonomy): Bacteria > Pseudomonadati > Pseudomonadota > Gammaproteobacteria > Vibrionales > Vibrionaceae > Vibrio > Vibrio sp. B4-6. The sequence continues at coordinate 53,159 of NZ_CAWPIM010000033.1, forward strand.
GATCGCCATACTCAAGTGTGATGCTCTGTTTATCGCCCCACATCGGCATTGAACCACCACGAACACGCGTACGAGAATAGGTCGCTCCCGGTAATACAAACTGGCCGACATCGCTTTGCAAACCTTGTTCGTAGTTTTCTATCAAATAACGAACGAATAGGGTTCGATGCCAACCGCCATCACGCAGCCAGTGGCGCTCAAACGATAAGTTAGACTCCAAACTCTTCGTATCACGGTTATCGACATTCTTCATTCCATACTGAATTCGATAATATTCACGCCGCACATCTTCTAGCGGTATTTTGTAGCCAGCGGTAATGGTCTGCTCTGGGGCAGAAAGGGAGAAACTGCTATCAAAACTGTGGCCGAGGCTGTTAACCCAAGGTTTCTTCCACTTGAATGAACCACGTACTCCCACATCCGTTGAGTAACCTAAACCGGTTTCAAGCTGATTTCGAGCTTGCGGTGCAAGGGAAACCTTCATCGGCAGTTCGCGACCGTTCTCCAGTTGACTGAGATCGGGTTCAACAAAAACAGAGGAAAACCAATCGGTATTGGATAAGTTTTGGTTATATTCCCCTACCTTGGAAACAAGGTAAGGATCATTGGTTTTATAGGGCTGAAGTGAGCGAACTCGCTGATCTTCAATTTGGCTTCCAGTAATGAGCGAGGGACCAAAATGGTAACGAATACCACTGTTAAAATGAAGGCGTACGAAAGCTTCATTCAACTCTGGCGCAACTTCCAAACGGCTTAATTCAAAATTCCCGTTAAAATAACCTTTTTGCAACGCTAAGTTACGGATACCCGATTTCAAAGCATCGTACTGGCCATGATTAACCGCCGCGCCCACTTTAAGGGCATTGCGGTTAATGAGATTGGCAAAATCAGCATCAGATTCAGCTTCCCCGCTGATCACCACATCCATCTCTTTAATGGTTGTTAGCGGTCCAGGATTGATAGTGACCATCAGCTCTTGCTCATCGCTCACCACCACAAACTCAAATTGAGGATGGTAGTAACCCAGCGCGACAAGCGCTTCCGTCATGCTTTTCTCTAAACGAGATTGAAAACGAAGATGCGTTGAATAGTCGCTCTCTGGAATCGACGATAAATAGGCTTCAACGTTGTTTTCTAATTCACCCTCTAAACCATTAATGGTTAACGCCACCTTGGCATACGCCGAAGTGGAAATAAGTAGCATCGTGAATAGAACTGGTAATGATTTTCGTCTCATGCTTAATTAAAGGAACAGTTGAGTAAACAGATCGTTAATGGATGGAAATCATACCGCCAATAGCAAGCTCCGTCTGTATGAAATCAGTCAATTATTCGGGCTGAATGTGAAACAGTGGCTCAACAACAACAAATAAAGCCAAAAATCGGTACACAAAAGGAAAGCTCATGCTCAATAAACAAACAATGGTCAGCGCACAAACAGCACTGAAAGGACGAGAAACCCCTATGTCAGTGGAGGAAATTCATTACGTTAACCACAGCAACATCACTGAGCAGCCTAATGAGCATCAGCAACAAATAGTGATTGGTATGGGCTGTTTTTGGGGCGCTGAACGCTTATTTTGGCAACTCGATGGTGTGGTGTCGACTTCAGTAGGCTATGCCGGCGGCTTTACCCCAAACCCAACTTACGAAGAAGTATGCAGTGGTGAAACTGGCCATACTGAAGTGGTACGCGTAATCTTTGATCCACAGCGCTTGCCATTAGAAAAGCTATTAAGTCATTTTTGGGAAAAGCACGATCCGACCCAAGGCATGCGTCAAGGTAACGATAAAGGCACTCAGTATCGCTCCGCTATCTATACCTATTCAGAACAACAACAGCAAATAGCACAAGCCTCAAAGCAGCGATACCAGCAGGCGTTGTCAGCCAGTCAACGAGCCTTAATTACCACCGAAATTGCACCCGCAGGTCCTTACTACTACGCCGAAAGCTATCATCAACAATATTTAGCTAAAAATCCGAATGGTTATTGTGGGTTAGGAGGAACAGGCATCTGCTTCCCACCCCAGCTCAGCGAATAAAGCGTGTAGAATTGAGGCTTTGTTAGCATTTTGTTAACCGCTTCATGGCCTCTTTTCGTGGTTTTATTAATTCTATGCTATACCTTTGTTGCTCAACTAAAAGGGACCCCTACAATGAAAAGTAAACGAGTGATCGCCATTCTAATGGCCTGCTGTCCAGCGCTTGCCATGGCACACAACATTACCCAAGGTCAGCAAGTTGCTGATGTTTCAGTGGAAAAATATGGTGAAATCATCCTACAAGATGATAAAACGGCCTTTCAAACTTGGGATACCAGCCAACTGCTAGGCAAAGTGCGCGTCATTCAAGCCATTGCTGGTCGCAGCAGTGCTAAAGCGTTAAATGCACCATTGATGGCTGCCATTATGGCCGCACAATTTCCCGCAGAAAGTTATCAAACCACCTCGATCATCAACCAAGATGATGCGATTTGGGGCACAGGATCGTTTGTCAAATCTTCCGCTCAAGACAGCAAGAAAGAGTTTCCGTGGTCTTCCATGGTGCTAGATGAAGCGGGAAATGTAGCCAAAGCGTGGGATTTAAAAGAGGAATTATCAGCGATCATCGTTCAAGATAAGCAAGGTAAGGTACTGTTTGTTAAGGAAGGTGCATTGAGTGATGAGGAAATTCAAACGGTTTTAGGCTTGATCAAACAGAATTTATAATAACCTTAGGTGGCCGATAACACGGCTGCCTTTGCTAAACATATCGTGGTGAAAGGTGCTTTTATAAAAATAAGAGTACGCTTTATTCTCACAATATTGTTATATTATAACAATTATCATTTTACTACTGTATTGGTTTGATGTTTACCCGTCTACGTTGCCCCCATTACCGAGCTCAAAGCATTGCATTATGTGCCATGCTGCTGATGCTATGGTTGAATGTCGCTTATGTAGATCATCACCTCGATACTAATCCTGCGCATCACGCGCAGCATCATTGCCAACTTTTTTCTGGCTTTCAAAATGGTCTAAGCAGTGCGCTGCCTATCCTTCCTGCCGTTAGTGGCTGCGAAATTCGATCATCAGTAGAGAAAACTCAGCGTCGCCCCTCAGTTCATTACGCTTATCTTGCTCGCTCACCTCCTCACTTTTAGACGTCTTATCTAGTTATTTATGATTTGTTACCCAAAGCCAACGCGCTAAGGGCTATTTTGATGTTTAAAAGGAATCACCCAATGTTTATCCAACGTAAACTCGCTCTCTCTATCGGCCTAATTTTAAGCATGCCAGCACTGGCAAATGAAGAGTTTCGCCAACATGAGGCTCATGTACATGGCCACGTCGAGTTCAATATTGCTCAAGATGGGCAAGATTTACTGATTGAAATCACCGCCCCCGGCGCTGATGTAGTCGGCTTTGAACATGCACCACAAAATGATGAACAACAACAGCGCTTAAATAAAGTCCTTGAGCAGTTCAGCCACGCCGATGGCATTTTCCAACTGCCCGCTCCGGCCAAGTGTCATTTAGAAGAAAGTCGTATCGCGCATACGTTAAATGGTGAGCACCACGACCACGACCACGACCACGACCACGACCACGACCACGACCACGACCACGACCACGACCACGACCACGACCATCATGAAAAACATGATGATAAACATCAAGATAAAGATGCTCAACACGCACACCATGACCATAAAAAAGATGTGCATGATGAAGGCGAGCATAGTGGTCACGGTGAATTCACGATTCAGTACCAATATCACTGCGATAACATGCCGCAATTGCAGTACCTCGACACGCAATGGTTTAACTTGTTCCCAAATACCCAAACAATCTCTGCCAATGTACTGACAGACAAAGCACAATCTGCCTCTGAGTTGAAAACAAACAGCACTCGCATTACGTTTTAAGGCGTATAAGCAACAACCTAGAGTAAGCACACACTTACTCTAGGTTCATTGTCGTTAAAGGAATTCACAATGAGTGATTTGCATATTCTATCGCTGACGTCTGTCATTGAATTGAAAGAGGTCGAATTTCGTTGGCCGAATAGCTCACAACCAGCCTTATCTATCCAGGATCTTTGTGTAAAACGTGGAGAGCACCTTTTTATTAAAGGGCCAAGTGGTTGTGGCAAATCGACCTTACTGAGCTTACTGACTGGGATCAACCAAGCACAACGAGGGGAGGTCTCTATTTTAGGCACCAACCTGTCGACGTTAACTTCCCGTCAACGGGATCGTTTTCGAGCCGATCACATTGGCTACATTTTCCAACAATTTAATTTATTGCCTTATCTCTCAGTGATTGAAAACGTTACGCTACCTTGCCATTTTTCCAGCACTCGCAAGCAGAATGTTGCAGGCGATCTGATTGAGAAAGCAAAACAGTTACTCACTCGCTTACATCTTGCACCTGAACTACTGACTAAACCGGTTATCGAACTGAGTATTGGCCAGCAGCAGCGTGTCGCGGCGGCGAGAGCACTGATTGGAGAACCCAAGCTGATCATCGCCGATGAGCCAACCTCTGCGCTGGATCACGACAATCGACTCGCGTTTATCGAACTGCTATTGGAAGAGACGAATCGGGCAGGTTCAACACTGGTGTTTGTGAGCCACGATCCCACCTTAGAAGCTTTATTTGACCGCGCAGTTTACCTCCCTCAATTGAATCAGGCAGGAGTGACAGCATGAATGTGATTACCAATCTGGCGTGGAAAAGCGTACTTAACCGCAAAACCACGGCGCTACTCTCCATTCTGACGGTTGCCATTTCAGTCATTCTGTTAATGGGGGTTGAACGCATTCGAACTCAAGCCAAAGAGAGCTTCGCCAACACCATTTCAGGGACGGATCTAATCGTCGGCGGCCGCTCTGGACAAGTCAACTTGCTGCTCTATTCGGTATTTAGAATTGGCAATGCCACCAATAATATCGACTGGAAAAGCTACCAAGCCTTCAGTGAGCATCGCAGCGTCAAGTGGGCGATCCCCATTTCCTTGGGTGACTCACACCAAGGGTTTCGCGTTATGGGCACCAATCACCATTATTTCGAGCATTTCAAATATGGAAGTAAGCAACCACTCACCTTCTCTCAAGGCACTGAGTTTCATGGTTTATTTGAAACGGTATTGGGTTCAGATGTCGCCGAAACCTTAGGTTACCATATTGGCAGTGACATCATTATTGCGCATGGGATAAGCGATGTGGGTTTTAGCCGCCACGACAACCTCCCTTTCAAAGTAGTGGGCATTTTAGCGCCAACGGGAACGCCCGTAGACAAAACAGTGCATGTATCATTAGAAGCGATTGAAGCCATTCACGTGGGTTGGGAATCGGGTGCACATTTAGGCAATTCGCCATCCAAAGAGCAACTTGAACAACACAACTTCCAACCCAAGCAGATCACCGCCATGTTGATCGGTTTAAAATCGAGAATTCAAACCTTTGCACTGCAACGTGAAATCAATAACTATCGCCAAGAACCCTTGAGCGCCATTATGCCCGGCGTCGCTCTGCAAGAACTGTGGGGTATGATGTCGATAGCAGAACAAGCTTTAATGGCGGTGTCGGTATTTGTGGTGGCAGCCGGGTTACTTGGTATGCTCAGCAGCTTACTGACAAGCTTGCAGGAAAGACGCCGTGAAATGGCGATTCTGCGCGCCATGGGCGCACAACCTAAACATATTTTTGCTCTGCTTATCAGCGAAGCGACGACGCTGACCTTTATTGGCATCTGCGTTGGATTAGCGGGGTTATATTCACTGCTCGCACTGGTGCAACCTTTTATTGCGCAGCATTATGGAATTCAAATCACACTCAGCACCTTAAGCAGCTATGAGTGGCAATTATTAGCTTATGTACAACTGGCTGGCATTATTATTGGTGTTATCCCAGCTCTACGCGCCTATAGACAATCACTTAGCGATGGAATGACCATTCGAATTTAGGACTTAACGATGAAAAAACTACTGCTTATCAGCACGCTGCTGCTATCAGGCTTGTTACCGATGTACGCACAGAGTAATGAACAAGTACTGACGCTCGATTGGATCGATCTGATCCCCGAGAACGAACGTAACCAATTCAACGCCGATGGCATGCCAGCATTGAACCATGATGGCGAAATGACGGCTGCACAATCAAAAATCGGCGGAGTTAGAAAAGAGCTCAATGGCAGCGTGGTCAAAATACCCGGCTTTGTGATCCCACTGGAAGGTGACGCCAACAACGTTACTGAGTTTCTACTGGTGCCCTACTTTGGCGCATGCATTCACGTGCCGCCACCGCCACCAAACCAAATTATTTATGTGAAATATCCGCAAGGTGCTCCAATCCAGCAGCTCTGGGATGTAATTTATCTGATTGGGACACTGAAAACCGAAAGTGTTAGCCACGATCTGGCCGAAACAGCGTATGTGATCGAAGGCACTGCGATCGAAGAATACGACGACATGTAGTTAACAAAATAGCAACCTATTGATTCATCTAAACTAAACGATATATTTAGATAAATACGCTAGCAAAGCGACATATATCAACAATAGTAAAGTAATCGATAGGTGCTTTTTCAGTCTATTTTCTTTCCAACACTTCATAAGCGCCCCACAAATTCCGATAACAACTTTAACAAGTTATTATCATTAGGGATAGCGCAAATTTATGATCTAGAACGAATGTTTTTCCTAGATGGAAAATGCGTTACACGTTACATTTTAATCCATGAATGAAATGGGTGATTGAAGCGGACATAAAATGGCAGATACCAACAACCCTGTAGTGATTGAACATCAAGCCAACTCAGGTCAAAGCCACGAAAAAAAATCGAGCTACATCAAAGACAGTGGTAGTCGCATTTTGAATATTGCTCAATATCACGGCTTAGATGCGCTGCTACAAACGGATCCGCCAGAAAAAACCTCGCTTGATCGCGCCTTATTTAGAGAACAGCAACGTAAAGAGCAGCGACAAAAAAACCTAGAGCAGATCGTCAAACTGGCGCATATCTCTTGTAAAAATGAGACCGCGGGAGAGCCTGATCAAGATTGGTTACACCGTTTTTTCGATATGGCGCAAGACATCCACAACTCTTCGATGCAGCGACTTTGGGCGCAAGTACTCAAACGCGAGGTGACCAACCCCGGTTCAACCTCAATGAAAGCACTGCAAGTATTACAAGACATGACACCAAAAGAGGCGCAGATACTCCAAAAAGCCTCAGCGTTAGCCTGCTGTTTTGGTAGCGATAATAGCCGCAAGCTGTTGGTCGGCATTCGTGCTACTAACGGCATTTTTAGTTTAGGAAAACGCATCAGCACATTTATCATCAATATGGGTAGTTTCCAATTACCCTATTCGAGCCTGTTAGTACTGATCGAGCTTGGCTTACTGCACGCCACTGAACTGGAATCTGGAGAAATTGAACTTGAACCGGCACTGCTGTTGACCTATCAAGGCAAGAATCTGTCACTGCAATCGATGAGTAAAGGAGTCAGGCTGCTCTATTACCGTTTCAGTCCCACTGGCAATGAGCTGTGTAAGCTACTGGGTAATAAACCGAATATGCAGTACTACGATCAGATGTTGGCGGTGCTTAGCCAGAAATTCACTGTCCACACCGAAGTTGCCAGCAGCTCTTTTCATCACGCCGTCTAGCCTCAAAAATAAAGGGCTCAAGCTGATGAGCCCTCTTCTACATTAGGCGATAATCGCTCGCACTTGCAGCGCTGTTAGGCAAATTTCCACCAGCTCATCAATGCTTTTTTCGCCAGCCGCAAGATCGATCTCAGGGTTTTGCGGCGACTCATACTCAGAGTCAATGCCCGTAAAATTACTGATTTCACCAGCGCGCGCTTTTTTATACAGCCCCTTCGGGTCGCGCTGCTCGCACACGTCCAACTTGGTATTGACAAACACTTCGATGAATTCACCTTGTGGCAGCATATCGCGCACTAATTGACGCTCAGCGCGATGCGGTGAAATGAATGCTGATAACACGATTAACCCAGCATCGGCCATCAGCTTCGCGAGTTCACCAATACGGCGAATATTTTCTCGCCGATCTTGCTCTGAGAACCCAAGGTCGCTGCACAAGCCGTGGCGTACATTATCCCCATCGAGCAAATAGGTGTGATACCCGAGTTGAGCTAAACGCTGTTCCAACGCACCAGCAATGGTTGATTTTCCCGCCCCTGACAGCCCCGTAAACCACAATACTGCTGGCTGTTGTTGTTTTAAGTTGGCGCGGAACGACTTATTCACCGTATGCTGATGCCAGACAACATTTTCATCTTTATTGGCCAAATTCGTACTCATTACTCAATCCTTTGTTGTCTCAAACTAGCCAATAGAGGGACGCTGTAAGCGGCAATCCCTCCCACCGAATCACCACAGTTAAGCCTTGAGTAACTGACGAAGATCTTTGGCTTCCCAGTGTGGAAAGTGCTTGCGGATCAAGGCATTCAATTCAACTTCAAACGCAGAATGGGCACTTTGAGCATGAGCGATGTTTTGCAAACTATCTCGAACCAAGCCCGCCCCCACCGTCACATTCGTCAGGCGATCGATGATGATAAAACCACCAGTATTGGCACTGTCTAAGTATTTATCCAGCGCGATCGACTCTGTTAGCGACCATTCACACAAGCCAATGCCATTGAGCGGCAACTCTTCACTGTGATAAGTCGATAAATTATTAATATCGTACTGGTGACGCACCGCTTGCAACTGACCGACGGTTTTCTTACCCGCAATTTTGATGTTGTATTCACGCCCGGCTTTGAGTGGTTGTTCTGTCATCCAGACTACATCGGCTAATAGATGGTTAGTTGATTCAACCTGCGCTCCTTGCAGCACAATAAGATCACCACGGCTGATATCAATTTCATCGCTAAGCGTTAACGTCACCGCTTGGCCTGCTTGCGCTTGCGGCAAATCTCCATCGAAAGTAACAATACGTGCCACGGTGGATGTTTTTCCGGACGGAAGTGCAGTGATTGCATCTCCGACACTGATGCTGCCCGCTGCAATCGTGCCAGCAAAACCGCGAAAATCGAGATTCGGTCGGTTCACATACTGCACTGGAAAACGAAACTCACCGGCTCCTTTTTGCTGATCAACGTCCACCGTTTCAAGCAGCTCTAGCAGTGATGGGCCTTGATACCAAGGCATGTGCTGGCTTGCTTCAACCACGTTGTCCCCTTCCAGAGCAGAAAGCGGGATGATCTGAATATCAGTATCACCTTGCAGATGCTTTGAAAATTCCACATAGTCTTGACGGATCTGCTCAAAACGATCTTGTGAGTAATCGACCAGATCCATCTTATTCACCGCCACCACAAAATGCTTCAAACCTAACAGATTGGCAATGAATGAGTGGCGACGCGTTTGATCCAAAATGCCTTTACGGGCATCGATCAAAATCACCGCGAGATCGCAAGTGGATGCGCCCGTCGCCATATTGCGCGTGTACTGCTCATGCCCCGGAGTATCGGCAATGATGAATTTGCGCTTTTGAGTAGAGAAATAGCGATACGCCACGTCAATGGTGATCCCTTGCTCACGTTCCGCTTGCAGGCCATCAACTAACAGAGCTAAATCGGGGCGCTCGCCCGTCGTGCCAACACGCTGGCTATCGGAATGGACGGCGGCCAGTTGATCTTCATAAATCTGTTTTGTGTCATGAAGCAAACGACCAATCAAGGTACTTTTTCCATCATCAACTGAGCCACAAGTCAGAAATCTCAGTAACGATTTGTGCTGGTGTTGCGTGAGATAAGCTTCAATACCGATCTCAGAAAGCTGAGCCTGAACTGCACTATTCATAATCTTTCCTTAGAGGCTTAGAAATAACCTTGGCGTTTTTTCAATTCCATCGATCCTGATTGATCGTGGTCGATCGCGCGGCCTTGTCGTTCACTGGAAGTGGCCACCAGCATCTCTTCAATGATGCCCGTTAGCGTACTGGCCTCTGATTCAATTGCGCCAGTAAGTGGATAACAACCTAACGTGCGAAAACGCACACTCTTGTGCTGAACTTCTTCTCCAGGTTGCAGCTTCATCCGCTCGTCATCGACCATGATCAGCATCCCATCGCGTTCGACAACTGGGCGAATGTCCGATAAATACAGCGGTACGATCTCGATGTTTTCCAAATAGATGTATTGCCAAATATCCAATTCAGTCCAGTTCGACAACGGGAAAACACGAATGCTCTCACCTTTATTGATTTGGCCGTTGTAGGTTTTCCATAGCTCCGGACGCTGGTTCTTCGGATCCCACGTGTGGTTCTTGTCACGAAAAGAATAAACACGCTCTTTCGCGCGTGATTTCTCTTCATCACGACGCGCACCACCAAAAGCAGCATCAAAACCATATTGGTTCAACGCTTGTTTTAAACCTTGGGTTTTCATGATGTCAGTATGTTTTGAAGATCCATGAACAAATGGACTACAACCCATTGCCAAACCTTCTGGGTTTTTGTGCACCAGCAGTTCAAAGCCATACTTTTGTGCTGCGCGATCACGAAATTCAATCATCTCGCGAAACTTCCAGTCAGTATCGACATGCAGCAAAGGAAACGGAATTTTCCCCGGATAAAAAGCCTTGCGCGCTAAATGCAGCATCACCGAAGAGTCTTTACCAATCGAATACATCATTACTGGGTTATCAAATTCAGCGGCCACTTCACGTAAAATATGAATACTTTCGGCTTCGAGCTGTTGTAAATGGGTTAAGCGTTGTTGATCCATCTGCATGCTTCCTTTTCGCTCGCATTGCGAGCCTTGTGCAATGAGAAATTGGTTTGAGTATTGAGTTGGAACTAACTGACTTGCCTTGCAATCAGGCGTAATTCACTTGGTTTTGCTGCGCGGGTTGTTCACCAAACCAATGCAGTTTTTCCGACAGCGCCACCACTTCGCCCACCACAATCAAGGCCGGAGCCTGTGCCTGCGCCGCCAGTTGTGATAAGTCACTGAGCTGCCCTTTGAAGACTTTTTGCGAACGCTGAGTACCGCGTTCAATAATCGCGATTGGTGTGTTGGCTTGGCGTCCATGTTCAATCAACTGCTGCTGGATATAACTCGACTTCATCAAGCCCATGTAAATGACTAAGGTTTGATTACCACGTGCCAGTGTTGACCAATCCATGTCATCGTTTTCCGCTTTAAGGTGACCGGTGACAAACAGAGCGGATTGCGCATAATCGCGATGAGTCAGTGGAATGCCCGCATAGGCCGTTGCGCCTGCCGCCGCTGTAATACCGGGGATCACCTGAAATTTCACCCCCGCATCAAACAGCACTTCCAACTCTTCACCACCGCGGCCAAACATAAACGGATCGCCGCCTTTAATGCGCACGACTTTGTAACCTTGCTGCGCAAAATCGATCAGCAATTGATTGGTTTTTTCTTGAGGAACACTATGATGTCCAGCGCGCTTACCCACGCAGACTAAGATGGTATCGCTCGGCACCAGCGCCATAATTTCATCAGACACTAGGTAGTCGTACAACACCACGTCAGCTTGTTGTAGAAAGCTCAACGCTTTGAGCGTCAGCAGTTCTGGGTCGCCCGGCCCTGCACCAATCAAAGCCACTTCACCGCAGGTCAATTGGCTTTTGACGTACGATGGAGCGCTACTTGCCAAAGCATCATTGTTGACCGCAACTAAGCGCGGCCCTTTGATTGGCAACTGAGAAATGGTTCCCGTCGTACTCATTGTTGTTATCCATAACTTAATTCATGGATGCATTATGGCGGGCTCTTCATATTACCTGAAATTCTAAAATTTCATTTTTTATATCAAAAGCTGATAAGGGAATGGATAATTCCGAATAAGAAGTGACTATCTCTCTGATTAAAAGCCAATCAATGATGAGATCTTGTCGACAGAATGCCGTTGAGTTAACGCGTAACATCACAAATTGATATTCATTGAAATCATCGTTTCATAAGATTTTGTTACATTAGACGAGTTATTTGTTCCCTACCCCGAACTGGAGTACACAATGAAAGTGGCAGTGAAACCTCTCTCCATCGCGATTTTGAGCGGTATGTTAGCAATGGCTGGCCCAGCAATGGCGGACACCATTAAACTGCGTATCGTCGAAACGACCGATATTCACACCAATGTGATGGATTACGATTACTACAAAGACAAGCCATCGAACCAGATTGGTTTATCCCGTGCGGCGACGTTAGTGAAGCAAGCGCGCAGCGAAGTCGAAAACAGCATTTTGGTCGATAACGGTGATTTACTCCAAGGTAGCCCAATGGGCGACTATATGGCCGCCAAAGGCATCAAGGTTGGTGAGGTTCACCCAGTTTACAAAGCGATGAATCAGCTCGGCTACGATGTGGGTAACATTGGTAACCATGAATTTAACTACGGTTTGTCCTTTTTAAAGGAGAGTATTAACGACGCCGCATTCCCGTATGTCAATGCCAACGTCTATGACCAACAAACGGGCAAACACCTCTTCAATCCCTATCTCATTAAAACGCACACGTTCAAAGATACCGATGGCAAAGAGCACCAAATTAAAGTGGGTTACATTGGTTTTGTCCCACCACAAATCATGGTGTGGGATAAGAAAAATCTTGATGGCAAAGTGTTTGCCAAAGACATCAAGCAAACAGCCGAGGAGCTGATCCCGCAGATGAAAAAAGAGGGTGCCGATGTGATCGTGGCGATCCCGCACTCTGGTGTCTCAGCTAACCCATATTCCGTTGGTGCAGAAAACTCGGTTTACTACCTCACCCAAGTAGAAGGCATTGACGCGATTGCTTTTGGTCACTCTCACGCGGTATTCCCTAGCCAAGATTTTGCCAAACTGCCAGGAGCAGATGTAACTAAAGGCACCATTAATGGCGTAACCGCTGTCATGCCGGGGCGCTGGGGTAGCCATGTCGGTGTGATGGATCTGACTTTGCAAAGCAAAGATAGCCAATGGTCAGTCGTGAATGGTCAATCCCAAGCTCGCCCAATCTTCGATAAAGCCAATAAGAAATCATTGGCAGCAGCCGATACAGGCATAGTGAAAGCCTTAGAGTCAGACCACAAAGGCACGCGAGATTTCGTGAATCAACCGATTGGCCAAGCAAATGATGTGATGTACAGCTTTTTAGCCTTGGTACAAGATGACCCAACCGTGCAAATCGTTAACCTTGCACAAAAAGATTATGTGGAACGCTTTATTCAAGGCGACCCTGATCTTGATGGTTTGCCGGTGTTATCGGCCGCAGCCCCTTTCAAAGTTGGTGGCCGTAAAGATGATCCTGCCGGTTTCACTGAAGTCGAAGCTGGCCAACTGACATTTCGTAACGCAGCGGATCTCTATCTTTACCCTAATACATTAGTCGCGCTGAAAATGACGGGTAAAGAAGTGAAGGAATGGTTGGAATGCAGCGCGGGGCAGTTTAATCAGATTGATCCGCACAGCACTCAACCACAATCCTTGATCAATTGGGCTGATTTCCGCACGTATAACTTTGATGTGATGGATGGGGTGAATTACCAAATCGATGTGACTCAACCCGCCAAATACGATGGTGATTGTAAAGTGGCGAATAAAGATGCTGAGCGCATTGTAGGCTTAACTTATCAAGGTAAACCTATCGATGTAAAACAGACCTTTATTGTCGCCACCAATAACTACCGCGCTTATAGCAATAAATTTGCAGGCACAGGCGCACAATTTGTTGCCTTTGACTCACCCGACGAAAACCGCACGGCCGTCGCCAACTACATCTCTCGTGTGAGTAAAGAAAAAGGTCAAGTTACGCCAAGTGCTGATAACAACTGGTCGTTTGCCCCGATTAAAACCAATACTGCATTAGATATTCGTTTTGAAACCTCTCCAAGCGAGAAAGCAGCACAGTTCATCAAAGAGAAAGGCCAATACCCAATGACTTTGGTGGAAAACGATGAAGTTGGTTTTGCGGTTTACAAGATTGACCTTACCCAATAAACCCCCACTCAAATCGATTGAAAGAGGCCAATGAATTAAGGCGCTTTCACCTCACAAACGCAGCCTTTCGCTGCGTTTTTTATTTCCCGCTCGACAACCCTAACTCTGATCTTGATGGTTCTTGACTATCCACACTTCATTTAAGGCTCGTTACAACCTCTGTTTAATTTTCAAACATTAGTTTGATTAAATTTAATTATAAAAAATCATCAAATATGCAATTTTTCTATTCTTTGGCAGGTCTTTGTCCTCGTAATGAGAATAAAAGCGCAATCAGCGCCTTATTCTATACTTGATCATAATTTGCTAAGGAGGAAATGTGGGGCTTGCTATCGACATTCAAACCTTTCTAACAGCCGAAAGTCATTCACTGACTTTACTATTCATCGGCGTAATTTTGCTTTCCTATTTGTTAGAGGATGTCGCTATTGTCACCGCCGCCACACTGGCTTTGCAAAATCTCATTCCCCCCGGCTTGGCGTTGTTGGCTATTTTTGTCGGCATTGTTAGTGGCGATCTCGGTTTGTATTACTTAGGCCAAGTGGCACAACGCGTTCGTCCGCTTCGTTATCAAGCGCTGACCAATAAACATTTTCGAACCGTCCGTCGCAAGCTGCACCATCATACTTTTTTAAATCTGTTTATTATTCGCTTTGTCCCCGGCCTAAGAACGGTGGGCTTTACTTTGAGCGGTTTTTTTTCTATTCCGTTGGCGCTATTTCTGTGCTCCGTACTGACGGCCACTGCACTGTGGACACTGATCGTTTTTTCAACGCTTTATTACCTAGGGAGTCAGGTTTGGCAACAGTCCTCTCCTTATCAATGGATCATTATTCCTATCGCGGTTGGGCTATTAATGCTCACTAATCGTCTTCTCAACAAATCATTTTCTAAAGGATTGTCATGAACGCCAAATTAGAAATGCCTTGCATTGCACATGGCAAAATCAACGCGGGTATGCCGCTTTTAGAGCAAGACACCAAACGCAGCATTTCTCCTTATGAATTTCTGCCCAGTTGGTTTTTCTACACTCCGGTGGTGATTCAAAGCCTGCTGCAAGGGCTGCGTTATGGCAACTGGGGCTTACCCTTAATTGCAAACCCCGGCATCAAGCTCAGCGGCATGGTTGGAGAGTCCAAACACGACATTCTTAATCTAGCCGGTGAATACGCTCAGCAGTGGATATCGCCCTTTATCACCCGAACGAAAAGCCATCAAACCGCTCAGCAGCAAACGGCACAGGCTCTGTCTGCAATGCAACAAGCATCGTTGGATTTCCCTCTTGTCGCTAAACCAGATTTAGGCTGCCGCGGCGTTGGCGTCAAACTGCTGCAAAATGAACAACAACTGAGTGACTACATCCAATCATTCCCGATTAACGCCCGTTTTTTACTGCAACAAAAAGCGCCGTATCAAGCTGAAGCTGGCGTGTTTTATGTGCGCTATCCCGGTGAGGCTCAAGGCAACATTATTTCCATCACACTTAAGTATGCCCCGTTTGTCACTGGGGATGGCATTCACACTTTAAAGCAGTTAATTGAACGCTGCCCACGCGCAGGGCTACTCCCTCATCTCTATTTTCCTCGCCACCTTGAGAAGCTCGATTGGGTTCTTGAAGCAGGGCAGGAGTTTCAACTCGCCTTTGCGGGCAGCCATAGTCGCGGATCGATTTTCCGCAATGGTAACCGTTACATTACTCGCGCTCTCACCAACAAGTTAGATGAGATTTTTAACAATGTTGACGGGTTTCACTATGGGCGGCTCGATATCAAGTTTGCCAATATTCACCAATTGATGGCTGGAGAACAGTTCACGATTTTGGAAATCAATGGCGCAAGCAGTGAAGCCGCTCATATTTGGGATAGAGAAACACCGCTGCGAGAGATCTTCTCGACCTTACTCAGACAGTACCGAATCTTATTCGACATTGGCGCGCAACAGCGAAAGTTAGGCCATCAAACACCCAAAATGGCTGAACTGCTGAACGCTTGGCGCAAAGAAAAGGCCTTAACCGAACACTACCCAAGCACGGATTAACCTTATCCATAAGAACAATCATAGGGATAGAAATATGTTTGCAATCACCACAAGTTCACAACAAAGCGCATCGCAGCCTAATCATGCCCCCGTGATCCAAGGCGGCATTAAAACACTGGAACAAGCGCACCAGTTTCTCGAACAGTTAGAAGATAGGCACTACACCCACTTAGCCACACCAATTGTCGCCAGTTCAGTGGGGCAACATTTTCGTCATTGGTTAGATCTGTTTCATGCGCTGGCTAACTCAACTAGCACTATTGATTACAACCAACGCCGCCGGGGCCACCTCGTTGAGACGTCCCGTGCTGCGGCCTTGGCCGAAATTGAGTATTTAATTCAATGGTTAACGCAGTGCTCGGCCTCACTCCAAAAATCCGTTACGGTACTTGTTGAAACCTCATTGCAGGAAACGCAAGTGTGCTCTTTATCATCAACATGGGAGCGAGAGCTAAGCTTCGCCACTTTGCATGCACAGCACCATTTTGCGATGGCTAAAGTGGTCGCTCATTTGCTGCATGTAGAAACCGATGCCGCTTTCGGCTTAGCGCCAGCCACGGCCTCCTTCATTCGGGGGTAATAACATGTGCTCAGTTTCTTGGTTACTCGACAAACACGGCTATCATCTGTTTTTTAACCGTGATGAACAAAAAAACCGCCCATTAGCGTTGCCACCTAAACAATACACGCAAGCTGGTGTTGAAGTGTTGATGCCGATTGATCCTGCCGGTGGAGGCAGTTGGATCAGCCTTAATGAATGCGGTTTGGCTTTGTGCTTGCTCAATAATTACCAAGGTAAAATCCCCCAAGGAGCCGATGCCGAACGCTTAGTGAGCCGCGGTCAATTGCTGAAGCATTTATCCAGTCAAGTCAGTGTCGAGAAGGTTATCCAAGCGTTTACACAGCTTAATCTTCAGCAATTTGCGCCATTCACTTTGCTCGCTTTTGACCCTAATTTAACCGATGCACAAGGCAATGTGATGGCCCTGGCGTGGGATGGTGAACAGAGCCAAATCGCGGTGACGCAATCGTCTCTATTTTCATCCAGTGTCGATTTAGAACAGGTGCAGCACTACCGCTCGCAACTCTATCAAGCTTTAATCGCCGAGGAAGATAGCGTGCAACAGCGACTAAAATTTCACGCCCACCACCATGAGGCCCATCCACATTGGGCACCCTGTATGCATCGTCAAGATGCGCACACCGTTAGCTTTACCTATTTACGCGTCACACAACAGCAGCAGTATATGACCTATATCTCAGGTTCACCTTGCTTACAGCTCAGTGAGACATCACTCCACCAGCAGCGTGATGAGATCGACAAAACCACGCCTTGGGTCGCCAATTTATGAGGAATCAACAATGAAACGTTTACTAGGACTATTACTACTACTTGTCAGCAACGTGAGCCTCGCTGAGGATGAAATTTACACCAGCTTTCTGAGCAATAAAGCGCTGAGTGGCTATGACACCGTCGCCTACTTCACCAGAGGAGAGCCGATAAAAGGCTCCTCCGATTTTTCGACCCTTTATAAAAATGCGCAGTGGTATTTTTCTTCAAAAGAGAACCTTGAACTGTTTCTGAATAACCCTAACCAATATGCGCCGCAATATGGCGGCTACTGCGCTTGGGCCGTCTCTGAAAAGAATGATTTTGCTCCGGGAGATCCCAATCAATGGGCGATTGTCGACGGCAAGCTCTATCTCAATTACGACAAAAAGATCAAAACATTATGGGATGCCAACCAAGCGGTGCACATCCAACAAGCCGATAAAAATTGGCCCAATTTAATTAAGTAGGAGCTACACCATGACGTTTAAAGCTAGCCAGCATCTCCCCTCAATCTTGATTGCGTTTGTTTTTATTCAATCGCTTGTCTTTAAGTTTTCCGGCTCTTACGAAACCAACTATATTTTTGGCACCTTAGGTGCGTGGTCTGGCCTCGGTTGGTTTGCTGTATATGGCGGGTATTTAATCGGAACGGCTGAACTGATAGCCTCTATTTTGCTGTTTAGCCGCTGGCATGGCCTTGGTGCACTGATGAGCGTCGGCATTATGAGTGGTGCGATTTTCTTTCATTTATTTACGCCTCTTGGCATTGTGATGCCAGAGTTTAACCAAGTAGGAGAAGTGGTCGGCAATGATAGCGGCCTGCTATTTGCGATGGCTTGTCTTGTTTGGTTGTGTGCGGCTTTTTTGGTGCGACGTGATCTCAAAAACGGTGATGGTTTATTGCACCAGTGGCTGAATAAAGGAGTGTGATTATGCTAGCCAGTCCTTTTCGTTTACCACGACACACTCCATTTGGCGTCGCAGAATCAATTGTTGAATGGGCCTCTGGGCTTGCAACACTGGATAAACTGTATCAGCAGCGTCCTGCCAAACCCTCTTGCTTTGAGTTTATGCGCTACACGCTAGCGGCACTCAATATCGAATATCGCCTTGCTTTGGGCAGCACCGATAACATTCCACAAACAGGCCCAGTGGTGATCGTCGCTAACCACCCGCTGGGCGCAATTGAAGGGGTGATATTAGCCGATTTAATTGGTTCAGTACGCACCGATATTAAAGTGCTGGCGAATCAGTTGCTAAAGCGCCTGCCTGAAATTAGTGAACTCTTTATCGGTGTCGATGTGTTCAATAGCAAAAGTGCTCGCAGCACCAATGCGCAAGCCATTCGAGATGCGAACCTTCATTTGGCTCAAGGTGGCTTATTGATTATCTTCCCCGCTGGTGAGGTATCTACTTACCCTAAAGGATCGCAAACACTGTCGGATATCGAATGGAGTCAATCCGTCGCCAAATTTGTTAAACGCGCCCAAGCCACCACCGTCCCGATCTTTATTAATGGTAAAAATAGCACTCTGTTTTATCAAGCGGGGCGAATTCATCCATTACTGCGAACGGCATTGCTCGGCCGCGAGCTACTGAATAAGCAGGCGCACAACATTGAGATTTCCATCGGCAATCCCATCCCCTATTCTGAAGTGAAAGCATTTGAACAGGAACGAGACATTGTTCATTATCTGCGTCTCAATACCTATTTAATGAGTGCAGCATCCACTGCAACGCCATCCTCACCAGAGTTAGTAACATCGCCCCTTCCTATTATTGATGCGCTTATTGTAGAGAAGCTTGAGCAAGATCTCGCCGCGCTGCCAAGCGAAAGCAAGCTCTTAGAGCAAGGTGATTGGATTGTCTATTGCGCCGCAAGCGAGCAGTTACCCCACATACTGCAAGAGATTGGTCGAATTCGTGAAGAGAGTTTTCGCGCCGTAGGTGAAGGAAGCGGCTTAGCTTGTGATCTTGATGAGTATGATCTCCATTACTACCAGCTCTTTGTTTGGCACAAGAAAGACCGTCAAATTGTTGGAGCTTATCGGTTGGGGTTAGTGGATGAACTGATAGCGAAGCAAGGATTAGCAGGGCTCTATTCCCGTAGCTTATTTCAGTATGATGAAGCCTTCATCAACACACTAGATACCAGTATTGAGCTAGGCCGCTCGGTGGTTTCCTCGAAATACCAGCGCAACCTCAACTCACTGTTAATGCTGTGGAAAGGTATTGCTGCGTTTGTCGCGCGTCATCCACAATACACGCACTTGTTTGGCCCAGTAAGCATTAGCAACGATTACAGCCACTCCGCGCGACAATTAATGGCCGCCACACTCTCTATTCATCATTATGATCATGAAAAGGCAACCTTGGTTTCACCTTCCACTCCACTACGGAGCAATGGGAACACATTTTGGCAAACCAACTTGCTCTCCTCTTTGGCAAGCATTTCTCTGCTGTCGAAAGTGTTAGCAAAAATGGAAAATGGCAAGGGCCTTCCTGTATTGCTGCGCCAATATTTAGGGATGAATGGCAAACTCGTCTGTTTTAATGTCGACCCCGCGTTTAACAATGCGTTAGATGGCTTAATTGTGGTGAACTTGAAACAAGTTCCACTGCATACACTGGCAAAATACATGGGTAAGGAGCAGGCCAGCGCTTATTTGGATTCGACACCTTTCAGTTCAAAGCCCTCATAAATGCAAAAGCCAGCGAGTTGTTCGCTGGCTTTAATTCTAAATGAAGGAGGGGCTTATTTTAGAAGGCGTGCTCTAAATTGGCGTCCTTTCATCTTACCGCTTTCCATTTTCTTCAGTGCTTTTTTCGCCACCGATTTATGGACTGCAACGTAGCTGCGCATCGGTAACATGTTAATTTTACCGACATATTGACCGTCAATACCGTCGTTACTGGTCAACGCCCCTAGAATATCTCCCGGGCGCACTTTCTGCTTTTTACCGCCATCAATCTGGATAGTGACCATATTGGCTTGATAAGGCGCGTTGTTTAGCGCACTGGCATCAGGCAATTTAGCAGGTTCGATGGGCATATCCATATATTCATCAATCATCGCCACTCGGTGCATTTCACTGTCACTGAAGAAGCTAAAAGCTAAACCTTTACTGCCCGCTCGGCCAGTACGCCCAATGCGGTGCACGTGCACTTCAGGATCACGTGATAACTCAAAGTTAAATACTGCATCTAAGTTATCGACATCAAGGCCACGTGCCGCCACATCGGTTGCAACTAAAATGGAGATACTTTTATTAGCAAACTGCACCAAAGCTTGGTCACGGTCACGCTGCTCTAAATCACCATGCAGTTCCACCACACTAAAGCCCTTGTGATGTAGATCTTCAGCAACACTTTGTACTTCTTTCTTTGTATTACAGAACACCACGGCAGATTCAGGCTGATGGTGTAAAAGCAGTAGTTCTAACGCGCGATCACGCGCCTCTGTACCCTCTACTTTATAAAAATATTGCTGAATGCTCGACGTATCATGGGTGGATTCAACTTTGACCATTTCAGGCTCACGCATAATCCGCTGCGCAATTTCTTTGATTTGATTGGGGAACGTCGCACTAAACAGCAATGTTTGACGGCTGGTTGGCGTTTCATTGATGATCGCATCCAGCGCTTCTTGGAAACCCATTTCGAGCATTCGGTCCGCTTCATCAAGCACTAACGTATTGAGTTCAGAGAGATCGATACGACCTTTGTCTAAATGGTCAAGAATACGCCCCGGAGTACCAACCAAAATATGTGCACCGTGCTCTAACGAACCAATTTGTGGCCCCATTGGCATGCCGCCACACAAGGTGAGCACTTTAATATTATGAATGGCGCGGCCGAGTGTGCGAATATCCGTTGCGACTTGATCGGCTAACTCCCGCGTTGGGCATAGCACCAAAGCTTGAACGCGAAAACGCTTAACGTTGAGGTTAGATAATACGCCTAAACCAAACGCTGCTGTTTTTCCTGAGCCTGTTTTTCCTTGGCCAATCACATCCTTACCCGCCAAAATGGTTGGCAAGCTTAACGCCTGAATCGGCGTCATCTTGGTGTATCCCAAAGTATCGAGGTTAGAAAGAAGTTCTGGTTGTAGATTTACCGTTGAAAAAGAGAGATTACTCAAGAGACCGTCCTTTCGTTAGACGAAAATTAAACGCCTATTATCGTTATTTAACCTCGTGTGGCTAGTGAATCTTTATTTATCATTCATCAAGTTTGTAGCTCACTCTTAACCTTTGTTAATGAATCATGCACTTAAGCTTGATAGAGTAACGACATCCATTTTTAAAGGGGCACTACGATGATTACTTGGCACTGTCTTTCATTCTCACAATTAACCACTCATCAACTTTATGCGCTACTTAAACTGCGCGTCGATGTCTTTGTGGTCGAACAAACCTGTCCTTACCCTGAATTGGATAATAAGGATATTCAGCCGGGTGTTTTTCATTTAATTGGTGAACAGGATCAGCAGATTGTTGCCTGCGCGCGCTTACTCCCTGCGGGGATTAGCTACCCAAGTGTCAGTATTGGTCGCATTGCAACCCAAAAAGAAGCGAGAGGAAATGGCCTTGGACACCAATTAATGCAGCAAGCATTAGCCGAATGCCAGAAGCTGTGGCCCAATCAAGATATTGAAATTGGTGCACAGCACTATCTTGCTAGCTTCTATCAAAGTTATGGTTTTCAACAAACGTCGGCGATGTATCTAGAAGATGATATCCCGCATATCGACATGCAGCTCAGCAAGTAAGTAACCCCCTTGATCAAAGCGTGTTATTTACTACGGCCAAATCCGCCATCTGAGCGCCTGAAAAACATCACTGATTGATCGTTTTTCTCAAGTTGCAGGATATCGAGCTGCCCATCAGCCGCGAGTTTGAAGCGAACTAATTGGCCTTGGGTAATTTGGCTGAGCGGTTTGTCACTGCCTTCAATTTTGACTAAGGCATTAAGATCAGACATCGGTAAATCATTTGCCCGAAAAACCTGCGACAAAGTGTCCCCGTTTTTAACCGTGTACTCTCGCCAGAACTCAGATTTACGGTCGGTTTGTTGAGGCGTTTTTTGTTCACTCAACCCAACCGTATTAATGCTGATTTCCACACGCTCACTACTTTTCGGTAGAGCGGCCTGCTCTGTTCGCTCAGGAAAAGGAATAATAATGAGCAAACACACTACTGGAACGATCGCTAATAAAGCGCGCTGGTGAAGCTTAGGCAGCGCCAGCCAAACTGTGCGAACACGTAAAATAAGGCCACGCCAATCGAATGCATGCCACTTCTGTTGGATAAACGCTAAATAATCAGTTTGCGGTTTCTTCTTGTGACGACGATTCATCTTAACCCGTCTCCTTTTCTGTCGAGCTACAGTATAAAAACTCAAGAGGGATCAGTATAGAGCCAAGGTGGCGATAACGTAAACGTTGACACAATCTTGAACATTTTTCTTTGGGATCTGCGATTTGTCACAACCTGAAGGTTCAATATTGGATATTTCCCATTAGCATTTCATCCCATGCTTGAAACTGATATCCTTTGGCACTTGTTTATTTACATAAAAAGAGTGACTGTTTATGTCTGAAGTAAAATTTGACACTGTAGAGCAAAAAGCAAGCTACGGTATCGGTCTACAAATGGGCCAACAACTTGCGGGTAGTGGTCTAGAAGGACTTAACGTTGACGCCATCGCCGCAGGTATCGCAACCGCATTAGTAGGCGACATGCCATCAATTGAAATTGATGAAATCAATAATGCACTGCAAGAGTTGCACATGCGTGCAGAATCTCTACGCCAAGAAGCTGCCAAAGCAGCCGCAGCCGACGGTGAAGTATTCTTAACAGATAACGCACTACGCCCTGAAGTGACCGTTCTTGAATCTGGTCTACAGTACGAAATTCTTACAGAAGGTACGGGGGATATCCCGACATCTGACAAGCAAGTACGTGTTCATTACCACGGTGAATTGACTGACGGTACAGTATTTGATAGCTCTGTATCTCGCGGTCAACCAGCTGAATTCCCAGTAACAGGTGTAATCAAAGGTTGGGTAGAAGCACTACAACTGATGCCTGTGGGTTCAAAATGGAAACTCTATATTCCACAAGATCTTGCCTACGGTGAGCGTGGCGCTGGCGCTGCAATTCCTCCTTTTGCAGCTCTAGTATTTGAAGTAGAGCTACTCGACATTCTATAAATAGAATTGATAATGAGAAGGTTGGCATTCGCTGACCTTTTTTTATTAGTATTGCTTACTTAGCATCTATCAAAAACGACACTACGCATACTTATCTGGTTAGCCCGTGTTCAAAGATAAAATCTACGCATACAAAAAAGCCGAGTATTAACTACTCGGCTTTTTTAATTATACGAACTGATTACTCAGCAGCAGCTTCTACAGCTACTTCTGGGCGATCGACAAGCTCAATGTATGCCATTGGAGCTTTATCACCAGTACGGAAACCGCACTTTAGGATACGTGTGTAGCCGCCTTGGCGAGCTGCAAAACGTGGACCTAGTTCGTTAAATAGTTTTGCCACAACTTCGTTATCACGAGTGCGAGCAAATGCTAGACGACGGTTTGCAACACTGTCAGTCTTAGCTAGTGTAATCAAAGGCTCAACGACGCGACGTAGCTCTTTTGCTTTTGGCAAAGTAGTCTTGATAACTTCATGACGTACTAGAGAGCTAGCCATGTTGCTGAACATCGCTTTGCGATGACTGCTGTTGCGGTTGAGTTGACGACCACTCTTACGATGGCGCATGACCTAATCCTTCTAACTAGTATCGATTAATCTTCAGCGATAGACGCTGGCGGCCAGTTCTCTAGGCGCATGCCCAAAGATAGACCACGTGATGCAAGCACGTCTTTAATCTCTGTAAGAGACTTCTTACCAAGGTTTGGCGTTTTAAGTAGCTCAACCTCAGTGCGCTGTACTAGATCACCGATGTAGTGAATCGCTTCTGCTTTCAAACAGTTAGCAGAGCGAACTGTTAGTTCAAGATCGTCTACAGGACGCAGTAGGATTGGATCGAATTCTGGCTTCTCTTCCTTCTCCTCAGGTACACGTACATCACGAAGATCTACGAACGCATCCAATTGTTCAGCAAGAATAGTTGCTGCACGACGGATTGCTTCCTCAGGTTCTAGAGTACCGTTCGTTTCCATATCGATAACGAGCTTATCTAAATCAGTACGTTGTTCTACGCGAGCGGCTTCCACAGAGTAGGCAATTTTGTCTACTGGGCTGTAAGTAGCATCTACAAGTAGACGACCGATTGGACGCTCATCTTCTTCAGTATGGATACGAGCTGAAGCTGGAACATAACCACGACCACGTTCTACTTTGATACGCATAGCGATCTCAGCGTTGTCATCCGTTAGATGACAAATCACGTGCTCAGGGTTAGTGATCTCTACATCACCATCATGGGTGATGTCACCTGCAACAACAGGGCCCGAGCCTGATTTGTTCAGCGTAATGAACACTTCATCTTTGCCTTCGGCAACGCGAACAGCCAAACCTTTTAGGTTCAGAAGGATCTCAAGGATATCTTCTTGAATGCCTTCTTTGGTGCTGTACTCGTGTAGTACGCCTTCAATCTCCACTTCAGTTACAGCACAACCTGGCATTGAAGATAGAAGAATACGGCGAAGTGCATTACCCAGAGTATGGCCGAAACCACGCTCTAACGGCTCAAGAGTTACTTTTGCGTGTGTCGTGCTAATCTGTTCGATATCAACAAGACGTGGCTTAAGAAATTCTGTTACAGAACCCTGCATTGTGTCCTCTCTTTAGTTTAACCTTACTTAGAGTAAAGCTCGACGATCAATTGTTCGTTGATGTCAGCTGACAGGTCAGAACGCTCAGGCATACGCTTGAATGTACCTTCCATTTGGCCGCCATCTACTTCAATCCAAGTTGGTTTTTCGCGTTGTTCAGCAACTTCTAGAGCTGCTTTAATGCGAGATTGCTTTTTAGCTTTCTCACGGATTGCAACAACGTCGTTAACCGCAACATTGAAAGAAGGAACGTTTACAACTTTACCGTTAACTAGGATAGCTTTGTGGCTTACTAGCTGACGTGCTTCTGCGCGAGTAGCGCCAAAGCCCATGCGGTAAACTACGTTATCAAGACGACCTTCAAGAAGCTGAAGTAGGTTTTCACCAGTATTGCCTTTAAGACGTGCAGCTTCTTTGTAGTAGTTACGGAATTGTTTTTCTAGAACGCCATAAATACGACGAACTTTTTGCTTCTCACGAAGCTGAACACCGTACTCAGATAGACGACCGCGACGAGCGCCGTGTACACCTGGTGCGTTGTCAATTTTACACTTGGTATCAATCGCACGAATGCCTGACTTAAGGAACAAGTCAGTACCTTCGCGGCGGCTAAGCTTCAGCTTAGGACCCAAATATCTTGCCATGATCTTTCTCCAATCTTCCTAGAAACGTTATACGCGGCGTTTCTTAGGTGGACGACAACCGTTATGAGGGATTGGTGTCGCATCAACAATGTTAGTGATACGGAAACCAGCAGCGTTCAGTGCGCGAACAGTTGATTCACGACCTGGACCTGGACCCTTAACCATAACCTCTAGGTTCTTAAGGCCGTATTCTTTAGCCATTTCAGCACAACGCTCAGCAGCAACCTGTGCAGCGAACGGAGTAGACTTACGAGAACCGCGGAAACCAGAACCACCAGCAGTTGCCCAAGCTAGAGCATTACCTTGACGGTCTGTGATAGTTACGATTGTGTTATTGAAAGATGCATGGATGTGCGCTACGCCATCAGCAACTTGCTTGCGTACACGCTTACGTGCGCGAGTTGGTTGTTTTGCCATTGTACTCTATACCCTTCCGACTATTTCTTGATCGGTTTACGCGGACCCTTACGGGTACGAGCGTTGGTTTTAGTACGCTGTCCACGTAGTGGTAGACTGCGACGATGACGAAGACCACGGTAACAGCCAAGGTCCATAAGACGCTTGATGTTCATGGAAACTTCACGACGAAGATCACCCTCTACAGTGTATTTAGCTACACCATCACGCAGTAGATCGATCTGCTCTTCAGTTAGTTCACTGATCTTAACACTTTCAGCAATACCCAAATCAGCTAAGATAGCTTTCGAACGGGTCTTGCCGATGCCGTAGATTGCAGTTAATGCAATTACAGCATGCTTCTGATCAGGAATGTTAATGCCTGCTATACGGGCCACTATTCACTCCTAGTACTTATATAAGAAATTATCCGCAGCAAAGCCCGTCGAGGATACGCTGCGGCATACTACTTCTTTTGCACACAAAAGGTAGGCCGAGGAATATACTCGACCGACCTTTATATTTCAAGTAAAAATTTCTGCTAATTAGCCTTGGCGCTGCTTGTGCTTTGGCTCACTGCAAATCACGCGAACGACGCCGTTACGCTTGATTACTTTACAGTTACGACAGATTTTTTTAACGGAAGCACGAACTTTCATTGCTAAACTCCGTAAGTGAAATCTGAATTAACGGCCGTAGCCCTTCAGATTTGCTTTTTTCAACACAGAATCATACTGTTGGGACATCATATGAGTCTGTACCTGTGCCATAAAGTCCATAATCACAACCACTACGATAAGTAGTGATGTGCCGCCGAAGTAGAAACGTACGTTCCACGCGACCATCATGAACTCGGGAATCAGACAGATAAAGGTAATATAGAGAGCACCCGCTAAGGTTAGTCTGGTCATTACTTTATCAATGTATCTCGCTGTCTGCTCACCTGGGCGGATGCCGGGTACGAACGCACCGGACTTCTTCAAGTTATCCGCTGTTTCACGAGGGTTAAACACCAACGCTGTGTAAAAGAAACAGAAGAAAATAATCGCTGCTGCATAAAGCATAACGTACAGAGGTTGACCCGGGCTAAGAGCCAAAGACACATCAGTTAACCAACCGAATGTGCTGCTCTCACCATTTTGACCAAACCACTGAGCTAATGTTCCTGGGAACAAAATAATACTCGATGCAAAAATTGCAGGTATTACACCCGCCATATTAATTTTCAATGGCAAGTGAGTACTTTGCGCTGCAAACACTTTACGACCTTGTTGACGCTTTGCATAGTTAACGACAATACGACGCTGACCACGTTCCATGAAAACAACGAAATAAATCACAGCAAAAGAAAGTACCGCAATTAACAACAGAAGAAGCACATGCAATTCACCTTGACGCGCTTGCTCAATCGTTTGTCCGATTGCCGAAGGCAATCCAGCAACAATACCTGCAAAAATCAAAATGGAAATACCATTTCCTATTCCACGCTCAGTAATTTGTTCACCTAACCACATTAAGAACATGGTGCCAGTTACTAAACTCACGGTAGCAATCAGGGTAAACATGGTTTGGTCGATAACAACCAGATTGTTGACCATGTTTGGTAAGCCTGTTGCGATACCAATAGCTTGGAATATTGCAAGTACAAGCGTGCCATAACGCGTATATTGGCTAATCTTACGACGCCCTGCCTCACCCTCTTTCTTGAGTTCGGCTAACGCTGGATGAACTACAGTTAGCAATTGGACAACAATTGACGCCGAAATATACGGCATGATGCCCAATGCTAAGATAGATGCACGCGAAAGAGCACCACCGGAGAACATGTTAAACATTTCAACGATGGTACCTTTTTGCTGTTCGAACAAATCGGCAAGTACAGCTGCGTCAATACCAGGAATCGGCACAAAAGAACCGGCTCGGAATACTAAAAGTGCACCAATTACGAATAATAAGCGCGACTTTAGCTCACTTAAGCCGCTCTGAGCACTACGAAAATCTTGTCCTGGTTTCTTAGCCATCTGTACCTCGTTCCTCGAGATTATTCCTCGATTTTACCACCTGCAGCTTCGATTGCAGCTTTAGCGCCTTTAGTCACGCGAAGACCTTTCACAGTCACTGCTTTGCTAATCTCACCAGAAAGAACAACTTTAACATTTTCGATGTTCTTAGTGATTAGGTTAGCTGCTTTCAAGCTGTTTAGATCGACCACGTCACCCGTAACTTTCGCTAGCTCAGCTAGACGAATTTCAGCAGACACTAGGCTCTTACGAGAAGTGAAACCGAATTTAGGTAGACGTTGTTTTAGAGGCATTTGACCGCCTTCAAAACCTGGACGAACTGTACCGCCAGAACGTGACTTTTGACCTTTGTGACCGCGGCCACCTGTTTTACCAAGGCCAGAACCGATACCACGGCCTAGACGCTTAGGAGCGTGCTTAGAACCAGCAGCCGGTGATAGAGTATTCAAACGCATTCTGATTACTCCTCAACTTTAACCATGTAGTAAACCTTGTTGATCATACCGCGTACACACGGTGTATCTTCAAGTTCTACTGTATGGTTGATACGACGAAGGCCTAGACCACGCAAAGTAGCTTTGTGCTTTGGTAGACGACCAATTGAGCTTTTAGTTTGAGTTACTTTAATAGTTGCCATGGTGCTTACTCCGAAATCGCTTCAACAGTGAGACCACGTTTAGCTGCAACCATTTCTGGTGACTTCACATCTACTAGACCAGCAACTGTTGCACGAACAACGTTGATTGGGTTAGTAGAACCGTACGCTTTCGCAAGTACGTTATGTACACCGGCAACTTCTAGTACAGCACGCATCGCACCACCGGCGATAACACCTGTACCTTCTGCAGCTGGCTGCATGTAAACTTTAGAGCCCGAGTGACGACCTTTCACCGCGTGGTGAAGAGTGCCTTCGTTAAGAGCGATAGTAACCATGTTACGACGCGCTTTTTCCATTGCTTTTTGAATCGCTGCAGGTACTTCACGAGCTTTGCCGTATCCGAAACCTACGCGACCATTACCGTCACCAACTACAGTTAGTGCAGTAAAGCTCATGATTCGACCACCTTTAACCGTTTTAGAAACACGGTTAACTGCGATTAATTTTTCTTGCAAATCACTAGCTTGTTGTTGTTCTTTAGCCATCTTCCAACCCTACCTTAGAATTTCAGACCAGCTTCGCGAGCAGATTCTGCTAGCGCCGCTACTCGACCGTGGTATTGGAAACCAGAACGATCAAACGCAACAGCTGATACGCCTTTTTCAAGAGCGCGTTCTGCAATAGCTTTACCTACCGCTTTAGCTGCGTCTACGTTACCGGTGTTCTTAACTAGCTCACGGATCGCTTTTTCTACAGTAGAAGCTGCTGCGATAACCTCAGAGCCGTTTGATGCGATAACCTGAGCGTACACGTGACGAGGAGTACGGTGTACTACTAGGCGAGTTGCACCCAGTTCAGCAATCTTACGACGTGCGCGTGTAGCACGACGGATGCGAGATGCTTTCTTATCCATAGTGTTACCTTACTTCTTCTTAGCTTCTTTACTACGCACATTTTCATCTGCGTAACGGACGCCTTTACCTTTATAAGGTTCTGGCTCACGGTAAGAACGGATGTCAGCCGCAACTTGACCCACTACTTGCTTATCGCAACCAGTTAGGACAATTTCAGTTTGGCTAGGACATTCAGCATTGATACCCGCTGGTAGTTCATGCTCTACAGGGTGTGAGAAGCCTAAAGTAAGACTTACTGAGTTGCCTTTAATAGCAGCACGGTAACCAACACCTTTAAGAACAAGCTTCTTAGTAAAGCCTGCAGTAACACCAACAACCATGTTGTTTACTAGTGCACGAGCAGTACCTGCTTGTGCCCAAGCGTTAGCAACACCTTCACGAGGACCGAAAGTAAGGTTGTTTTCTTCCTGTGCAATAACTACGCCTTTATTCAGGACGCGAGTCAGCTCACCTTTACCACCTTTTACAGTGATTTCTTGGCCGTTTAGTTTCACCTCTACGCCAGCTGGAATAGCGACAGGTGCTTTAGCAACACGAGACATATCCTACTCCTTACGCTACGTAGCAAATGATTTCACCGCCAAGACCTGCTTTGCGAGCAGCACGGTCAGACATCAGACCCTTGGAAGTGGACACCACAGCAACACCCATACCGCCCATCACTGTTGGTAACGCGTCTTTTTTCTTATAAACGCGTAGACCAGGACGTGAAACACGTTGGATTTGCTCGATTACTGGTTTAGCTTGGAAGTACTTAAGAGTAACTTCTAGCTCAGGTTTTACTTCGCCTTCAACAGCGAAATCTGCGATATAACCTTCAGCTTTTAGCAGTGCAGCAATTGCAACTTTAAGCTTTGAAGAAGGCATTTTTACAGCAACTTTATTTGCTGCCTGACCGTTACGAATGCGGGTCAGCATATCCGAAATCGGATCTTGCATGCTCATAAGATTTACTCCAAATGATTAAGTGGCAATTACCAGCTAGCCTTACGAAGTCCAGGAATCTCGCCTTTCATGCAAGCTTCGCGAACTTTGATGCGGCTTAGACCGAACTTACGTAGGAAACCGTGTGGACGACCAGTTTGGTTGCAACGGTTGCGCTGACGTGAAGCACTTGAATCACGTGGAAGAGCTTGCAGTTTAAGAACTGCGTTCCAACGATCTTCTTCAGATGCGTTTACATCGCTGATGGTAGCTTTTAGCATTGCACGCTTTTCTGCGAACTTAGCTACTAGCTTTGCACGTTTTACTTCACGTGCTTTCATTGATTGTTTAGCCATAACAGTAACCCTTCACCTTACTTACGGAATGGGAAGTTAAAGGCAGCCAGCAGAGCACGGCCTTCCTCATCGGTACCAGCAGAAGTCGTGATAGTGATATCAAGACCGCGTACACGATCGACTTTATCGTAGTCGATTTCTGGGAAGATGATTTGCTCGCGAACGCCCATGCTGTAGTTACCGCGTCCGTCAAAAGACTTAGCGCTAACACCACGGAAGTCACGTACACGTGGAAGTGCAATAGAGATTAAACGCTCTAAAAAATCCCACATACGTTCGCCACGCAAGGTTACTTTACAACCAATTGGGTAGCCTTCACGAATTTTGAAACCTGCAACAGATTTACGAGCTTTAGTGATCAGTGGTTTTTGACCAGAGATCGTAGCCATATCAGCTGCTGCATTTTCTAATAGTTTCTTATCGTTGATAGCTTCACCAACGCCCATGTTTAGGGTGATTTTATCAATCCTAGGGACTTGCATGACGCTTGTGTAACCGAACTGTTTGGTCAGTTCAGTCACTACAGACGACTTGTAGTAATCATGCAGTTTCGCCATAGTAGAACTCCAAATTACTTCTAATTAGTTAGAAACGATTTCACCGTTAGATTTGAAGAAACGAACTTTTTTGCCGTCTTCAAAACGGAAACCGATACGGTCCGCTTTACCAGTTGCTGCGTTAAAGATTGCAACGTTAGAAGCATCAATAGCTGCTTCTTGTTCAACGATGCCACCTTGTTGACCTAGAGCCGGAACCGGCTTTTGGTGTTTCTTAACAAGGTTGATACCTTCAACGATAACTTTACCAGTTACGAGAACCTTAGTTACTTTACCTTTCTTGCCTTTATCTTTACCAGCAAGAACGATTACTTCGTCATTACGACGGATTTTAGCTGCCATGTGTGCCGCTCCTTACAGAACTTCAGGTGCTAGTGACACGATTTTCATAAATTTCGCATTGCGAAGTTCACGAGTCACTGGACCAAAGATACGTGTACCGATAGGTTGCTCTGTATTATTGTTCAACAATACGCAAGCATTACGGTCGAAGCGAATGACAGAACCGTCTGGACGACGTACGCCTTTACGGGTGCGAACTACCACCGCCTTCAGTACATCACCTTTTTTAACTTTACCGCGAGGAATTGCTTCCTTCACTGTAACTTTGATGATGTCACCGATATGTGCATAACGGCGGTGAGAGCCACCCAGAACCTTAATACACATTACCTTGCGCGCGCCTGAGTTATCAGCTGCATCAAGTGTACTTTGCATTTGGATCATTGTTAGTGCTCCGCTAAATATTAAAACTAGACCCTCTCGGGTCGGGCTGCCTCTTTAAAAGGGACGCGAATTGTACCACCCTTTCCTAGGATTGGGTAGACAAAAAATAAACGGCTCCAAAAAAACTTTGGAGCCGTTTAAAATCATAGAATAACGATGATTACATCTTCGCTTTTTCTATAACTTTAACCAATGTCCAAGACTTAGTCTTAGACAGAGGACGACACTCACGAATCTCAACGGTATCGCCTAGGCCACACTCGTTGTTTTCGTCATGTGCGTGTACTTTAGTCGTACGCTTTACGAATTTACCGTAAATTGGGTGTTTCACCATGCGCTCGATAGCAACAGTGATAGATTTATCCATCTTGTCACTAACAACACGACCTAGTTGAGTACGAATTTTGTCGCTCATTATTCGCCTGCCTTCTCAGTCAAAACAGTTTTAACGCGTGCGATATCACGGCGTACAGCTTTCAAAGTATGAGTTTGCTGTAGTTGACCAGTTGCAGCTTGCATGCGCAAGTTGAACTGTTCACGTAGCAAATTCAGTAGCTCAGCGTTAAGCTCTTCAGCGCTTTTTGCGCGTAGATCTAGTGCTTTCATCACATCACCTGTTTAATTACGAATGTAGTTTTGAATGGCAGTTTACGAGCCGCTAGGCGGAACGCTTCACGTGCCAATTCTTCAGGTACACCGTCCATTTCGTACATAACCTTACCAGGTTGGATTTGGGCTACCCAGTACTCAACGTTACCTTTACCCTTACCTTGACGAACTTCTAGTGGTTTTTCAGTGATTGGCTTATCTGGGAACACACGGATCCAGATTTTACCTTGACGCTTAACGTGACGTGTCATTGCACGACGTGCCGCTTCGATCTGACGAGCAGTTAGACGACCACGTCCAACGGCTTTAAGACCAAATGTACCGAAGCTTACGTCAGTACCTTTAGCTAGACCGCGGTTGCGACCAGTATGAACCTTACGGAACTTAGTGCGTTTAGGTTGTAGCATCAGTCGACTCCTTACTTACGGCCTTTACGCTGCTTCTTAGGCTTGTCAGCCTTTGGCTCAACAGCGTTTGCAGCTGGCATACCACCAAGGATTTCACCCTTGAAGATCCAAACTTTAACGCCGATCACACCGTATTGAGTGTGAGCCGAAGAAGTTGCGTAATCAATGTCAGCACGTAGAGTGTGTAGAGGCACACGGCCTTCACGGTACCACTCAGAACGTGCAATTTCAGCGCCGCCAAGACGACCGCTTACTTCCACTTTGATACCTTTAGCGCCTAGACGCATAGCATTTTGTACCGCACGCTTCATAGCACGACGGAACATAACGCGACGCTCTAGTTGAGACGCGATGCTATCAGCCACTAATTGGCCGTCTAGCTCAGGCTTACGTACTTCAGCGATGTTAATTTGCGCTGGTACACCTGCAATTTTAGCTACAGCTGCGCGTAGCTTCTCAACGTCTTCACCTTTCTTACCGATAACAACGCCTGGGCGAGCAGTGTGGATAGTCACACGAATGCTCTTAGCAGGACGCTCGATAACGATGCGTGATAGAGACGCTTTTGAAAGTTCCTTAGTAAGGAACTGACGTACCTTGAAGTCGCCGTCTAGGTTGTCAGCGAAATCTTTGGTGTTAGCAAACCATGTAGCATTCCAAGGCTTAACGATGCCAAGACGAATACCATTAGGATGTACTTTCTGACCCATTGCTTACTCTCCTAGTCTCTTAGCGGTCTGCTACAACAACAGTGATGTGGCTTGAACGCTTCAAGATACGATCCGCACGGCCTTTTGCACGAGGCATAATACGCTTCATGACCGGGCCCTCATCTACGAAGATTTTAGCGACATTAAGATCGTCGATATCTGCACCTTCGTTGTGTTCTGCGTTAGCGATAGCTGACTCTAGAACTTTCTTAACTAATACAGCCGCTTTTTTGTTGCTGAAAGTTAGGATTTCAAGAGCCTGATCCACAGATTTACCACGGATTAGATCTGCAACTAAGCGAGCTTTCTGAGGAGAAATGCGAGCAAAGTTATGTTTAGCAATAGCTTCCATCATTTACTCCTTAGCGCTTCTTAGCTTTCTTATCCGCAGCGTGACCACGGTAAGTACGAGTTGGTGCGAATTCGCCCAGTTTGTGACCGATCATTTCATCAGTGACAAATACTGGAACGTGCTGACGACCATTATGGACAGCGATGGTCAAACCAATCATTGATGGAATGATCATTGAACGACGGGACCAAGTCTTAATAGGCTTTTTGTCTCCGCTTTCCACCGCTTTCTCTACCTTCTTCAGCAAGTGTAGGTCAATAAATGGACCTTTCTTGAGAGAACGTGGCATGGCTTATCCTCTTATATAGATTACTTATTACGACGACGTACGATGTACTTGTCGGTGCGTTTGTTGCTACGAGTCTTGAAGCCCTTAGTAGGCATACCCCAAGGAGATACTGGGTGACGACCACCAGAAGTGCGGCCTTCACCACCACCGTGTGGGTGGTCAACCGGGTTCATTACTACACCACGTACAGTTGGACGTACGCCGCGCCAGCGTGAAGCACCAGCTTTACCTAGTTCACGTAGCATGTGCTCAGAGTTACCAACTTCACCGATTGTTGCACGGCCTTCAGAAAGTACTTTGCGCATTTCACCAGAACGTAGGCGGATAGTTGCATAAGTACCGTCGCGAGCGACAAGTTGAGCATATGCACCAGCCGAACGAGCTAGCTGTGCACCTTTACCAGGCTTAAGTTCAACACAGTGAATAGTAGAACCCACTGGGATGTTGCGCATTGGCAGAGTGTTACCTGCTTTAATTGGCGCATCAACACCAGACTGGATTGTATCACCAGCTTGAACACCTTTAGGTGCGATAATGTAACGACGCTCGCCGTCTGCGTACAGAACTAGAGCGATATTTGCGCTACGGTTTGGATCGTATTCTAGACGCTCAACTTTCGCTGGGATGCCATCTTTAGTACGTTTGAAGTCAACCAAACGATAGTGTTGCTTATGACCACCACCGATATGACGTACTGTGATACGACCGTTGTTGTTACGACCACCATTCTTAGAGTTTTTCTCTAGAAGAGGTGCGTATGGCTTACCCTTGTGTAGGTCAGCGTTAACAACTTTAACGACGTGACGACGACCAGGGGAAGTCGGCTTACATTTAACAATAGCCATTATTCAACTACTCCTGTTATTCCGCGCCGCCAACAAAGTCAAGATCTTGACCTTCTTTCAAAGTCACATACGCTTTTTTAACGTCGCTGCGGCGACCTTGGCGTAGACCTTGACGTTTGGTCTTACCCTTAGTGATAAGAGTATTTACAGACTTAACTTCAACTTCAAATAGCTTTTCTACAGCTGCTTTGATCTCTTTCTTAGTTGCATCTTTTGCTACTTTGAAAACGATAGTGTTCGCTTTCTCAGCAGTCATAGTTGCTTTTTCAGAGATGTGCGGTGCACGTAGAACTTTTAGTAGACGCTCTTCACTGATCATGCCAGCATCTCCTCAACTTGCTTAACTGCTTCTGCAGTCATTAGAACCTTGTCAAACGCAATTAGGCTAACTGGGTCAAGACCCGCTACGTCACGTGCGTCAACTTTATATAGGTTGCGAGCAGCTAAGAATAGATTCTCGTCTACTTCGCCAGTAACGATGAGTACATCGTTAAGCTCAAGTTCTTTAAGCTTAGCTAATAGCTCTTTAGTTTTTGGTGCTTCTACTGAGAAGTTATCAACAACGATTAAACGCTCTTGACGAACTAGTTCAGAAAGAATGCTCTTCATAGCACCGCGGTACATTTTTTTGTTTACTTTTTGGCTGTGATCTTGTGGTTTCGCAGCAAAAGTAACACCACCTGTACGCCAGATTGGGCTACGAATTGTACCAGCACGTGCACGGCCAGTACCTTTTTGACGCCATGGCTTAGCGCCACCGCCAGAAACTTCTGAACGTGTCTTTTGAGCACGAGTACCTTGACGAGCACCTGCTGCATACGCAACAACTACTTGGTGTACAAGGGCTTCGTTGAACTCACGTCCGAAAGTAGTTTCGGAAACAGTTAGTGCGTTAGCACCTTTAACCATCAATTCCATTACTTACTCCTAGACGTTATGCTTTAATAGCTGGTTTGACGATCACGTTAGCGCCAGTTGCACCTGGTACTGCACCTTTAATAAGAAGCAGATTGCGCTCAGCGTCAACACGTACGATCTCTAGGTTTTGAGTCGTTACACGCTCAGCACCCATGTGACCTGCCATTTTTTTGCCTTTGAACACGCGACCTGGAGTTTGACATTGGCCAATTGAACCCGGTGCACGGTGAGACAAAGAGTTACCGTGAGTCATATCTTGGGTACGGAAATTCCAGCGCTTAACAGCACCTTGGAAACCTTTACCTTTAGATGTACCAGTAACGTCTACTTTTTTAACTTCGTTGAAAAGTTCTACATTTAGCTCAGTGCCAACTTCAAACTCTTCGCCGTTTTCTAAACGGAATTCCCAAAGACCGCGACCAGCTTCTACACCTGCTTTCGCAAAGTGACCAGCTTCTGGTTTAGTTACACGGTTGGCTTTCTTAGTACCAGTAGTTACCTGGATTGCTGCATAGCCGTCAGTCTCAAGAGTTTTCACTTGAGAAATACGGTTTGCTTCAACCTCAACAACAGTTACTGGGATAGAAACGCCTTCTTCAGTAAATACGCGGGTCATACCCACTTTACGTCCGACTAGACCAATCATTCTTCTAATCTCCCTTAACCTAGGCTGATTTGTACGTCAACGCCAGCAGCTAGATCTAGGCGCATCAGTGCATCAACAGTTTTATCTGTTGGCTCAACGATGTCGATTAGACGTTTGTGAGTACGAATTTCGTACTGATCACGAGCATCTTTGTTGACGTGTGGAGAGATAAGAACAGTGAAACGCTCTTTACGAGTAGGAAGTGGAATAGGACCACGAACCTGTGCGCCGGTACGCTTAGCTGTTTCAACGATTTCCGCTGTAGAAGCATCGATTAGTTTGTAATCGAACGCTTTTAGGCGGATACGGATACGTTGGTTCTGCATGAGACAGAGCTCCAATAATTAAAAATTACACAAACAATATCGCCACTCAAACTCGTTAAAACGAGAGAATGCCGATTGATTTATGTGAAACCGTAGTGCCAAAATTAGGCACATTGTCAGTTAATTTTCGATTAACTTTAATCTATTACTAAACGCAACAGAGCTAATTGTATTAACTGCGAACATAAGCTGAGTATACGTTACTAAACTAACAGCTAGGTCAGTTTACTCCTCACTGCTCATTGGTTCACAACTGGATTTAACCAGTGCGGTGCATTATACAGATCACCATTGCACATGCAAGCGCTGTGTAGAAATTAAACTTATAAACTATCTATTTCTTCTTTCACTGAGGAAGTAATAGAAGGGATAGAAGGATGAGGTGAGCACTCACTACCCTATCCTTTTATCCCTGATGCACAATTATACAGCTTGGCGCTGTCTCACTGCTTCAAACAGACATATCCCAGCCGCTACTGATACGTTCAGGCTAGAAACGGTGCCCGCCATCGGTATTTTAATCAGATCATCGCAGGTTTCGCGCGTTAAGCGGCGCATACCATCCCCTTCAGCGCCCATAACAATCGCAAGGGGCCCTGTCAGTTTGGCTTGGTAAATGTCATGCGTCGCCTCACCGGCAGTGCCAACAAACCATACGCCTTGTTCTTGAAGGGCGCGCATGGTACGTGCAAGATTCGTCACTCGTACTAAAGGCACAGTTTCAGCAGCGCCACAAGCGACTTTGCTGACCGTTGCCGTCATTGGTGCTGACTTATCTTTCGGTACGATCACTGCAGCGACCCCGGCAGCATCGGCGTTACGTAAGCATGCGCCGAGATTATGCGGATCGGTAACACCATCCAACACAAGTAATAGCGGTTGCTCATGCTGTGCGATGATTGCTTCTAAATCATGCTCATTAAGCTGTTTTGCTGGTTTTACACGAGCAATGATGCCCTGATGATTCGCCCCTTGAGCCTTGTCATCCAATGTTTTACGTCCCATCTGTTGAATAGAGACACCGCAATGTTGCAGTTCATTTAACAGTGGAAGCAGGCGATCATCTTGTCGCCCTTTCAGTACAAACGCTTCTATCAATCGCGCTGGATCTTTTTCAAGTACAGCGCTGACCGCGTGAATACCATAAATACATTCGTTACTCATGATTTACCCATTGATCGTTATTTACTAGCACGCGCTTTATTTGCTTTGGCCGCGGGTTTCTTTTTGCGTGCTTTTGTTGTTTTGCTTTTTTTCCGTTCAGGTTTTGAGCCTTCACTGCTTTTTTCATCTGGGCGTTTAGTCGCTTCAACTAAAGGAGTAGCCTTTCCTTTACTTGACGTCACCTTCTTGCCACGTGCTTTCTCTCGTGCATCCGTTGCACGTTTCTTCGCTGTCTTGCCTTCTCCGCGCAGCTTACGGCTAGTGCCCACGATTTCAAAGTCAATTTGACGATCATCCAAGTTGACGGATAACACTTTGACTTTAACGGCGTCACCTAAGCGATAGATGTTGCCAAAACTTTCGCCGATCAATCGTTGTCCCACTGGATCAAATTGATAGTAGTCATTCGCTAGCGTTGAAATATGGACCAATCCATCAATGTGCAACTCAGTTAACCGAACGAAGAAACCGAAACCTGTCACGTTGGCTATGACTCCATCAAGCTCTTCGCCTACATGATCTTGCATGTATTCACACTTGAGCCAATCAGATACTTCGCGCGTCGCATCATCAGCACGGCGTTCTGTCATTGAACATTGCTGACCATAGAAGTCCATGTCATCAAAAGAGTAGTGATAACCACCTGTGGTTGTCCAACGGTCGGTGTGATTGCCCGATTCTTTGGCAA
Source organism: Vibrio sp. B4-6 (assembly GCF_963888245.1). Taxonomy (NCBI): domain Bacteria; kingdom Pseudomonadati; phylum Pseudomonadota; class Gammaproteobacteria; order Vibrionales; family Vibrionaceae; genus Vibrio; species Vibrio sp. B4-6. The sequence goes on from NZ_CAWPIM010000033.1 coordinate 92,391, forward strand.
TCAAATATTTAATTGCGCGGTGCAATAGGAGATCAGGGTAGCGACGAATAGGTGAAGTAAAGTGCGCATAGCGTTTGAGCGCTAAACCAAAGTGACCACAGTTATCCGCGTTATACACAGCCTGCTTCATGGAACGCAGTAACATGGTTTGGATCAACTCTTTGTCTTGGCGCTCACCAATCTGTTTCATTAAGTTAGCGTAATCGGTTGGCGAAGGCTCTAGCCCACCCGCTAAGTTCAAGCCAAGCTCGCCTAAGAAATCCCTAAAGCCGGTCAAACGCTCTTCTCCCGGTGATTCATGGATACGGTACAGAGCGGGCTCTTTCGCTTTTTCCACCAGCGATGCTGAAGCAATATTAGCGAGGATCATGCACTCTTCGATTATTTTGTGCGCATCATTACGGACAACAGGTTCAATGCTGTCGATTTTACGCTCAGCATTAAAGATAAACTTAGTTTCAATCGTTTCAAATTCGATACCGCCACGCTCATCACGCGCTGCTTTTAGCACCTTATACATCGAATAGAGTTCTTCAAGATGAGGAACCACGGCTTGATAACGTTCGCGTAGCTCTTCATCCCCTTCAAGAATGGCGTGTACTTTGTTGTAAGTTAAACGGGCATGAGAGTTCATCACGGCTTCGTAATGTTTGTAACCCGAAATTTTGCCCGTTGCAGAGACTGTCATCTCGCACACCATGCATAGACGGTCGACTTGTGGATTAAGTGAACAAAGACCGTTCGACAGTACTTCCGGTAGCATAGGGACGACTTGCGATGGGAAGTAAACTGAGTTACCACGGTTGATCGCTTCTTTATCAAGAGCCGTATCGGGGCGCACATAATAACTTACGTCAGCAATCGCAACCCAGAGACGCCAGCCACCACCTTTTTTGGCTTCGCAATACACCGCATCATCAAAGTCACGTGCGTCTTCACCATCAATAGTCACTAAAGGTAATTGACGCAAATCCACGCGCCCTTGCTTCGCCTCTTCTGGAACTTCTTCTCTCAGGTTTTCGACTTGCTTTAATACTTCTTGCGGCCACTCATGAGGGATCTGGTGAGTGCGAATCGCTATTTGTGTCTCCATACCGGGAGCCATATTTTCCCCAAGTACTTCAACAACCCTGCCTGTCATTCCTCTTGCTCTGGCACCACGATCGGTAATTTCAATCACCACCACGTTCCCCATGCGAGCTCCGCCTTTGTGCTCATTAGGGATCAAGATGTCTTGAGTGATGCGTGAATCATCGGGCACGACATAAGAGTAGCCATTTTCGAGGAAGAAACGCCCAACAAGTTGGGTTTTACGTTCTTCCAAAACTCGGACCAAACGCCCTTCTTTACGGCCTCTTTTATCCGTGCCTGTCGGTTGTACCAGCACGTAGTCGCCATGAATAATGGTACGCATTTGGTGATGAGGTAGCAAAACATCGTTATCTTTGCCAACGCTGCCATCAGGACGAACCCACCCATGACCATCTTTATGTCCGATTACGTGACCTTTGATCATTTCCAATTTTTCTGGCAATGCATAGCATTGGCGACGAGTAAATACCAATTGGCCATCTCGCTCCATCGCACGCAAACGACGGCGTAGCCCTTCGTATTGCTCTTCACCAGACAAACCCAATGCCTCAAAAAGATCATTACGATTCATCGGTACATTGGCTTCGGTTAGAAATTCGAGGATGAATTCTCGGCTTGGAATTGGATTTTCGTAATTGCTAGATTCTCGATCCGCAAAAGGATCGTTATTGATAATTTCAGACATAGGCAGACCTGCTAAAGCAAGGAGAGATAGCCAGAGTATAACTGACTCACGGCAGAAGCTACAGCAGCGTATTGATTATTATAGGCTAATACGTTAGAGGAAAAGCGTAGAAATGACTTCGCCCAACCGTGTGGGCGAAATAAAAAAAGCAATAATGAAGGCTACCAAAACGTATCTCTGCGCTTAGCTCGCGCAACCACATTTTGTGGCATTCGCTGCTCTAACCCCTGCCGGAGCATAGAGATCCGAGAATGTATTCTTTGATCGATAGTCACCGAATTATAGAGCCAGCGATAAGCATCTTCATAATCAAGCGGGCTACCATAATCACGCAGCAGAAGCTCAGCTAGATGGATACGAGCATTAATATTGCCCATCGCAGCGGCTTCACGCAGATAGGGAATGGCTCGCTCTTTATCCTGCTGTACTAAAGTACCACGCGAATAATAACGCCCAAGCTGCTCTAACGCAGCGGGTAAACCTTGATGAGCTGCATTCTCCATATAGTACAAGCCAAGTTCGACATCTTGATCTACACAGACCCCCCACGCTAGCATATCTCCATACAAAAACTCGTAGGAAGGCAGGCTGATGCGAGTAGCACGCGCAACAATATCTTCTACCAATTGGCAGTTGTCGGCCTTGACTTGCTCTAAATGTTTATTTTGCTCAATTAACTTGATTAGTTCAGCTTCGGTGTAAATAGGGACTGGCTCACCCACTTCCGCCACGTTGGCATGACTCAAGGATGAGGTCAGCGCTAAAAACAATGAAGCTGCTACCGTTCGTAGCTTCATACCTGCACTCTTTATGTCTATCGATAGCCTTAAAATTATAGCCTCAGTTTCATCTAGGGCTGGGCTTGATAACTTTATCGACCAGTGCGGCAAACTCTTTAGACAAAATTTGCCGTTATTCGGCCATTTATTGCCACACCAAGGACAAAATATCATCAATACAGGTATAAAAAAACCGGCTCTGAAAGCCGGTTTTAAAAACGTTTATCAATCAACCATTAAACTGAAAATGGGTGAACCTTAATAATGGTTTCGTTACGATCTGGACCTGTAGAAACGATGTCAACAGGTACACCAGTCAACTCTTCAATACGTTTGATGTAATCAAGCGCCGCTTGTGGCAGGGCATCAATTGATTTAGCACCGAAGGTATTTTCAGACCAACCAGGCATAGTTTCGTAAATAGGTGTTACCGCTTCAAAAGCGTCAGCTGCCATTGGTGATACTTGAGCAACTGAGCCATCTGGCATTTGGTAACCCGTACAGATTTTTAGCTCTTCTAGACCATCAAGTACGTCAAGTTTAGTCAAGCAGAAGCCTGTGACTGAGTTAATTTGAATGGCGCGACGCATCGCTACCGCATCAAACCAACCACAACGGCGCTTACGGCCTGTTGTTGCACCAAACTCATGGCCTTTCGTGCCTAGGTGATTACCGATTTCATCATCCAATTCGGTTGGGAATGGACCTGCACCAACGCGAGTACAGTAAGCTTTCGCGATACCTAGAATATAACCTAGATGACGAGGGCCGAAACCAGAACCTGCAGCAACACCACCAGCAGTCGTGTTAGAAGACGTTACGTATGGGTAAGTACCGTGGTCGATATCAAGCATAGTACCTTGCGCACCTTCGAACATGATTTTGTCGCCACGCTTACGCGCTGCATCAAGTTCATCGGTCACGTCGATCACCATCGAAGTCAGCAAATCAGCATAGCCTTGTGCTTGCTCAAGTACGGATTCGTAGCTTACTGGTTCAGCTTTGTAGAAATGCTCAAGTTGGAAGTTATGGAACTCCATCACTTCTTTTAGCTTTTCTGCAAATGAAGCCATATCGAACAAGTCACCAACGCGTAAACCACGACGAGCCACTTTGTCTTCATAAGCAGGACCGATACCACGACCTGTCGTACCAATTGCTTTTTTACCACGAGCCGTTTCACGAGCTTGGTCAAGCGCAATGTGGTAAGGAAGAATAAGTGGGCAAGCTTCAGAAATGAAAAGACGTTCGCGGACTGGAATACCACGCTCTTCTAGAGGCTTCATTTCATTGATTAGTGCGTCAGGTGAAAGCACAACACCGTTACCGATGATGCATTTCACTTTATTGCGAAGAATGCCGGATGGAATTAAATGAAGAACGGTTTTTTCACCGTCAATGACCAAAGTGTGGCCTGCATTATGGCCGCCTTGGTAGCGAACCACGTATTTTGCATCTTCAGTTAAAAGGTCTACGATTTTACCTTTGCCTTCGTCACCCCATTGGGTGCCTAGAACGACTACGTTATTTCCCATCTTTCCAAGTCTGATTGCTAGTTAAAAAAGGATTCTAGCACCGAATCCTTTTCCTTGCAGTCCTTTTTTAAACACGAAAATGTCATAAAAATATAACTTAATAAATGATTCAGTTATTAGGCACGTAAGTTACTCATCCGAATATATTTTTACGATCAGCTCTCCTTGACGATCAACACATGCACGGTACATACCGGAACTGTTCATTGCAAAATGAATGTCGCCTTGCGCATCAATGGCGATCAATCCACCCTCACCACCGAGCGTTTTAAGTTCACCCTGAATAATGGTTTCACATGCGGTATGAACATCTTCTTTTAAATAACGCATGCGAGCGGCAACGTCACTGGCAACCATTTTACGAATGAAATATTCCCCCATCCCCGTTGTCGATACCGCTACATTACCATTTTCAGCCACCGTACCTGCCCCTATGATGGGAGAATCGCCGACGCGACCAAATTTTTTATTTGTGATGCCACCGGTACTAGTAGCAGACGCAAGGTTGCCTTGTTTATCCAATGCAACTGCGCCAACAGTGCCAAATTTCTTGTCATCTGGGAATTTTGATTCCGACAAAGCAAATTGATTGTTGCTTTTCATCGCTAGCAACTGTTCATAACGACGCTCAGTAAAAAAGTAATCTTGTTCTGTATATTGATGCCCTTGAGTAAAAGCAAACGCTTCTGCGCCCTCACCAATCAACAACACATGATCACTGTGCTTCATTACATCACGCGCGAGCTGCACCGGATTTTTAATGTGCCGAACCCCAGCAACCGCGCCTGCGTCCATCATTTTGCCATGCATGACAGAGGCGTCCATCTCCACCATCTCTTGATGCGTTAACACCGAACCTTTTCCTGCGTTAAACAACGGAGAGTCCTCAAGTATTTTCACAGCCTCAACCACCGCATCCAGTGCATCACCACCTTGTGCCAGTACTTGATGCCCCGCTCGGACAGCACTTTCTAGCGTGTTCAAAATATCGCGCTTTAATGATTCGCTCATTTGTTGACGAATGATGGTTCCAGCGCCGCCATGAATTGCTATAGCAAAAGGTTGTGACATGAGAATTCCTTAACTTAATAAATTGAGAGGCAATACACTTCTGTTCTACACATTAACTATACCCAAATAACTTGAAGTTGCAGGTAGGCGGCAAGTGAGTACTGTAATAATTAACAAGCAACAAAAAAGCGCTAATCGCATGACGATTAACGCTTTCCATTTCATTGTATCAGTCGGTTATTACTGCCTACTTTGGCACTACCAACCAAAAAATGATTAATGTGAACCGCAACTGCCGCCACCGCAACAACCTTCTTTTTTCTCACCATGGTCATGGCCTTCACCACCACAGCAACCACCTTCATGATCATGATCGTGGTCATGGTCGTGGCCATGTCCACAGCCACCAGCTTGGTGAATGTGACCATGTTGGATCTCTTCTTCAGTTGCAGCGCGAATCGCAACGACTTCGACATCAAACGTTAATGTTTGGCCAGCCAACATGTGATTACCATCAACTACTACTTCGTCACCATCCACTTCTGTGATTTCAACTGGAATTTGGCCTTGGTCAGTATCCGCTAGAAAACGCATACCCACTTCAATTTCATCAACGCCTTGGAAAACTTCAGCAGGTACACGTTGTACAAGCTCATCGTTGTATTCACCGTACGCTTCTTCAGGAGCGATAGTTGCTGTGAACTTATCGCCCACAACTTTTCCTTCTAACTCATTTTCAAGGCCAGTGATTAGATTGTTGTGACCGTGAAGGTAATCTAGTGGTGCATCAACTGTTGATTGGTCTACGACTGCACCATCTTCCAATACTAATTGGTAGGCTAGGCTTACAACCACGTTCTTTTCAATTTTCATAACAACTCCAAGGAGGTTTGTTCCTAGGTTGTCATCTTCAAACCTAAGAAATCGATCGGTATGAGGCGTATTATGAAGATCTATTCCAGAAACTCAATTATTCTGGTTTAAAAATCCCGATCATCTCTTGCCGAGCATGTTCACTTTTTTCTACAGATTTGGGCTTTCGCTGTTCATGGTAGTCGCACTCGACACACTCAACGAGCTCTATGTTGTTTTCAACCCACCAGCGCAGAGTATCTTGTGACTGACAACTTGGGCACTTTGCACCGGCAATAAAGCGTTTTTTCTGTTTCACGTTACATCCTACAACTGAATATTGATTGGCGTTATTTTTCCCAATAATGACGAGATTGGCGATCATTATCCATTTCACGCCCAAATATTTCTTCCAGCTCTTTACGTGCCTCTTTGGCGCGCAGTGCGAGTTGTTTGTCTTGGTTATGTTGCGGTAGCAGCTCTTTGAGCATCGCATTATCGAGTTTTCTAAAATGTGCTTCGGCGCGCTTGGCTTGGTAAGGGTGCATGCCCAATTCGACCAGTACTTGTCGGCCGAGGTCCAAAGCGCCTAAGAAAGTTTCCCGCGAGTATTTATCGACCCCATGGCTGAGTAACTGATACGCCTCTACCCGGCTACGAGCGCGAGCTAAGATCTTTAACTGCGGGAAATGGTGCTGACAAAGCTCGACAATTTTCATCACTTCATCGGGCGCATCAGTACAGATGACAATCGCCTCAGCTTCTTCTGCACCCGCGGCGCGCAACAGTTCAAGTTGAGTCGCATCACCATAAAAAACGTTATAACCGTACTCTCTCAATAATTTAATTTGACTGGCATCGCTTTCTAATACGGTAATTTTAATCTTATTGGCGTACATCAAACGCCCTACAATTTGCCCAAAACGGCCAAAACCCGCAATGATGATTTGCGGCTGTTTATTGACGACATCGGAATGCATCTCATCGTCACTGCTGAGGTTCAATTTTCGCGCAAACCATTTGTCCTGAATCGTCAGTAATAAAGGTGTGGTGACCATCGACAGACTGACCACAACGAGCAAAAAGGCCACTTGATCCTGTGATAGCACGCCCTGTGCGCTTGCCGCAGTGAAAATCACGAACGCGAACTCGCCGCCTTGGCTGAGGATCGCCGCCATTTTGCTGCGTGCTTTAGAACGCGTACCCGATAAACGTGCGAGGAGATAAAGGATTCCTCCTTTCAGCACCACTAGACCGAATACAGCCGCCAACACTTGCAGCGGCGCTTGCGCCAATAAGCCCAAATTAACCGCCATTCCAACGGCAATAAAAAATAGCCCGAGCAATAACCCTTTAAACGGTTCAATCGCGATCTCAAGTTCATGGCGAAATTCACTTTCTGCCAGCAACACGCCAGCAAGGAAAGTACCGAGTGCCATTGACAAGCCAAGCTGCTGCATTAACAGTGCAATCCCAATCACCAACAGCAAGGCAGCAACGGTAAAAAGTTCACGCACACCACTGGTCACAATATAACGAAACAGCGGGCTCAAGAGGAAATGGCCACCCACCAGTAAAGCGGCAATGCCACCTAACATCCAAATCACATCTAACCAGCTTCCGCCCGCGTTGCCTGCCAGCAAAGGCAAAAAGGCCAACATCGGAATCACGGCTATATCTTGAAAAAGCAGTACCGCAAAACCAGACTGGCCAGCTTCACTGCGCGTGAGGCCTTGTTCCTCAATTACGCGTAGTGCGATTGCTGTCGAAGAGAGCGCAAGGCCCATACCAATCACTAAACTACTCTGCCAGTTAACGCCTAATAGATAAGCAATACTGGCGATGACTAAGGTACTGACCACCACCTGCGCGCCACCCAAACCAAGGATCGGCCCGCGCATCTGCCACAATTTTTTTGGGTTTAATTCCAGCCCAATCAGAAACAACAGCAGCACTACGCCAAATTCAGCAAAGTGTAATATGGCTTGCACATCACTGATTAAACCCAGCCCCCAAGGGCCTATGGCTACACCAGCTAACAAATAGCCGAGCACCGAACCCAGCCCTGCACGCTGAGCAATCGGTACGGCCACCACAGCCGCGGTTAAAAACACCACGCTGCTTTGTAAAAAATCACCGCTTAACGCCATCAAGCTCTCCTTGTGTGGCCAGTGGGTGTTGCAACCAGTGCCGATAATGCTCAGCGTGTTGATAGCGCTCCATATCACTCACATTACGTGACCAGTAGAGAACTAACGGTTCCATCCAGTTCATACAACACAGAGCCGCGGTTAATTCAAATGGTTGGAGAATTTGATCCAGTGGGTATTTGTTGTAGCCCCGCTCATCAAACGCTTCTTTTTTTCCGCCCGTGGTGATGACGCTACGCCAGTATTTACCATGCAACGCCGTCTGTCCGCCGAAGGCAAACCCTTTGGCAAGCACGCGATCAAACCACTCTTTGAGTAGCGCTGGGCAGGAATACATATAAAGAGGGTGTTGAAACACAATCACATCATGCTCAAGTAGTTTTTGCTGCTCTGCGTGCACATCGATAAAAAAATCGGGATAGGTTGCATACAAGTCATGCACTGTGACGTGGGGAAGTGACGCAATATTGAGCAGCATGGTTTGATTGGCGATGGAGTTTAATGGCTCAGGATGCGCATAAATCACCAATATTTTAGGTGTAGTTTGGTCAGGCATGACGGTGGTGGACATTTTTGTCTGCGCTCCCAATAGTTATCAATATGTTATTAAGCATAATAACGCAATTTGCATAATGATCGACATTTATCCTTATTGCCCCTACTATTCCACGCGATAACGTCTCGATATGAAAAATAGATTTTTATGATTACCTTCTCTGATATTCAATTACTGCGCGGCGGTAAACCGCTCCTTGAAAAGGCCTCTGCAACTATCCAGCCGGGCGATAAAGTTGGCCTAGTAGGCAAAAATGGCTGTGGCAAATCAACGCTCTTTGCCCTACTCAAAGATGAGCTGTCTATTGACGCTGGCTCCTTCAGTAAACCAGCTCACTGGGAACTGGCTTGGGTTGCCCAAGAAACTCCGGCTCTTGATCGCAATGCGATTGAATATGTCATCGATGGCGATCGTGAATATCGTGAATTAGAACGACGCCTCAGCGTTGCTGAAGAGGCAGACCAAGGAACCTTGGTTGCAGAGCTGCATGGAAAAATTGAAACCATCGGCGGATACAGTATTCGCGCCCGCGCTTCTGAACTGCTTGATGGTTTGGGGTTTAGCCAAGAGCAGATGGGATGGAGTTTAACGCAATTTTCGGGTGGTTGGCGGATGCGCTTAAACTTAGCGCAAGCGCTGTTGTGCCGCTCGGATTTACTGCTGCTTGATGAACCAACCAACCACTTGGATTTGGACGCCGTCATGTGGCTTGAACGTTGGTTACAAAACTATCCCGGCACCTTGATCTTGATTTCCCATGACCGCGATTTTCTTGATCCGATCGTCGGACGCATCATCCATATCGAAAATCAAACCATGAATGAATACACCGGAAACTACTCATCGTTTGAAAATCAACGAGCGCAAAAACTGATCTTGCAGCAAGCCATGTACCAGAAGCAGCAAAAGCAGATGGTGCACATGCAAAGCTACATCGACCGTTTCCGCTACAAGGCCTCCAAAGCTCGCCAAGCACAAAGTCGTATCAAAGCGTTGGAACGAATGGAAAAAGTGCTGCCAGCTCAATTTGATAACCCATTTAATTTCGAATTTCGAGAGCCTTCAGCACTGCCTAACCCAATCATGATGATGGACGAAGTCTACGCCGGGTATGGTGAACGTTTAATTTTAGAAAAAATTCGCCTCAACCTTGTACCGGGAAGCCGTATTGGATTACTCGGGCGTAACGGTGCGGGTAAATCAACATTAATTAAATTGCTCTCCGGTGAGTTAAAACCACAAGGCGGCGATCTCACTTATTCGCAAGGTGTAAAAATTGGTTACTTTGCCCAGCATCAGTTAGAAACACTGCATCCAGAAGAGACCCCTCTGCAGCACATGATGCAAATCGCCCCAGATAAAAACGAACTTGAGCTGCGTAATTATCTGGGTAGTTTTGGTTTCCAAGGCGACAAAGCGCTAGAGAAAATCGCTCCGTTTTCCGGGGGTGAAAAGGCTCGCTTAGTGCTTGCGCTAATTGTGTGGCAAAAACCGAACTTGCTGCTGCTTGATGAACCCACCAACCACTTAGACTTGGATATGCGTCAAGCCCTAACGTTTGCCCTGCAAACCTTTGAAGGTGCGATGGTCATCGTCAGCCATGATCGCTATCTACTGCGCGCAACCACCGATGACTTGTACTTGGTGCACGATCGTCAAGTCGCGCCTTTCGATGGGGATTTGACCGACTACTACAAGTGGCTGACAGAACAACAGAAAGCGGAACGTAGAGAAGTTCAATCTCAGCAACCTGCCAAAGACAGCAGCAACAGTGCCGCAGCCAAAAAAGATCAAAAGCGCCGAGAAGCGGAATTTCGCATCCAAACCGCACCAATTCGCAAAAAACTGACACAACTCGAAGCGAAAATGGACACATTGAACGCGGCACTGGCGCAAACTGAAGAGCAATTGTCTGATACTTCGCTGTATGAAGCCGAAAACAAAGCTAAACTTACCGAAGTGATTGCGCTTCAAGCTCGCAGTAAATCGGCACTTGAAGCGATCGAAATGGAATGGATGTCGGAACAAGAGACACTCGAACAACTAGAGCAGGAATTCAGTCGCTAAGATGAGCCAAGAGCACGTACGATTATCACTGACCTTAGAACGCTTATGGCAATTCAGTTTGCAATACTACAGCGTGCGAGAAGTGAAAGAGGCGTGCTTAAGTTTACAAAATAACTTCCACGGCAACGTCAACTTATTGCTGCTACTCAAATGGCTTGATGAGCAACAAGTGACGGTTGCCGATGCTGACTGGCAAAATGTCACTCAATGTATCGGCCGTTCAGAAGCGCTGCTGCACAGTTACCGAGAGTTAAGACGACGTTTGAAAAGCATGGTGCCAGATACGCTGTACCGCGAGGCGCTGCAATTTGAGCTGCAGCTTGAAAAGCAGCAGCAAGCTGACCTCGTGGAATGTATCAACGCATTGGCATTGCTGAATAACCATGGTGAACAATTAACGCTGCGTTACTGTCGCCAGCTTGGCTGTGAGCATTTGCATCTCGCTTTTAAAACCCCGGCGCCTCATTCTCAAAAACCGTAACTACATCAATTGCTCGCTCGGTGTATACTGGTCGCAATTCATAAAAATAATACGCTATGGTTATGACTTCATTTATCGCTGCTACTGGACTAACAAATCCACACCTTCAGACTCTGCTTCCTCGTTTGTTGCGCAAACGCGCACGTTTTGAGCCGCTGTGGCAAACGCTGTTTACACCTGATGGTGATTTTTTAGACCTTGCTTGGAGTGATGATTGGCGCTCAGAGCGAGTACAAAATAAACCCCTATTTATCTTGTTTCATGGCTTAGAAGGCAGTTTTCATAGCCCGTATGCCAATGGCTTAATGTACGCCTTCGCACAGCAGGGGTGGTTATCAGTCATGATGCATTTTCGCGGCTGTAGCGGCAAACCGAACCATCTGGCACGTGCTTACCATTCTGGTGAAGTTGAAGATGCACGCTTTGTGCTCGAATACATACGCAAGCAATGCCCGAATAGACCTATCGTGGCGGTGGGTATTTCTCTTGGCGGCAATATGTTGGTTAATTACTTAGCGCAATATAATCACGACCCGATCGTTAGCGCGGCAACCGTTGTCTCCGCTCCGCTCGATCTGTCAGCGTGTTCCACACGCATTGAACAGGGATTTTCAAAGGTTTATCGCGCTTACTTACTGACATCATTGAAAAAAAATGCACTAAAGAAACAGCATCTTTTACATAATGAGTTAGGTATTTCTAACCATCAAATTAAACACATCAAAAAACTTTACGAATTTGACGATCTCATCACCGCGCCTTTGCATGGTTTTCAAGATGCGCAGGATTACTACCAGCAGTGCTCAGGCCTTTCAAAGCTGACACAAATTCGCGTGCCGCTACAAATCATTCAAGCGCAAGATGATCCCTTTATGACGGATGCCGTGATCCCCAAATTTTCCTTACCAGAGAACATCCATTACCGCTTATTTACCCAAGGTGGCCATGTCGGTTTTCTCAGCGGTAGCGCGCTTAAGCCTAAATTTTGGCTCGAAGAAGCACTTCCAACCTATTACGAAAACCTGCGTCACGGCAACCCTATTGACCATCAATGCAACGCATGATTAATCACATATCGCTTTAAATCGATACCCTTTTCTCCATGACAGTTTAAGAGGTCGTCATGCTTATTCCTTGGCAGCACATTGCGCCTGAAACACTGGATAATTTGATTGAAACGTTTGTATTACGCGAAGGTACTGATTACGGAGAGCAGGAAGTACCATTGCAGCAAAAAATCGAGCAAATAAAGAAACAGCTCGCAACAGGGGAGGCGATCATCGTCTATTCTGAGTTGCATGAAAGTGTGGATATTCAATTGCGTAAATAATTTCAGCTCAAAACAATCTACTCTTTTCGTGCTATATTGCAGCCATCGATAACAAGTACGTTACATACAGACAGGGTTTGTCATGTCAGCAAAACATCCAATTATCGCTGTCACCGGCTCGTCCGGTGCCGGTACAACTACGACCTCAGAAGCCTTTCGCAAAATGTTCAATATGATGAACATTAAACCAGCATGGGTTGAAGGGGATAGCTTCCATCGCTTTACACGGCCAGAAATGGATGTGGAAATTCGTAAAGCGCGCGAACAAGGGAAGCACATCAGTTACTTTGGTCCACAAGCCAATGATTTTCCTGCATTGGAAGAATTTTTCCGCCAATATGGGAAATTAGGCACAGGCCAAGTTCGCCGCTATCTACACTCTTTTGACGAAGCTGTGCCCTACAATCAAATGCCCGGCACCTTTACACCTTGGCAAGATTTACCAGACAACTCGGATGTGATGTTTTACGAAGGTCTGCATGGCGGTGTAGTCGATGGCGATGTAAACGTCGCGCAGCATGTCGATTTTTTGATAGGCATGGTGCCAATCGTTAACCTTGAGTGGATACAAAAGTACGTGCGTGATACTCGTGATCGAGGCCATTCACGTGAAGCGGTGATGGATTCCATCGTCCGTTCGATGGATGATTACCTCAATTACATCACCCCCCAATTCTCACGAACTCACATCAACTTCCAACGGGTACCGACGGTTGATACTTCAAACCCACTTAACGCCAAGGGCATCCCTAGTTTGGATGAAAGCTTCGTCGTGATACGCCTGCGCGGCATAAAGAATGTTGATTTCCCCTATCTGCTCGCCATGATTGATGGCTCTTTTATGTCGCGCCACAACACCATTGTGGTACCGGGTGGCAAGATGAGTTTTGCGATGGAATTGATCGTCAGACCGATCCTGCAGCAATTGATTGAAACAGGTAAAATTGGCTAAGTGATCGGACAAGTTGACGGTTACTTTTCATACCGTGATCATGTGCACAGTTTTGCGTAAAAAATCATGCCACTGACACGATTAAAATCAAGAAATCGTTTCTGAAAAAGGATACTATCCTTAACCGAAACACAAGTTAGCTTGCAGCATTTGGAAAGTGCTCTTATCCTAGTAAGCTTATTTTAGGCTTAGCTACAATATGGAAAGCGGCAAGCGTACCCTGCAGAGGAAGTGAGATATTATGGTTCTAGGTAAACCTCAAACCGATCCAACACTAGAGTGGTTTCTTTCACACTGTCATATTCATAAATACCCATCGAAAAGCACGTTGATTCATGCGGGCGAAAAAGCAGAGACGCTGTACTACATCGTCAAAGGCTCGGTAGCGGTATTGATTAAAGACGAAGAAGGTAAAGAGATGATCCTCTCTTACCTAAACCAAGGTGACTTTATCGGTGAACTTGGTCTATTCGAAGAAGACCAAGAGCGTACTGCTTGGGTTCGTGCAAAATCTCCTTGTGAAGTTGCGGAAATTTCATTTAAGAAATTCCGTCAGCTTATCCAAGTGAACCCAGACATCTTAATGCGTCTGTCTGCACAAATTTCTCGACGTCTACAAGTCACCAGTCAAAAAGTGGGTGATTTAGCCTTCCTAGACGTGACGGGTCGTATTGCACAAACGCTACTCAACCTAGCGAAACAACCTGATGCAATGACGCACCCAGATGGCATGCAAATCAAAATCACCCGTCAAGAGATCGGCCAAATTGTAGGCTGTTCTCGTGAAACTGTGGGACGTATTTTGAAGATGCTCGAAGAGCAGAATTTAATTTCTGCCCACGGTAAAACTATCGTGGTGTACGGAACTCGTTAATCTCAATCAAAATGATTGAGATTAAATGCATAAAGCCACCTTGGGGAACTCAGGTGGCTTTTTCTTTGGTGATATTTCGATACGAAAGTAAAAAGATGGGAGGCTATTGCATGTCAGTGCTTTCAAATATCTTATCTGCAGAGGCCGCCACAAAACCGCTATAGAGTTCACCGTTGGCCATTGGATAGCGTTTGGCAAATTCATAGAATCCACCGGGAATCACCTCCACCCCTTCCGTAAATTGCACCGGTACTTTATCGGCCATGGTCGACGACTGCTCAAGCAGCACATCAGGTGTACCTTTCACTTCTCCACCATTTTCATTGATGGTAAAACCCGCTTGGCGTAAGTGATCATTAACCGCTTTCACTTCATTAAACGCCTGCAGTTGATTAACACTAACAGTGAAATGGTTTGCGCCATAGCCATGCGCCGCTAACCAAGCGGCATATTCACTCTCATTGGCAAGCTGCAAATAATCGCTGTAGCTTAGTTGCCACAGGCGACCGCCATATAAAAAGTCACTGCTGTTTAATTTATTGCTATCGACTTGATGTACCAGCTTCTCCACAATGGCTTGGAGCACAGGTGAGCACTCTTCCACTTTCAGCTCGCTTATGAATACTTTAGGCTGGGTCGGATCAGGGTGTTCATAGTGCTTCGCTACCAGCTTCTTACTTTCAAACACATAATCACCACAGGCAACGTAGCCTAAGGCAAGAAAAGGCTTAGCCAGCGTTTCAATACCTAATGGCGCAACATTGAAGGTTCGCAACGCAATATGGTCATTAATCAACGCTTCGTCTTCTTGAAGCAAGTGATGGACTTTGTCGGCAGAAGGGCAAAGGCGCTGAATGTAGTCATTCCATAATGATTGAAATAAAACGGTTGGCGTCATAACGCCTCCTTGTCTGTGCTCGGTTTAAACCATGCTAGTAGGCATGGGGTTTTAGATAAAGTTTACTGCTATAGCTCAACCCCAGGGCTGAGCGTGGCAGGCAGTTCAGTCGAACGGCCTTCCATTGATGCCATTGGGTATGCGCAGTAATCGGCCGCGTAATAGGCGCTTGGTCTTAAATTTCCCGACGCTCCCGGCCCACCAAACGGTGCATCACCACTGGCTCCGGTTAATTGTCGATTACGATTTACAATGCCAGCTCGGATATGATCGACAAAGTAGTCCCATTCGGCATCATTGGTCGACACTAAGCCTGCCGATAAACCAAAGCGAGTTTCATTGGCCAGTTGTACCGCTTGCTCTAAGCTTTGGTAACGCACGACTTGTAACAATGGTCCGAAATACTCTTCATCAGGCAATTGGCTAACTGCGGTGACATCAATAATGCCCGGAGTGACAAACGCCGCCTGCAAAGGTGTCGCGGCCAGCAAGCTGACGCCACCCAAGGCGCGTAAATTGTCCTGAGCAGCAAGAATGAACTGCGCCGCCGCTTGTGATATTTGTGGCCCCATAAAAGGTGCTGGCTCAGCAAAGGGGTGATCAATACGCAATTTTTGAGTGGCACTGACCAGCTTTTCAAGCAATCGATCGCCTTCATTTCCCTCTGGAACATAAAGACGCCGCGCACAGGTACACCGCTGGCCTGCACTTAAAAATGCGGATTGAATAATGGTATACACTGCCGCATCAAGCTCGCCATACTGCTTAGAGATAACCATTGGGTTGTTGCCGCCCATTTCTAAAGCCAGCATTTTCCCCGGCTGCCCAGCAAACTGGCGATGGAGTAAATGACCTGTATTGGCGCTGCCAGTAAAAAGAAGGCCATCTATGCCTTTGGCCTGAGCAAGCGCAATACCCGTTTCCTTCGCGCCCTGCACTAGGTTAAGTACACCCGCAGGTAGGCCTGCTTCTTGCCACAATTTCATCACAAACTCACCAGTCCACGGAGTCTGCTCTGAAGGTTTAAACACAACCGTATTACCCGCTAAAAGTGCAGGCACAATATGACCATTCGGCAGGTGGGCAGGGAAATTATACGGACCAAAAACCGCAAGAACGCCCAATGGACGATGACGCAATACCAGTTGATTACCCGCTGCTTCGCGTGTGTTTTCACCAGTGCGATCATGATAAGCTCGAATGGATATAGCGATTTTACCCGCCACCGCTGCCGCTTCAGTACGCGTTTCCCAAAGTGGCTTTCCTGTCTCTTTGGCGATGATCTGTGCAAGCTCTTCACTGCGCTGTTTCACTTTTTCAGCGAAGGCTAAGACATATTGCTCACGCTCAACAAAAGGACGTTTTTTCCACTCTATAAATGCGACTCTTGCCGCCGTTACCGCAGCTTCTACTTGCGCGGGTGTGGCGCTATCGCCCTGCCAAATCGTCTCATTGTTATAGGGACTAAGCGAAAGCATTGCCTCGCCTTGTCCAGCTAACCATTCACCTGCAATCCACTGAGTCATCTGTTAATCCTTACCTTTCAATGTACCTATTTTACTGCGCCAAAATTCGAACAAAATCACCACTATCAACCAATAGAGCTTGCGCCACTTTAGGTGAGATGATCACCGTTTCCGTTTCGCGGTTATAAGCACCTTTTGCAGCAGTAGCACGAAAGTTTTCAAACGAGCTATTGCAGATAAGATAATCTTGCGAGCTTGAATGCTCGGCCACTTCCACTTTAGCTCGCACCGAGTGACGTACGGATTCGATATTGCGCAAATCGCACTCAACCGTTGGACCTGCATCAAAAATGTCTACATAGTTACGGCAGGTGAATCCTTCGCGCTCGAGTAGCGTTAACGCTGGACGGGTATTGTCATGCACTTGACCAATCACCGCCTGTGCCTCTTTACTCAATAAGTTGACGTAAATCGGCAGTTTGGGCATCAGATCAGCAATAAACCCTTTTTTACCAATGCCGGTTAAATAATCAGCCATAGTGAAATCAATCGAGAAAAAATGCTCTTGCAGCCATTGCCAAAAGGGCGAGTTGCCTTCGGCATCAGACACACCACGCATTTCAGCAAAGATGGTTTTAGAAAAACGATGTGGGTGTTCCGCCATCATCAGAAAACGGCATTTCGACATCAAACGCCCATTCAACCCTTGACGAAAATCTGGACGTAAAAAAAGCGTACAAATTTCACTGCATCCAGTGTAGTTATTGCCAAAAGTAAGCAACTTGACGGTATTGTTGACCTTCAGCTTAGGCGACGAATGCACTATCGTGCTGATGTGATAAGAATAAAATGGTACGTCATGGCCAATCGATGCCTCAACGCCAGTCGTCCCTGCTACCTCACCGGTTTCAGAATCAAAACCGACCATCAGGTAACCTTCATCTCCTGGCTCTGAGACGTCGGGTTTAGCGAAGCTGTATTCAGAATGAGTAATACGGTTGGTTAAGAGCTTTTCATTCACGGGTAGTGATGTAAACCCGTGACCGGATTCAATAGCGCATGTGTGTAGCGCATCGTAGTCCGACATTGCGATAGGGCGAACAACTAGCATCAATACTTCCCTCCAGATGCTTGAAGTGGCCCAAGGCATCCTACCTTGGGCTGCTAGGCTTTTTCACTACATGAGTGATGCAATAGCTTTATCTAATCTTGCTAAGCCTTCTTCTATTTCTTGTTTGGTGATCACTAATGAAGGCGTCATACGAACCACGTTCATACCCGCAACCAACACCAGTAAACCTTGCTTGCCCGCGGCTTGTAGGATATCGCGAGCGCGACCTTGCCACTGCTCATTTAATGCCGCGCCAAGCAGTAGACCTTTACCACGGATTTCACTAAAAATGTGGTACTTCTCATTAATGTTAGCCAATCCTTCACGAAAGAGCGCTTCACGCTCTTTCACGCCAGCCAAGGTTTCTGGCTGGCTAACCACATTAACTACCGCTTCTGCTACCGCGCAAGCCAGTGGGTTGCCACCATAAGTCGAACCGTGAGTGCCCACTTTAAAATGCGCGGCTAATTCGTTTGTGGTGAGCATAGCTCCAATAGGGAAGCCGCCACCGAGTGATTTCGCGGTACTTAAAATATCCGGCGTGACGCCCAATCCTTGATAAGCATAGAACTCACCAGTGCGGCCATTACCGGTTTGCACTTCATCAAAGATCAACAGGGCGTTGTGCTTATTGCACAATTCACGCACGGCTTGGACAAACTCAGCCGAAGGCGACACAATGCCACCCTCGCCTTGCAAGGGTTCCATCATTACCGCACAAGTGCGATCAGAGATGTGTGCTTGCAACGCTTCAATATCGTTATACGGTAGGTGGGTAACATCCGCAGGTTTAGGACCAAATCCATCGGAATAAGTCGCTTGCCCCCCGACCGTCACTGTAAAGAAAGTGCGGCCGTGGAAGCCTTGGTTAAAGGCGATGATTTCTGATTTTTGTTCACCATGGACATCAGCGGCCCAGCGACGCGCCAGTTTGAGCGCCGCTTCATTAGCTTCCGCGCCGGAGTTAGCAAAAAACACCTTTTCAGCAAAACTGACTTGCGTTAATTTTTTCGCCAAGCGCAAAGCAGGCTCATTAGTCATCACGTTACTGAGATGCCACAACTTATTGGCTTGCTTGGTGATCGCATCAACCATCGCCGGATGGCAATGACCCAAACAACTCACTGCAATACCGCCAGCAAAGTCGATGTATTCATGACCTTGTTGATCCCACACTCGAGAGCCCTGCCCTTTAACTGGAATCATTTCCATCGGGTTATAACAAGGGACCATCACCTCATCAAACAGACTGCGATCTACACTATTTTCCACTGTCATTACACATTCCCTCTTGATACCGCATGCCAAGCAGATTGCGATCTTCCTATTAAACGCTTGAGTGGAAGATATTGTTTTGCTTTTTAGCTAATGCAGCATTGTATTTACAAATTATTAACCATTTCAATAGTGATTTATTCTTTTAGATCGGCAGAACCACCGACAATCGTCACTACTTATGATTATTTATGCATTAAGTCACCTCTTTTATGAAGCACTTTTTTATAAATAATATGAATAAGCACAACAAGACCTTGAGGCGACAAGCCATCCCTCATTCCAACAGGATGTATGGTGCATAATATTGCAAAGATAAAAAACAGCAGAAATGATGAAGAAAATGTTAAGAAAGGTGATCGCAGTCCGGTTGAGAATAGCTCAACGGCGCAAAAAATTTGCGAGCAGTTGATGGCCCTGTTCTGTTTTAATTGATTCAGGATGAAACTGCACGGCATCAATTGGCAGTGTTTTATGTTGGTAACCCATGATTTCGTCCATCGAACCATCAGCCTGTTGAGTCCAAGCGGTGAGCTCAAAACAGTCCGCAAGAGAATCGGCTTTGACCACCAACGAATGGTAGCGAGTAACGGTTAACGGGTTATTGAGCCCTAGAAAGAGGCCACGGTTGGTGTGTTGGATCGGTGAGGTTTTACCATGCATCACCTTTTTGGCTCGCACCACTTGCCCGCCAAACACTTGCGCAATGGCTTGATGCCCAAGGCAGACTCCTAAGATAGGTAGTTTACCCGCAAAATGTTCAATCGCGGCCAGTGAAATTCCCGCCTCATTCGGCGTGCAAGGCCCAGGGGAAATAACCAGATGCGTTGGGCTGAGCGCTTCAATGCCAGCGATATCGATTTCATCATTACGCACCACCGTCACTTGAACTCCCAGCTCACAGAAGTATTGGTACAAGTTGTAGGTAAAGGAATCGTAGTTATCGATGATAAGTAGCATGTGAATTAAAACGCTCTGGGTAAAAGTCAGCGAGAGGCGCTATTGTGCAATACTGGTTTGGAAAGGCAAGAAGTTATCGATTCTGTACTAAATACACTATTTGCACATTCGTTCATTATGTAACCAGTTCGGTTGTGATCATTATTTTACTTGCTCTCATTTGAAAGTAACACTTCTCATCGTATGGTCGAATAAGAGAATGGAAACAACGATAAAATAAATCTATCCCATAGTTAATGATCCATAAAAATAAAGCCAAGTAATCCGCTTACTTGGCTCTTCATGCTTATTTCCTAAAAATGTCGTTTATTTAAGCAGGGCTTTCTTGTAAATGCTCACTACTTGGTTGTTTGTTATGAGGCTGCCAAGGGGAATTTACCGAATAAGGCTGACGCACCGCTAATTCTGTTTCGGATAACACGCCATAACGAAGTACGGTGTGGTTATTCACCAGTAATATATCGCCAAGTTGTAAATCAAAAACATGCTGTACTTGTGAACGTTCAAGAATAGGAGTTAAAACATTGGCTACTTGATTGATATTGTCAATTTCAGTCGACGACGATATATGCTTCGCCAATGATGGGCTCCAGCGTAAATTCATTCCCCAATCCCCCGACATAATCACAGGATAAGTAGCCGTATCATCGTACTGCACAATGGTATTTTTCAGCCAACCACTTGCTTGACCATTAAGACACAACGCAGCCAGTGAGGCATCCAGTAAGTTAACCTTCAGCGGAGAAGATGAACAGTAAATCGCCCATTCATCAGGAGTCATGTCAGTATAAGAATAGCGACGCGCTATGCTCGTTGACGGTGTTTTGAGCCCGTACCAACTGGGCTCTGCTAATGTACTACTCCGAACATATTCTTCCGGAAGCAGAGCATGATTTCCGGCAAACCACGAAGACCAAAATGAAGCTTGAGGCAACGGGTTAAAGCCTTTTAAACAGACAGCAGAGAACGCTTTTACTAATTGGCTCACTTGAGCCTGCGGTAGCGCGGTCAGTGAGCATCCATGGTGTGACTCTAACGTCAGGCCAAACTGCTCTGCTTGTAGAGTGGCTTTTACCTCACGCATCAACTGTGCCTCGTTAGCATCTTCGATATTGAAACGCAGTAAACACCACAGCGTTCCTTGATGCATTACGGGAATAATCACGCCTTCACGTTGTTTGTGATTGGCCTGCGTATCAATAATAAATTCTCCGTGGCAAGCATCAAATAAGACACAAGTATGCCAAGGTGTCTTAAACGATCGCTCATCAAAAAGAAACAGCGAATATTTTTTGCCTTGCATTGGGTGTTCATGAATGCTGAGACGAATAGCGTGGCTCAAATGAGTATTGAGGAAATTATCGAGTGCACGTCCTTGCACCATCATTCCTTTAGCCATAAGAGCTAGTCGCTCACGTCGTTTCTTATAACTCAGCGGAGCAAGCGCATATTTCTGATCTTGATGCATGAATTTTTTCAAACCCAGATAGGTATGGTGCATTGCATTATCATGCTGTTTAAGACGTGCAAAATCACGCTCATATTCCGCATCACCAAAGCGCTGCTTTAATCCATTGAAATATTGATATTCATTTAAGTCATCAAACGCAGAGAAGTGCTCAAAGTTGATAATTTTGAGACAATCACTGGCGTTCATATTTTCCACCATATTCCGTAATTCATCAGAATAAGTGTAATGATGTTCTAAATCGACATTAATATAATCAGAAAATGTATGATAATCAGAAAAAATGTAAAACATCACTCCTGGAGAATAGACAGATTGAATATCACGAATGGCATTAACAAATTTTTGTAAAACTCGATATTCACCCAAGTCAGGCTTATAACCTAAGACCTTATCTAGGTTATTCGTTTTACATGGAAAGGCGGGTAGTAATAATGTAATAACTTTGTTTTCAATGACACACTGAGCTATCTGCGTTTTTAACTTCTGATACCCAGTAAAAGTGGCGTCTGTTTGTGCTAATAATTGGTCTAATAAAATAAAAGCAATATTATCCACACATTGCTGCTGTTGATGATCAAGCATAGTGTTTCCTTATTAAAGGCGAAGACCATTGACGGAATGATGCAGAACCCTCGGTCTTCACTCTCGGTTAAAAAGTTTATAGGCCAGCCAACAGTTCAGCCGCGTGCGCAAGCGACGCGAAAGCCGCAATATAACCATCAGGGCGGATCAGTAAAGCCTGCCCCTGGTAGAATGAACTCTCACTCCAATACTGCCCAGGCTTCGCTTGATCGTACAGATGAAGGCAACGCACAAACGGAGGAATTTCTGGTGGTAAGTCCGCATCGCCAGTCAACAGAAGCGTAAAGGAGCGGTAATCTAGCCATTGGTAAAAGCGGCAACTCTGCTGATCACGATGCATCTCAAAGTCATACACCCGAGAACCGTTTAAGCCACCATTGCCATACCCAATGCCCATACCTGTGATATTACCAGCTCGCTGTTCAACGATTTGTACATAGTCCTCCGCATGGGTTCCTCGCGCAGAATATTTAGTTGCACGCACCAATGCACCAGAGCTTTCAATCACGCTGCGAGCCACTGGTTGGCGCTCAGCCTGATAACTGTCCAGCAGCGTAGTTGATGCCTGACCACGCAACACCATGTTGAGCTTCCAGATCAAATTGAACGCGTCAGCAACTCCGGTATTGAGCCCTTGGCCGCCATTGACCGAATGTATATGGCAGGCATCTCCTGCTAGAAAGACCCGTTGCTGGTGGTCATACCGTTCTGCAACAGACTCCTTAACCGAGAAATAAGAAAACCACTCAACCTGCTTAAACGTCAGTGAATGCGGCGACATTGCTCGGTTAATGCGCGCAATAACCTCTTGCTGAGTAAACTCTTCGGTGTCCATACGGATATAAAAACGATCCAAATCACCTTCACGTGGAATCCAGGCGACATCTGACGTCTCAGCCTGAAATACGATGATTTCTGGCACTTTCGGAAAATCTGACTCAATAACACCATCAATCACCGCCCAGATAATTTCTGGTCTCTCGATTTCAAATGGAATCGAAAAATGCTGACGTACAAAAGAGCGCCCACCGTCTGCACCAATCACGTAACGTGAACGAACTCGCTCGCCACTGCTCAGTTCCGTCACGCAGCCTTGCTCATCAACAGTGATATCGACCACAGATAAACCACGGCGCACGGCCGCGTTCTGCGCTTTGACTGCGCTATCTAACGCTTTTTCAATATGTGCTTGCCCCAACATCAGAAAGTGAGGATAGAAGCAGCCTTGCAGCGCTGTCCACCAATGAGACTGGCGTGACAAAAATTGACCATTAGCCCATACCGAACTGGTATTACAGGGTTTGCCTTGCACGTAAAGTGGCTCAAATAAGTCAACGATATCAAGTAACTGCAGAGTTCGAGCATTAAGCGCATCGGCCCGTCCGACCACCAGTGGCCCATTAGATTTATCAATAATTTGTGAGTTCAGACCGCAGCGCTGCGCTAAATAGTGGCACATAAGCCCAACAGGGCCTGCTCCAACGATCATAATATCAGTGTGGCAATCACTCATCGGTAAGACTCCAAACTTGGGTTATCAAACGGTGGATCGCTTAGCACCTGAACTCGACGGATATGACGTGGGGTATGCGATAAAAAGCTTTCTCGACCATGCAGTAAGTTAAAGTTATCCGTAATGACCACATCATCATTTTGCCACTCGTGAGCATAAAAATGACGAGGGTCATACAGTGCGTCACGTAAGCTACGGTGGAACTCAGCTATTTGCTCACTATCAATGCCACTAAAGGTCACATTTGGTGGGTTTAGCAGATCGCCACGTTCAGCGAAATGCGGTTCGGCGTAACGAATGACCTCGTGTGAGAGATAGGGATGTTGAGCAATAATGGGAGAAATGGTGTGACTGCAATAGAACTCCATCTCTCGCTGGTAGTGCCCCGTGACTTTTCGCCACAATGAGCGCTGCTGTTCGGTTGCGTTCTGTAGCGCCTTGCTTGTATGAGTGAAGGTCGTCCGGCCGCCTTGTGCTGGCAATGGCGCCTGAACACATTGAAATATCTGATATTCAGGCACTTGAGGACGGAACATGCCATCCCAATGCAGCGGCATATAGCTACTATCAAAAATATGGTCCTTTGGCTGATCTTTTTGAATTAGATCTAACACTTTGCCAAATGGCCAAATACTGATCTCTCCCCATTGCTCGCAATATTCCGCAAATTGCTCGGCCTGTTCAAAGGCTTTAAATCCACGTATCAATACCAACTGATGCTCAATAAATAGTTTACGCAGTAGTGCTATTGGTACTTCGCTAATGGGAATTTTTAATCCATTTGCTTCTATTTTTACTCCAAAAGGGTGGAGCTTCGTGACCTGATAATTCATCACCCGTTCCTTTAAATTAATTTTTAATAAAACGTTAGAAATAAAACAACATTGCATCCATCATTTTCGAAAATTCGGTTGGATAATATTAAAAATATTCACACAATATTGATATTTATAAGATTGACATTGCTAATTTAATTATTAATCCCAGTTTATTTAGGAATAGATATCTCAATAGTGCCATCATTCAGAAGAAATTTATTATTTGCCCGTATTTAAAGGAAACCAAAATGGTTTATATCTCTCTAATTAGAGCTGTCATTATTTGATGAATGACAAAGGTTGACTAGATAACAAAACAAGAACGAAAGGTTACCAATAAGGGAACAATTATGTTGAGTGAGTTAAAACGTATTGCCATTTTTAATAAAGTGGTTGAATACGGTTCGTTTACCTCGGCTGGTGAATCGTTAGGCATAGCAAAATCGAAAGTGAGCGAGCAAGTTAGCTTGCTAGAATCACATCTTAACGTACGTTTACTGCATCGCTCTACCCGTAAAGTTAGCCTAACGACTGAAGGGCACGCATTTTATCAACATACCAATGGCCTCTTACCTCTGGCAGAAGACGCGCTACGGGCCGTCCAGCATTTGTCTACCGATGTGGCAGGCGTGATTAGGATCGGTACAACCATTGATGTCGGCAGCTATATTTTAAGTCCGCTGATTTCAACATTTTCTGAGAGTTACCCCAATGTGCTGTTTGATATTCAACTCGAAGATGGTTTACAAGATCCAGTAGCCACACAATTAGATGTGCTGATCAGAATGGGTGAACTGACATCTTGCTCAATGGTTGGCCGCGAATTAATGCCTTTTAAAATGGGGATATACGCCAGTAAAAAATACTTAGCTAGTGCACCTTTATTAAGGAAACTACGAGATTTAGAGCAGCACCCATGGGTTGCGTTAACTTTATTGAATCTTCCTCAAGATAAAGTCACGCTAATCAATCCAAAGGGAGTGAGATGCGACATCAAAACCCGCCCTAAACATATCTGCAATGCGCCGCTTGGTGCGATGTCAATGGTACAACAAGGCATGGGGATCGGCTTGATTGCCAATTTTCTCGCTGACGAAATCAATGATCCTAACCTCGTCAGGCTTTTTCCAGATTATTATCTATCAGATAACACCATGAACATTCTTTACCCGAGCCGTCACCACCTTGCGCCACGAGTAAGGCTATTTATTGATTATTTAATTGAAAAAATCCGAGCGTGAGCAAAACAAAAACGCCCCGTCAGTTAACGGGGCGCACTTTAAGCCTTAACGACGACGTCGCCACATACCAAAGCCGAGTAATGAGAAGAGTGCTCCTAGGCCGAATGAACCGCCGTAGATGTTCAGTTCTAACACGGCAGGATCATGATCAGATGCGCGGAAATGATCTTGATATTTAGGTAAATCACCTTTGAATTCACTGTTGTAATCAAACAGTGTCGATTCACCGCCGTTGATATGCCAATCGGTCGCATCCACCACTTTGCCTTTCAAACTTTTGCTGACCAGCAAATGATCCAGTGCGCCAACTTCATCATTAAATGAGTAACTCCAGCTCTCTGGGTGTTTTATGGCCACGGCGTTAAGGTACCCATAATTGTGAGTAATCAACGCGCCATCATCACCAAATTGAGGAGTACCTGCAATGTAAGTATTACGTGCCGCACGAATGGTTTTGCCATACTTCTCTGGGCTGTAGTCCGTCAATACGAGCATCGGGTCTTCCATACCGTAAGAGTTCATATCACCCAAAATGACTTTATGCCCTTTTATTTTTTGTAACGCTTCACCTAAAGCAACTGCAGCTGCGACACGGAATTGTTCACATGCACCTTGAAAATCAAGATCTTTGCCGCCTTGCCCACCTTGTTCAACTGGTGCGGCATCTTCCCAACATGCCGAGCCTTTGGATTTTAGATGGTTAACCGCGACGGTAATTTTCTCATTGCCACCTTTAACTTTGAAGGTCGGTGCAAGCGTGTCACGCTGGTAATTTTTACCATCTTCAATCACTTTACCTTTGTCATCCAACACTTCTGGTGCTTGTTGGCTTGGCATTGGAATTACACGATTCTCTGTCAACTTCACTACTTTTTCACGATAAATCACTCCTGTGGTGATCACATCCGTGCCAATAGAATCAAGTTCATCGGTCACACCATCATTATTTGAGTCAATCGCGACAAAACGGTAATGCTTTTTCTTATCCGAGATCTGGCTGTTGATCTGATTGACCAATTGCGCAATCGCCGAACCTGCACCGAAACCGTTATTCTCAATTTCCATCAAACCGACAATATCGGCATCCAAACGTACAATCGCATTAACGATCTTCGCTTGCTGCAATTCAAATTCTGCAAGGTTATGAGCACCACGATTATCACCATGCTGATTTGCATCACCGCCAAACGGCGAGTTGAAATAGTTAAGCACGTTGAATGTGGCAATGCGCAGATCGCCTTCATCGATATCCGGTTTCTCGCTGCGAGGATCATTGCGCACGAAATTCTCTTGGTTGAGCGAATTGGTCACAATCAGACGATATTCGTTGTAACCGTATGAGAGCACACCTTCTAAACCTATGATGCTGTCATCAATGCGGATGTAATCTTCCGTCGAACCATTTTGATCAATATCACTGCGACCAAACTCTGGGTAGTACGGAATTTGGCCATCGGCGGCTTTCGCATCTGATTCAATAAACAAGCGGCGCTGCGCGTTTTCGATGCTCTGCTGTTTGGCTTGCTCAGAGCCCGCAGCGAATAGCTGGTTCGGTTGCATGTTAATACGACCTTGCGCTAACACCATGTTATTGCGACGAGAAGCATAGTCATAACCAAAGGTGCGCGTCACACGCATATCCAGCTCTGGTGTGGTTTTTACCAACATGCCTTCATAACGCTCTAATGTGTGCTCAAAGTTCTCATCGGTGGGCAAAATCTCTATCGCGGTCGCTTGTGGAGCCTCTTGCTCACCTTGCTTTAGCCATTGGTTGTTTTCGACTTTAAGCTGTGTGAGGTTGTAATATTCCTGTACTTTACCTTTCACACAAACCACATCCCCCGGTTTTAAACTTGAACTTGATTGATCGGTAAAAACAAACAAACCTTCAGAGGTATTTAAGTTGTAATCATCTTCCAACGCTTGCAGATAAAAACCCTTAGTCAACCCTGTGGTAATGGCACTCACGACACCTTTGACAAAATATTCTTGGTCGGTGATGTAAGGGTAGCCACTAATAAAAGGAGAGGTTTGCCCTTCGCCTTGAATGGCTTGAATAGAAGTAAAGGTGGACTCAGATCCCTCTTGAGTACAGGTAAATTCAGCCGGTGGCTCAACGGCATCGAGTGCGCCTAACCCTTCAATATTATCCTTGGTTAGCGCGCTCCACTGCGCAGCTTGATAAGCCGCTGAGGGCGTGAGGCTATCGCTATTACGCACTAAAGTGGTGTCCTTGCCCCAGTTAATGCCGCCCATCACTCCCAACACATCATGTACGCTACCATCACTGTTTAGCAGCGCCACCGGATCATCACCGTTAAAATTAATCACCGAGCCATCATTTTCATCACTCACCGCTTGGATAGCACTATTGGCGCTGGCATGAGAAATTACTAACACATCGTTCGCGGCAATTACTCGCCCAGTCAGGGGCAACTGTGTATCCCAGTTCCCACCGCCATTGCTTGATTTCGCTAAAATGAAATTGTCTAAACTGACGGATGCATTGCTAGTGTTAGCAATTTCGATGGCCTTATTGAAGCTGCTGCCTTCTACATACTGAGAAATAATAATCTCAGCTTGAGCTGATACAGCCAATGTGGAACTTATCGCCGCAGCGAGTAATGTTCGGCCAAAGGGTTTAATTCGTGTCGATTCCATTGTTCACCTCTTTCCCTGCTCTGTAACCGAAGTGGTAAGCAAGGTGTTGTAAATCACGTTTATAAAGGGGATTGGTTCCATTTGCGCGTACAGTGTTGTGTTTTTAAATGAAAGATAAAAACATTCACCATTCATATCGAGATCAACATCGCATAGCTAGAGCAAATACTTGAACTAAGCGCAAACTTTCAACAAAGAAGGTAAAGGGGGTTTTCGACAGTGATATTGCAGTGAGGTGAACAGTCTTATTTTTCTAAAAAGAAAAGCAAACAAGGTGCTTCGTACACGACAAACACCTTAGTTTGATTATTGTGGCTGGCTAAAAGAGAGGTAGCGATCAAAGACCGCCTGCGCGCGACCAGTTTGCTGCGCATCGAGAAAATAGTCATTAAGCTGATTTAACAGCGGCATCGAATTTTCTAAGCTACGGCGAACTTGCACGTGGTACGGCTTGTTTCTAGCGAGAAAATGATGAACGATTGGCCGATCAATTTTATATAAACCCAACTGAATTCCACCATAAATGGGTTCAATTTCACTCACAAACCAATCACACCGCTCTTTTTGCAGCATATTCAGCGCTTGCTGTACGGAATTTAAATAGAGAGAGGGTTCTCTAGACAGTGCAAAATTCTCATAATTAAAGCCATTAACTCCGCATAATACGCCATCAACGGATGGGTCTTTTAAATCTTCATGGTTGTCTGGCAGCGTAAAATAACCGAGTTGAATCGTATAAAGCGGGACCGAAAAATAGCTGTACTCAGCCCTTTCTGCGCGATAACTTGCATCCCATGTCAGATCGCAGCGACCGCGCTCTTGCGTCAGTTCATGTTGGACTCGCGCCCAAGGCATAAAATAAAACTGGTAATCGATGTTGTGAGATTTTAATGCGTCCAACACCAGAGTTGTGGCTGAGCCAGTCAAGGAATCGGCTTTTTCTTGATACGAGCTTCCCTGCCAATAGGTGAACGGGGGCCAAACATTCACATCACCAACACAAATACGAACTGGCTCTGCGGCGGCGGCACTACAGATGAACATCAATCCTAATAACAGCAGTCGTCTCATGTTCAAAACTCATCATCATGGTTATGATTTAAAGTGTAGACCTAAGCCTACAATACAAAGAGAAAGATCAAATTTTATTAAGCAGAAGTAAAAAATAAAGCTAGGAAAACCTAGCTTTATTTAATGCGAAAGGAGTTAGATTGTCGCAGGAAAAACTAAGGACGCTCGACAAACCCTACCGCTTTAAATGCTTTTTTCAAAGTGATCGCAGCGCGGGCCGAGGCTTTTTCTGCACCCGCTTTCATTACTGAATCAAGATACGCGCGATCTTCTCGAATGCGCGCGTATTCAGCTTGAACAGGCTCCAGCATGGCAACCAGCGCTTCGCCAACATCTTTCTTGAAAGGGCCGTACATCTCAACACCTTGATATTGCGCTTCAATCTCAGCAAAGCTTTTGCCTGTCGCCGCAGAGTACAAACTCATCAAGTTGGAGATGCCCGCTTTGTTTTCGGTATCAAAAGCGATGCGTGGTGGCGTTTCAGTATCTGTCTGAGCCTTATTAACCTTCTTGATAATCGACTTTGGATCTTCCAGCAAAGTGATGACATTCTTACGGTTATCATCTGACTTAGACATCTTTTTCGTCGCATCTTGCAGGCTCATTACTCGCGCGTTCACTTGAGGAATGTAAGGCTCTGGAATGGTGAAGATCGGCTTTTCAGGACTATAGATGTTGTTAAAACGAGTCGCGATATCGCGCGCAAGTTCTAAGTGCTGCTTTTGGTCACTGCCCACGGGTACTTGGTGCGCGCCATAAAGTAGAATATCGGCCGCCATCAACACAGGATAACCGAATAAGCCCGCATTCACATCGTTCGCATAACGTGCTGATTTGTCTTTGAACTGAGTCATGCGGCTCAATTCACCCATCTGCGTGTAGCAGTTGAGAAGCCAACCCAATTGAGCATGCTCTGGTACGTGTGACTGAACAAATAGCGTGCTCTTTTTAGGGTCAACACCAACTGCAAGACAGATTGACAACGCATCTAACGTGGCTTCATGCAGTGCTTTCGGATCTTGACGAACCGTGATCGCATGCAGGTCAACCACGCAGTATTGACAATCATAGTCATCTTGCATCTGTTGCCATTGACGTAGAGCACCCAAATAGTTACCGATACTTAGTTCACCTGACGGTTGAACACCACTCAATACAATGGGTTTGCTCATAGGGATGATTTCCTTGCTACTTAAAATGAGATAAGACTGAAAATGTCTGTGAAAAAAACCGCGCTTATTCGCTAAGTGATACTTGATTTAGCGATAACGCGGTTTATGCAGTGTACTCATTGACGAGTATTTTACTAGCGCATTGTGTGAACTTTTATGCTGAAACTCGCAACACATCAAGCAATTGGTCGATACAGTCCGCCACGTAATCAGGGTTGGAAGCTGAAATGGGCTCACCGTGATTGTAGCCATAAGTCAAACCAAACGAATAACAACCCGCATTTTTAGCCGCTAAAATATCGTTTTTCGAATCCCCAACCATCAACATTTCCTTGGCCGTTAGTTGATGTTTATCCAATAGCCAGTTAAGCGCCATTGGATCAGGTTTTTTGATCGGGAAGGTATCACCACCAATCACATCACTAAAAAAGTGCTCAATACCATGTTGTACCAATACGTCAGGTACAAACTTAGACGGTTTATTGGTCACCAAAGCTAATGTGAACCCAGCGCTGTGTAGCTGCGCTAAGGTTTCTTTCACTTGGGGATATAAATGGCTCAGTTTATGGCCCGTTTGGGCATAAAATTCATCAAAACGCTCACGAGCGGTGGCTTTGATCTCATCGCTAAGATCAGGGTTGATGGTTAAACTTTGGCTAAGTGAGCGAGCGATCAGCATATCTGCACCATTGCCGACGTAATCACGCACTTGCATTTCTGATACTGATGAATAGCCTAACGATTGTACCGCTTGGTCGGCGGCTACGGCTAAATCTAGCACGCTGTCGAGCAAGGTACCATCGAGATCAAAGGCGATTAATTTAATTGAGCTTAAAGACATCTTAACTTCCGAATAATAGACAAGGGGCACAAAGCCCCTTGTTGCGTTATAAGTATGTTGCGTAGTGATTATTGAGGTGTAGTCAGTCTTATGACTTAGCGCGCCACTTTGGCTAATTCTGCGCGCATCTCATCAATCACAGTTTGGTAATTAGGTTGACCAAAAATAGCCGAGCCTGCGACAAACATATCTGCGCCCGCTTGCGCAATTTCACGAATGTTATCGACTTTGACCCCACCATCAATCTCAAGGCGGATATGACGACCCGATTGCTCAATCAATTGACGCACCGCGCGCAGTTTATCCAACGTATGCGGAATAAAAGATTGACCACCAAAACCAGGGTTAACCGACATCAGCAAAATGAGGTCCACTTTATCCATAATAAATTCGAGATGCGCAAGTGGCGTAGCTGGGTTGAGCACTACACCCGCTTGGCATCCGTGCTCTTTGATCAATTGCAATGTGCGATCAACGTGATCAGAAGCTTCCACATGAAAAGTGATCATCGAAGCCCCTGCTTTGGCAAAATCAGGAATGATGCGATCAACCGGTTTAACCATCAGGTGGACATCAATCGGTGCCGTAACACCATAGTCACGCAGCGCCTTACAAATCGGAGCACCAAAGGTCAAGTTGGGAACGTAGTGGTTATCCATTACATCAAAATGGACAACGTCTGCCCCAGCGGCAAGCACTTTCTCAACATCTTCGCCAAGACGAGCAAAATCTGCTGAGAGTATAGATGGGGCAATTAGGAAATCTTTCATACCTGACCTCTTAGGCTAGTGGGCGCAAATGCGTGATGAGCAAAATTCGCCCGCAATTCTACCTAAGCTGGCCAAGATATCCTAGCGCGACACCCGATTTAACTGCGAAATGTTAACCTTCGCATTCCGCTGTATTGAACAGTGCCAACAACTCATCTACTTTGTTGCGCCCTGCTCCATTACGGCTAATGGTGCGCTTAACCTTGACCACGTTAAGTTCTGCACCATGATATAAACGGCGCGTTAACTTAGTGTCATGATTGGAAATCAGTACCGGTATGCCACGATCATTGGCGGCTTTTTCGGCGACATCGGCCAATGAGGCTTGATCATCCAATGAAAAGCCATTACCAGAATAAGAAGTAAAATTGGCGGTAGTAGAGAGTGGCGCGTATGGCGGATCGCAATAGACAACACAGCCCTTGCGAGCACGACGAAACGTCTCTTCGTATCCTTCGCAAATAAAGGTCGCTTTCTTGGCTTTCTCGGCAAAAAACTCCAATTCTGCTTGCGGGAAATAAGGCTTTTTGTAGGAACCAAAAGGCACATTGAAACCGCCTTTTTTGTTGTAGCGACATAAACCATTAAAACCAAAACGGTTCATGTATAAAAACGCCAACGAACGATACAGTACATCATCGGTTTTATTGAACTCTTTGCGAATATCGAGATACGCTTCTTTACGGTTGTTATCGGCCGTGAACCAACGCTTAGATTCGGTGATGTACAGTTCAGGTTGATCTTTGATCAGGTTGTACAAGTTGATGAGATCAGGATTGATATCGGCCAACAAATACTGTTCAAAATCAGTATTGAGGAACACAGAGCCAGCACCAACAAAGGGTTCAACCAGTTTACGCGCTGGCGGCAGGTGACGTTGAATCTCTTCGACTAGGCCATACTTACCACCAGCCCATTTAAGAAAGGCACGCTGCTTCTTCATTTACTGCTCTATCTTTCAACCACGAAATAAGGCTGCGGAATGTAACATATTTTTGCGTCAAGCTCAGCGTTATTTCGCACGATCAATCTCTCGCTGTACTTGGCTGAGCGATTTGGCCCAAGGGCCTTGCAATTGCAACGCTTTCGGTAAGGTTTCCACGGCATCACGCGCAAACTGGATGGTTGGATAATTACCATAGGTGATGATGTACCACTCCACATCATTGCGTGCTGTCGGATAAATACGCACCTTTTCTTGCAGCGCGTAGGTGTTAATAAAGTTTTGTGCTTCAGCAAGCGAACTGACTGCCGCTAATTGCAAAGTATAACTGCGTGGCGAGAAGGCTTTGAGTTCTTCTCTCGCAAAGGAGAAGGTGATTTTCGTTGGCGCAGCAGCAGTGGCAGTCTCACTTACTGGCACAGTTTGCGCCGTGCGGTTTTGTGCATCAGCAAGTGCATTATTAATCACTGACGTATCGGCTTTGGTCGAATTGCCTTCCAAAAGAGCATCCACAACATCAGACTCAATCACCACTCGTTGCTGATCGCTGTCAATTATGCCCACGCTCTCTGAATTCTCCATCACATCGGGTGGTAACGAACTGGAATCATCTTCAGCATCTAAATAACTCGGGTCACTTTTCGCAAGCTCCTTCCCATTATTGGTGGCGTCAGTTGCTGAATCATCGTTAAGCGTATTGACTGTTGGTGCAGCAGCATCCCCTAGCGTCGGAATCACCGTCTGCTCGAGTGTGCCTGTAATTTGCGACGCTTGCTCATCGGGTGAGGGCTGGGTGAATAGCCACCAGTAACCACCACCGATGATGAGCAGAAGCAGTAAAACCAAGGCAGCGATCTGCACAGGAGAACCGATAATCGAACGGATGATGATCCTTTTTTCCATTTTCTGCTCTCCTAATGCCATGATTTCCCCAGGCACGCGTTTCACCTTTTTGTAAGCGTTGCGTACGCGGCGCTCCATCTCATCGGGTACATAACGCATGACCAGGTTTTCAAAAAAGCGATCCGCTTCTTCATTGCTTAGTGCTTCAATCTCAAGCTCTACGGGTTTATGCTCTTGCCCGTAGCTTAAACGAGTCAGCAAAGCATCAAGACTATTGGCTTGTGCAAATAATACGACATTGATGGTCCACAATGGATTGGCTTGTGCTTCTAACACCAGCATCCATAGCTCAGACACTAAGGTTTCAGAGAGTAGATGAGCGTCATCGACAACAATCACCACATCACAACCGCCACCATCAAGCAGGCGAGCTAAGCTGTCAGAAAGTGTATCGTGAGGATTAAATAACGGGCCTGAAACGATTTGGGTAAGAATGGTCGCTCGACGTTGCTGGTCATCTTGATTGGGATGACACAGCAACAGCGATTGGTTTTTATCTTCGGCCCACGCTTCTAAATAACGCTGCGCTAACCAAGATTTACCAAAACCTAATCCACCACCAACGGTAATGACATTTGAGCCAAAATTGGTCAATAATTGCAAACGCTCAAGTAGCTCGACTTGCGAATCTAATTCCAATATACGTAATTCATTCGCCAAACTCATTAGGCCGTCCTACTGACAGACAACTGTCAAATTAGTATCAATGAAGATTTACAGGGTGCGGCAGAAGTCAATCGCTTGTTCAATGACCGCTTCGGGTACACCTTTCACTACTTGTGATGTACCAATACTGGTTGGTAGCACCAAACGTAGTTCGCCTGAAAGCACTTTTTTATCACGCATCATGTGTTGCATAAAGTCAGAAAACGACATGCTTTCGGGCGTATGAATCGGTAAATTTGCTCTTTTGAGTATAGAAACAATCCGCTCAACTTGCTGATCGTTAATTAAACCTTGTAACTGCGCCGTTTTAGCGGCCATCACAGTTCCGGCAGAAACCGCTTCACCGTGTAGCCAATTACCATACCCGAGCTGCGCTTCAATCGCATGACCAAATGTATGACCTAGGTTCAACAACGCGCGAATTCCCGACTCTTTTTCATCTTGAGCGACAACATCGGCTTTAATTTGACAGCAGCGAGCGATGGCATAACTTAGCGCTTGCTCATCTAAGGCATAGAGTTTATCGAGATTCTCTTCCAGCCAGACAAAGAAATCATGATCGTAAATGATGCCATATTTGATCACTTCCGCCATACCAGCGGCAAATTCTCGCGCAGGTAAAGTCGCCAAACATTCAGTATCAATGATGACGGCTTTCGGCTGATAAAATGCACCAATCATGTTTTTACCTAAAGCATGATTGACTGCGGTTTTACCGCCAACGGAGGAGTCCACTTGCGAAAGCAGCGTGGTCGGTATTTGGATAAAATCGACTCCGCGCTGATAACAGGCTGCGGCGAATCCAACTAAATCACCAATCACGCCACCACCTAAAGCGATGATCACCACATCACGGCTGTAATTACCTTCCAGCAGGTAACTCATCACCGTGTTAAATGTATCTAAAGTTTTGTACTGCTCGCCATCTGGCAGTTCAAGCAAGGAGACGTTACAAGCATGCGGTGCAAGAAGGGCGAAGATTTTATCCGCGTACAAAGGCGCGACCGTCACATTACTGATGACGACGACTTTTTGTTTGGCCGATAAGAAAGAAAGGAGGGCCGGATCATTAAATAATCCGGCGCCAATTGAGATTGGGTAGCTACGCTCATCTAAACTGACCGTAATCCGTTCCATGGTTTGCACTCCAAAATAAAGAACTTAGGAATGTTCTTCTAGCATTTTTACGATCTCGTTGGCTACCACTTTTGCACCTTGATCGTCAGTACGAACCGTAAAATCAGCGATCTCAGCGTAAAGATCGTTACGTTCATCAGCCAAGCATTCTAAGACTTCACGTGGATTGTCTGTTTGAAGCAATGGCCGTTTTTTGTCACGGTTCGTGCGTGCAAGTTGTTTTTCAATCGTCGTTTCAAGGTAGACCACAATACCACGAGCAGATAAACGATTACGGTTTTCTTTACTCTTAACAGAACCACCGCCTGTTGCGAGTACAATACCTTGTTTCTCGGTTAGGTCATTAATTACAGCTTCCTCACGTTTACGGAAGCCCTCTTCACCTTCGACGTCAAATACCCATGCGATATCTGCGCCTGTACGCTCTTCAATGACTGTATCTGAGTCTAAAAACTCCATATGCAGTTGTTGAGCAAGATGTCTACCAATTGTACTTTTGCCGGCGCCCATTGGGCCAACAAGGAAAATATTGCGTTTCTCAGCCATGTTTAGCAGTAATTTACAACGTTAATTCAATGACATCGCCACAAGATTAGCCAGTATAATACTGACCGTTAAGACGCTCGTGGCACCTATTCCTCACAGATGATTCGTGATAAGACCCGAAATTATCTAGATATGGTGCCACTAATGCAACTTTATTTTTTAACCAATCGCAATATCAGCCGTAAGTTATTGAATGACGACTTTCGGTGTCACGAAAATCAGCAGCTCACTTTTGCCCACTTGCTCATAGGAACGGCGGAACAATGCACCAAGTAATGGCAAATCACCAAGCAATGGAACCTTATCCACCGTATTGTTGACGCTATGTTGGAATATTCCACCAAGGACCACGGTTTCTCCATTATTGACCAATACTTGAGTGCCAATACGCTGAGTATTAATTGCAACCGCTTCTCCCGTCCCTGTTTTTACAATATCCCCAGGCCGGTCTTGAGTGACACTGAGATCTAACACTAAACGATTATCCGGCGTTATCTGCGGCGTCACTTTTAAACTCAGCACCGCTTTTTTGAAGGCGACCGTCGTTGCCCCGCTGGAAGAAGACTCCAGATAAGGGATCTCCGTACCCTGCTCGATATAAGCGGGTTTCTTGTTGGTCGTAATCAAACGAGGGCTGGAAATGATCTCCGCTTTCGACTCACGTTGCAGCGCTGAAAGCTCTAAATCCAACAACATATCCGACCCCAACTTAGCCACTTGGAAGGCAATACTTGAGGCGTTAGCAGAGGTCGCCGCTAAGTTTACGTTAAGGAAGTCATCAACGGGCAATGTGCTTTCCCCCAATTTGCCCACTTGGAATAAATTACTTTCAATACTTCCGCCTGCGGTGTTGTTGCCATTGGTCGAAGTAAAGCCCCAGCGTACGCCAAGTTCATCCAAATTACCTTCGTTGACCGTAACAATGCGCGCTTCAATCTGTACCTGTTTGACCGGGATATCGAGCGATTCAACAATTTGGCGTATCACCACAATATTCTCAGCCAATTCACGGATCAGCAGTGAGTTGGTTCGCTCGTCGATACTGATGGAACCT
The DNA here is from genome assembly GCF_963888245.1 of Vibrio sp. B4-6. Lineage (NCBI taxonomy): Bacteria > Pseudomonadati > Pseudomonadota > Gammaproteobacteria > Vibrionales > Vibrionaceae > Vibrio > Vibrio sp. B4-6. The sequence goes on from NZ_CAWPIM010000033.1 coordinate 129,854, forward strand.
CGCTCAGACAACATGCTGACCGCCCCTTCACCGCCAATCATCTGCGCAATATCAGACGCCTTAGCAAAATTAATTTTGATGATTTCAGAGCGTAGATCGCCCAACTCTTCAGCCAAACGTGCCTTTTCAAGCTGCTGCTTTTCACGTAAATCCAACTCTTCTTTAGGTGCAACTAAAATCACATTGCCGTCAACACGCTTATCTAATCCCTTGACTTGCAAAATGATATCGAGCACTTGCTGCCAAGGCACGCCATCAAGCCGTAGCGTCAGGTTACCAGTGACCGAATCTGAGACGACTAGGTTAAACGCGTTATAATCTGCGATAAGCTGCAAAACATTTCGCACAGGAATATCTTGAAAGTTAATCGAGATAAGCTTGCCCTCTTTCTCAAGAATGCTCTTCGGCTTAGGTTTTTCTTGTTCTTTCAGTTTGCCAATCACCACCTCAAGGTATTTCCCTTTCAAGCTGTAATCATACTTAAACTCGCCATGAATGGTCGCCAGTAACTGTGTACTTGGCTCTTTGCGCAATACCTCGATACTCTCAACAACGGTTGCAAAATCTTTGACGTCTAAGACATACAGTTTCTCATTGGAGACATCCGTCTTAAGCAGTTCAATTTGTAAACCGTCAGCCACTTTCTGCACATTAACTACCGTCGAAGGTGATGCGAGTTCAACAATCAATACAGCGTCTTTGTTTTTATTGACTCGAAAATCAATGCCTTTAAGCTCGTTGGTCTGCGCCGTTTCTGCCGCCACACTTAGCCCTGCCATACTCAGTAATAAGCCAAATAAGAGGCTCCGAAATACCATAGTCATTTGTGTCTGTAGTCCTTTAATCATAGTGATTTCTCTAAATTCAAATTCTATTTCAGAGCCAATTTGACGTTACGTTGATTCCAACAACCTAAGCCGTCTGGCAAGGTTTCATTGATCAGCAGGTAATTGGAATCAACTCGAGTAACTTTGCCGTGATTCAAACCTAAATATTGTCCCGCTTTCACGTTGACGACCTTGCCTTGGGGCGTTTGCACTAATGCCGATACCGCGCCCCCGCTACTCATCACGCCTTTTAATCGAAGTTGATTAAGCGGATAGCGCTCTAGCTGGCCATTTTTACTGCGAGCCGGAGGTTGCCAGCAGTCTGCCTTCACTACAGGCTGATTTTGTACAATCGCCTCTTTAGGCAGCACAAAAGGTTCGCGGGATTCATGTTGCGCATAATGAGCAACTTCAAATTGAATAATGGGTTTTAATTTGGAGACTTCTTTGCGTGCTTGCCCCTCAACCTGCTCCACATAAACCTTCAATGAATCTTGATTCGCCTTACAACCAACCAATACGCTGGTACTAAACAGCACCATCAGCAGCAGATTATTGTTTTTCATCGTCCACCTCTTGCTTGAATTGATAGGTATAAGCGCGCACCCTAAAATGTAACGTGCTGCTTTCCTGGCTAACCCGTTGCCAATCAACATCATCGAAATTAATAATGCGGGGCAATTTCGCGATCGCCTCTGAGAAATCACCAATGTCGTGGTAATTCCCAGTTAATTCGATATTGAGCGGCAAACGATACAGAAACTCTTTATTCTGTTTTTCTCCCCAATCAATACGTGTAAAGGTTAACGCGTTATCTAGCCCTAGTTCATTGACCGACGCGAGCATGCTTGCGAGCTCTTTTTGCACGGGTAATTGGCGTAATAAAAAATCATAACGTTCAGTTAATTCATCCAGTTGAGCTTGCAACTGGGGTAAGGTGGCGGCTTTGCTGGCCTTAATCCGTAAGGTCGATTTCAGCACATCTTCTTGCTGTTTTAAGTTCTGCAATTGCTCATTTTGAGGCATAAGATAGAACCACGCGCCAACGCCTTGAATAATCAGCATCAACACCAAAATAACCAGCAGTTGAGGCAGCAACGGCCATTCAGCCATTTCATCCATATCAAGATCTTGAAAACTAGTCATGGACAGCTCCTGTAGGCCGAATCTTGGTTAGCACAGAGCCCTGTGGTGTCGGCGAATGAAACATAAATGACACTTTAAATGTCTGAAACTCCTTACCAAATCGCTTATTACCGTGCACGATAGAGTGCATGTTGACATCGGAAAGTAAGGCTGATTTTTCAAAATTATCGAGCATGGTCGCAAGACGCGCAGTGCTGTCACTGATGCCCGTAATTTCAATTTCTTCACCATTCATTTTGATCTTATCGACGTAGACTCCTTCAGGCATAAGCTGTGGCATCAGGTTCATCAACTCGGTGGTTTTATTGCGTTGGCTTTGCAATGACTCGACGACCGACAAGCGAGTTAATAGTGCCTTGTGTTCTTGTTCCGTCATTTTTAATGCATTGATCTGTTTATCAAGCTGCTGAATGTATTGATTCAAATAAGCCAAACGAGACTCTTGCTGCTGCGCTTGCCCAGAGAAATACAAACCGATACCCCATTGAATACCAACAGCGCTCATCACACCTAAGACGACCAAGCCCATAAAACGACGCTTATGCGCCGCTCTTTGTTCCTCTCGCCAAGGCAGTAAGTTAATACTATGCAACATGAGAAGACTCCAACCACTCAATACCACGCAGTGCAAGGCCAGCCGCGGTGCTAAAACTCTGCCCAGACTGCTTACCTCGCTGGCGTTTCGCTAACTTATTGTTAAACAGAAGGAAGGGATCGAGAATTTCGCACTCAAGCTTGAGACGCCGCGAGATCTCTTGCGCCAACATCGGAGTATCTGCACCACCACCTGAGAGCCAAATGCCTGCTAAACTGCCCGCGCCATTGACGGAGGTGAAAAGCTGCAACTGACGTTGAAGTCGCTCGATCAACTCATACACAAAGCGCTCGTTTTTATCGGCTAATTCTGCATTGGTGCCCGACATCGCGCTGTCTTGGGACAACCACTGACAACCGAGAGGGATTTCTTTATGAAAAGGGGCTTTATCAGTAAAATCAATACAGAGCGCCGTTTGGGTATGGCCCACATCCATGAGCATCCAATCGCTGCGATGTTGTGCCCTGCTCGCCAACTGCCAAATGTTTAACAAACTGTGTATTTGCACATCAACCGCGATCGGTAAAAAGCCCGCTTTTTGAGCCGCTAACGCACGGCTTTCCACGACGTCTTTACGAGTGGCGTAAACTTGATAACTTACGGTGCTACTGCGACTTACGCTTTTTTCCATCACTTTGACGAAATCGAGACTCAGTTCTTCTATCGGGAACGGTGACTGATGAGAAAATGCCTGATAAATAGCAAACTCTTTTTCACGCGCCTGCAGGTCACTATCTATCTGTAATACCTTACTTATTACCGCATTGTCCGGTACCGATATGGCGACTTTGTGACTAAATAGTGGTAAACCCTTTCTTAGTTCTTTGAGTTTCTTTACAATTTTCTGATAATCCAGCGTGTGGTTATCGGAGAATATGTCCTCAGTAATAAATAATTCTTTATAACCGACGAGTGCATATGAATCACCCGCTAGCTTTAACACCACCGCTTTAATACTATGGTGGCCAATATCTATACCCGTAACCATTGATTTACCCATACGGCTTAGCTCCAGTAACGCTGCTTAGGCTTAGCTCGATTTGCTTATTTTGAGGTTAAATAAGCCACAATTTATTTTTAGAGCTAAATTTTTAGCCTAGAGTACAAGGGTTTGCATAAGGGCAGCCTTAACTAAACAGGGATTATCCGGTGAAGTTCATAAAGCGATTGTTATTACTTTCATTGATTTGCATTATTCTTGGAGTCACTACGATATTTGGCTTCTATTTTTACGTGAAGCCAGACCTCCCCGATGTAGCGACTTTACGTGATGTACAATTGCAGACACCGATGCAGGTCTATAGTCAAGATGGCAAGCTCATCGCCCAATTTGGAGAAAAGCGCCGAGTTCCGTTGCGTATTGAAGAGATCCCGCCTGAACTTATCGAAGCGATTATCGCCACCGAAGATAGCCGCTTCTACGAGCACTATGGTTTTGACCCAATTGGTATCACGCGTGCTGCGGTCGCTGTGATCGCCTCAGGTAGCGCTAAACAAGGTGCAAGTACCATTACTCAGCAGCTTGCTCGTAACTTCTACCTCTCTAATGAGAAGAAGATCATGCGAAAAATCAAAGAGATTTTTATCGCTATTCATATCGAACAATTGCTGACGAAAAAAGAAATCCTAGAGCTTTATCTCAATAAAATTTATCTCGGTTACCGATCGTATGGAATTGGAGCGGCAGCCCAAGTTTATTTTGGAAAAGAAGTCAAAGATTTAACACTGAGTGAAATTGCCCTGATTGCAGGACTTCCCAAAGCACCTTCAACCATGAACCCTATCTATTCTCTAGATCGCGCGACTAACCGCCGTAACGTGGTGCTACAGAGAATGCTTGATGAGAAATACATAACCCCAGCGCAATATACGCAAGCCCGCTCTGAGCCCTTAATGTCGAAATACCACGGTGCTGAAATTGAACTTAATGCACCTTATGTGGCAGAAATCGCTCGTTCATGGATGGTGGAGCGCTATGGTGAAGAGTCGGCCTATACCTCTGGCATGATTGTCACCACAACGGTAGATTCCAAACAGCAGCAAGCCGCGAGTAAAGCTGCAATCAATAACCTACTCGCCTATGATGAGCGTCATGGCTATCGCGGTGCTGAAAAAGTAGTTTGGAAAGAAGGCCAAACGCCATTGAATGAACAGCAACTGGCCGAGCACTTAAATAATGAACCGACTTATGGAGATTTATTACCAGCCGTCGTTACCCACGTAAGCAGCCAATCGGCTACGGTTTGGGTTAAGAACCAAGGATTGCAGACCATTGAATGGCAAGGCATGAACTGGGCTCGCCGTTTCTTAACTGATTCTCGACAAGGACCGGTTCCGAGTACAGCGACGGAAATCATCGCCGCTGGTGAACAAATTTGGGTACGTAATCGTGCTGAATATAGTGATGAGCATACCACCGACGAAGTACCACAGTGGTACTTAAGCCAAGTACCCAATGCCAACACTGCCTTTGTTGCCATGAACCCAGAAAATGGTGCGGTACTGGCGCTGGTTGGCGGCTTTAACTTTGTGCACAATAAATTTAACCGTGCGACTCAATCGGTGCGCCAGGTCGGCTCAAGTATTAAACCCTTTATCTACTCTGCCGCCATCGATAAAGGCATGACCTTAGCGACGCTCATTAATGATGCGCCGATTAACCAGTGGGACCAAAGCCAAGGTACAGCATGGCGTCCTAAAAACTCACCACCGACTTATATTGGCCCAACTCGTCTTCGCGTTGGCTTGGCTCAATCCAAAAACGTGATGGCGGTGAGAGTGCTACGCGCTGTTGGGCTGGATGAAACACGTGAGTATCTCACTCGCTTTGGTTTTGATATTGACCAAGTACCACGCTCAGAAACCATTGCCTTAGGTGCGGGGAGCTTAACGCCGGTTAAGATGGCGCAAGGCTATTCCGTGTTTGCCAATGGTGGCTATTATGTTGAACCCTATTACATCAGCAAAGTTGAAGATCCCTTTGGCAAACTTGAGTATCAAGCCACACCAAAAGTCGTTTGCCAACAGCAATGCACCCCAGACACAAATGAGTTCGATGAGCAAGATGTTGCATCGCACTATGCTCCACAAGTAATTTCCGAACAAAACGCATTTCTTGTCCGAGAGATGATGTACAGCAATATTTGGGGTGGCGGAAATTGGCGTGAAGGAACGGGTTGGAATGGTACAGGCTGGCGTGCACAAAAGCTGGGGCGTCGTGATATTGGTGGTAAAACAGGAACGACCAATGACTCCAAAGATGCGTGGTACAACGGCTATGCACCGGGCATGGTCGCTATTGCTTGGGTCGGATTTGATGATCATAACCGCAACTTAGGTAGGACAACCGAAAACAGCAATGTAGATGACGATGGTGTGTCCGGTGCGGAAGCGGGAGCAAAAACGGCACAACCCGCTTGGATTGATTTTATGCGTCAAGTACTGGTCAATGTGCCAGCGCAAGACAAACCCATTCCCGCCAATATTGTGCGGGTAAGAATCGATATCGATACCGGCCTGTTAACCAATAAGTTTGATTCAAGCTCGATGTTTGAATACTTCATTCAAGGCACTGAGCCAACCGAGTATGTCGCAGAGAGTGTCTCTGACAACATCTACTCTTCACCTACAGGTGAAGAGCTATTCTAAAGCTCAGTAAAAAGAGGCTAAATTTAGCCTCTTTTTTTATTTCTCATTTAGCTTCGTTTTGATTGCGTGAGCCAACTGCTCAAAACGCTGCCTCAATGGCGATCCCGGCCGATAAGCTAATACTAAGCGGCGTGAAGGCTGCGGGTTGACCGCTTTAAGGTAACAAACGCCATCCTTCTCTTTCACATCTGGTAAAGAGAGTTCAGGTAACAGGGTAATTCCCCCACCCGCTGCGACCATATTACGCAGCGTCTCTAAGCTGGTCGCTTTAAAACGTTCGTCATCTTTTGCGCCTGCCGCAAAACAGAAGCCTAAGGCTTGATCGCGTAAGCAATGACCGTCACCTAAAGCCAATACCGTTCGCCCTTTCAAATCCAACATACTTACTTCACTTTTTGCAGCCCATTCATGCCCACTAGGCACGGCAATACTCAATGCTTCGTCATACAGATCAATCTCTTTAAAGTGAGCCGTTTCCGCAACGGAGGCCAACACTAAACAATCGAGTTTTCCATCTTCTAACTGGCGCACAAGCTGTTGGGTTTGCGCTTCGTGTAAATAGAGCTCCAGTTCAGGAAATTGCTCTTTTAAAAAAGGCACAATACGCGGCAAAAGGTAGGGGCCTAAAGTGGGAATGAATCCAATATGGATAGGACCACTCATCGAGCCGCCTTGGCCGCTGGCCATATCTCTGAAGGTTTTGATTTCACTTAAAATACGCTTGGCCTGATCGACCAATTGTAGGCCCGAATCGGTGAACAACACTCGGCGACTGCTGCGCTCTAATAATACTGTTCCCAGCTCATCCTCCAGTTTGCGGATCTGGCCACTGAGTGTTGGCTGGCTCACAAAACAAGCTTCTGCTGCTTTACGAAAATGTTTATGTTCAGCTAATGATACTAAGTACTCAAAATCACGAATGTTCATCTTCAATCTCAATAGAATCCACCTATCAAAAACATAGCATCAAACGATTGGAGCTATCAAAGGTTTTCTTCCATAATAGCTTCAACAAATGAGAGCAGCGGCTCTTAAAATCATAACCTAACTTAGAAAATCACAAGGAAAATAGAATGTTAGTATCTAAAGAAGGCCAAGCGGTACCACAAGTCACTTTCCCTACTCGTCAAGGTGATGCTTGGGTTAATCTCACAACAGATCAATTATTCAAAGGTAAAACCGTTATCGTATTTAGCTTGCCAGGTGCCTTCACCCCAACCTGTTCATCAAGCCACTTGCCGCGTTACAACGAACTGTACCCGGTGTTTAAAGAGCATGGCGTTGATGACATCCTATGTGTTTCGGTGAACGATACCTTTGTGATGAATGCTTGGAAAGCAGACCAAGAAGCAGAGAATATTACTTTCATTCCTGATGGCAATGGCGAATTTACTGACGGCATGGGTATGTTAGTTGATAAAAGCCAAATCGGTTTTGGCAAACGTTCATGGCGTTACAGCATGTTAGTCAAAGATGGCATCATCGAAAAAATGTTTATCGAAGCTGATGAACCGGGTGACCCGTTCAAAGTATCAGATGCTGATACTATGCTGAAATACATTGCACCTAACTATAAAACACAAGAATCGGTTACCGTATTTACTAAACCAGGTTGCCCATTCTGCACTAAAGCAAAACAACTCTTGATTGACCACGGTCTTCAATATGAAGAAGTGGTATTGGGTAAAGATGCAACCACAGTGAGCTTACGAGCTATCACAAGCCGTACCACCGTTCCGCAAGTTTTCGTTGGTGGTAAACACATCGGCGGCAGCGAAGAGCTAGAAGCTTACCTGGGCTAATCACGCCTGCCCTAGGAAAATCTTCCTAGGGCATCCTCCTCATTTAGGCTCAATGACAGCATTATTAAATGTTGCCATCGACTATTCACATTCCAAATTTAGAGAAAGCGATGATGAAACAGTTAAACGTTGATGTAGCCATTATTGGTGGTGGGACCGCAGGACTCGGCGCTTATCGTGCAGCAAAAGCACATACGACTAGTGTCGTCATGATCGAAGGTGGCCCATACGGAACCACATGCGCCCGCGTCGGCTGCATGCCATCTAAGTTACTGATTGCGGCCGCTGAAAGCGTCCATCACATCCATAAAGCTCCTGCTTTTGGTGTTCATCCTCAAGGTGAAATTGTCATTAATGGACGTGAAGTGATGGCGCGGGTAAAACGTGAACGTGACCGCTTTGTCGGATTTGTGCTTGAAGGCGTTGAGGAGATCCCCGCTGAAGACAAAATCTCAGGCTACGCCCAATTTATCGACAACCACACCCTACAGGTCGACAACCATACACGAATCAACGCCAAGCGGATCGTGATTGCTGCCGGTTCTCGCCCAGCCTACCCGGCCGTATGGAATGAACTTGGCGATCGCTTAATCATTAATGATGACCTATTTGAGTGGGACGACTTGCCCGAATCTGTTGCCGTATTTGGCCCGGGAGTTATTGGCTTAGAACTAGGCCAAGCCTTGCATCGTTTAGGGGTAAAAGTGAAGCTGTTCGGCATTGGTGGACAAGTTGGCCCATTAACCGACCCTGATGTAATGACTTACGCTGATAAAACGTTTAAGGAAGAATTCTATTTAGACGCTGACGTTAAAGTGGAAAGCATGAAACGCATTGCTTCTCCAACAGGCCAAAACGACAAAGTTGAAATCCAATTCATCAACCGTGAAGGGCAGCTCGAGACATTTGTCGTTGACTATGTGTTGGCGGCAACCGGTCGTCGCCCGAACGTAGATAAATTGGCAATTGAAAATACCGATGTAGCCCTTGATGCGCGCGGCGTACCAACAGCTGATCACTATACGCTGCAAACCTCTGTAGACAGTATTTTCATTGCTGGTGATGCCAGTAATCAACTGCCACTGCTTCATGAAGCAGCCGATCAAGGTCGTATTGCAGGGGATAACGCTGGCCGCTACCCAGATATTCGCGCCGGGCTTCGTCGTTCCTCTATCTCAGCGGTTTTTTCAGACCCACAAATTGCGATGGTCGGTGAATCCTACAAACAGCTAACCACTCGTTTGGGAAATTGTGGCTGTTTTGCTATCGGTACTGTGTCGTTTGAAAATCAAGGCCGTTCACGCGTCATGCTGCGCAATAAAGGGTTATTGCATGTGTATGGCGAACAAGGAACAGGGCGATTTTTAGGCGCTGAAATGATGGGGCCGAATGCAGAGCACTTGGCTCATTTGCTGGCGTGGGCACATCAAAATCAGATGACGATTTCACAGATGTTGGATATGCCTTTTTATCACCCCGTAATTGAAGAAGGCGTGCGCACCGCGCTGCGTGATCTAAACGCTAAACTGCATTTAGGTCCTGAGATGATAAAGCATTGCATGGACTGCGGTCCGGGCTGTTAATTTTCAACATCCATTCATGCGGTCGCCCTTGTGCGGCCGTTTTTTATACGCTTTAGTTTCAGCCACGCCTTAGACTCACACCTTCGCGCACGTTATACTGCCGTTATTTTCTCTTTAATGAACGCGCTTATGCCTTGCAATAACTGCCAATCTTCGTGGTTTTGGAAAAAAATCGGCCGCTGCCAACGTTGTATGGATCAGCTCACTGTTTTGTCAGTTGGGTGCTGGCTTGTGTGGTGGTGGTTATGCAGGGAGAACCCTAAAACCATTGAATCGATCAGCTTGCTAATAGCGGGCTTTGCCTTTAACGGTTTGCTGTTTTTACATCTGTGGATGAAGTTTGTGGTACTCCCTTGGCGTAAGCGGCAAGGGCGCGACAAATAAAAAGCTAAAGAGCACAAAAGAAAAAGCCCCAGAACCAATAGTAGGTTTGGGGCCTTCTTAGATTCTTCTAAGAAAAAGCAGTGGTACAGTTATAGACCACGCTTTTCTTAAATTGTTCCGTGATCATTCGATCTTTTTGAGATCTTTTTCCAAGGCCTCATTAACGGCAATGATCGCTTTGGTAATCAACGTATTAAGCGACGTTGACTCGCTTGATGATCTGCTCAACCAAATTGATCTCAAGCGCCACTTCATCACAAGCGTGCTGCCGTGGGCATTGTTCACAATCTTTAAGCACTTTCTCTGGCAGTAAGCTTTTTGAGGTTGGAATAAAATCATGCTTCATGAAAAACTCTGGCGTTCGAGTCAGAACAAACACTTTCTTAATCGCCATTTGCCGCGCTTTATTCACCAAATACGAGACGATCGCTTTTCCTTGTCCTTGACCTTGCCAACCTGCTTCTACACCAAGCGAACGAATTTCAGCCAACCCAGAGTCATAGACATATAACGAGGCGCATCCCGTCACTTCACCATGGTGTTCCGCCACGGCAAATGAACCAATATCGCGCACCAACTCATTGCGTGAACGGGGCAAGTTTTCTCCCATATTCGCCCAATAAGTGACCATACTTTCTAGCGTTTCAATATCCGTCAAACGGGCAGGACGGACTTTCACCGCCGTGGTGTCACGTTTGTCTAAACGTGCTTTAGCTTGATCAACCGCATAGGCCACTTGTTTTGGCGAAACGCCACCTAAAGCGCTGCGTTTTTCTAAGCAAGATTCAATGGTGAGGATCGCATAAACATCATCTTCAATGACCGATGAAAACTCTTTAAGCTCGGCAAGGGTCAGTTCTTCAAGCGCACACCCTTTCGCAATCGCGCCAACCACAGCTACGCCCACAATATGGTGCGCTTCACGGAAAGGGATCCCTTTGGCGACTAAATAATCAGCTAATTCGGTAGCATTGGCATAGCCTTGTTTGGCCGCTTCTAAAGTCCGTTCGGTTTTAATTTTGATGCCATCAAAGCAAAGCACAGCCATTTCCATGCAGTCGTTCCAAGTATCCAGCGCGTCAAACAGCCCTTCTTTGTCTTCTTGCATATCTTTGTTATAAGCCAATGGTAAGGCTTTGACCGTCATCATCATGCCCGCAAGCGAGCCATAAACACGGCCAGTTTTGCCACGGATCAGCTCTAATGCATCAGGATTTTTCTTTTGCGGCATCAAGGATGAACCCGAAGTCACGGTGTCAGCCAGTTCGATAAAACCAGACTCACCCGAGTTGTAGAAGATCATATCTTCCGCCAAACGCGATAAATGCAGCATCGAGATCGACGCCACCGACATCAATTCCATCACGTGATCTCGGTCGGATACTGAATCGAGCGAGTTACGCGTGGCACGGCGAAACCCTAAATGATGAGCAAGCTGTTCACGATCAATCGGATAGGCCGTACCTGCCAGCGCGCCGGAGCCAAGCGGACAAGTATCAAGGCGCTTAATCGCATCATTTAAACGAGAGTAATCACGCTCAAACATTTCAACATAGGCCAAACACCAATGCGCAAAGGTCACTGGTTGCGCACGTTGCAGGTGGGTATAACCGGGCAAAACCGTCGCTTGGTGCTGCTGAGCAACCGACACTAGTTTCGTTTGCAGGCGATCTAACCCCAACAGTAATTGCTGACCTTGCTGGCGGCACCACAATTTTAAATCGGTCGCGACTTGGTCATTACGAGAGCGCCCAGTGTGCAGCTTTTTGCCTAAATCACCCACTTTGCTGATCAACTGCTGCTCAACCCAAGAGTGAATATCTTCTGCATCAGAGCGTAAGATCTGCTCAGGATCTTCCATCACTTCCAGTTTGAGTTCGTTGAGCGCAAGTTCTAGTTTTTGCTGCTCCTCTTCGCCCAAAACATTCACTGACACCAACGCCTTTGACCATGCTATAGAGCCCACAATGTCTTGTTCAGCCAATCGGTAATCAAAGCGAAGTGAATCGTTGAACTCTTTGAACCTCGTGTCTGCTGCTTGGGTAAATCTACCGCCCCATAATGCCATTGCGTATCTCCTGCTCTTAGGTCGCGACTGAGCGTGACCACATCAAATTGCTCAATCATTTTTATAATAAAGATCGCTACTAGAGCGATCTTTTATTGTTATTTTTGTGTCTCTACCTTGGGTGTTAACCTAGGCTTTATTCTTCTTCGCTTCGTTCAATGCTCTGATCCGGCTTGCCAACGAATAGAGACGAATGAAGCCGCCCGCGTGGCTTTGGTCATACACAACATCTTCACCAAAGGTCGCAAACTCTTCCGAGTACAAGCTGTTTTCAGAACGTTTTTGCGTCACTGTCGCTTGCCCTTTGTAAAGCTTCACAACCACTTCACCATTAACATCCTGTGCCAGCTCATCGGCTGCGGCCATGATGGATTTACGCAGCGGAGTGAACCAACGGCCATCGTATACAAGATGCGACGCTTTGACACCCAGTTCTTCACGAAATTCGAATGAGGCTTTATCGAGCACTAACTGCTCAACAGCACGCAACGCTTCCATCATGATGGTGCCTCCTGGGGTTTCATAACAACCACGAGACTTCATACCAACCAAACGGTTTTCGACGATGTCGATACGACCAACGCCGTGTTTAGAGCCTTTCTCATTAAGGTAAACGAGTGCGTTGTAAGGCGTCATCAGTTCACCATCGACGCCAACGACTTCGCCTTTCGCGACCTGCAGTGTGACAAACTCTGGTTCATTTGGCGCTTGCTCTGGATCTACTGTCCATACCCAGCAATCCTCATTAGGGGCGTTCCAAGTACTCTCAAGCACGCCACCTTCGGTCGAAATGTGCCACGCGTTCGCATCACGCGAGTAAATTTTCGTCAATGAAGCGGCGCAAGGAATGTTACGCTCAGCAAGGAAATCAAGACACTCTTCACGACTCACGATGTCCCACTCACGCCAAGGGGCAATCACATGTAAATCAGGCGCTAGGGCTGCAAACGCACCTTCAAAACGCACTTGGTCATTACCTTTCCCCGTACAGCCGTGACACAGCGCATCGGCACCCACTTTACGCGCTACTTCAACTTGCGCTTTGGCAATGATTGGGCGAGCCATTGACGTCCCAAGTAGATATTTACCTTCGTAATAAGCGCCTGTTTTTAGTGTTGGGTAGATGTATTCAGCGACCATCTCTTCTTTAAGATCGACCACATAACACTCTGACGCGCCAGACGCTTTCGCTTTCTCTTCAATGCCGACCAATTCTTCTTCACCTTGGCCGACATCGGCAACAAAGGCAACCACTTCACAATCGTAGTTTTCTTTTAACCACGGAATGATCACCGATGTATCTAGACCGCCAGAATATGCGACAACGACTTTATTGACTTGAACCTTGCTCATCTTACTTTCTCCATTTCCCGGCGCTGCGCTTGGCGGTCAGTGCTCTGGGTGATTAATTACTTACAGCTGTTATCAACAACTGATTAAATGCGTTTATTGAGGTAAAAATTGGGTCCCGATACTTTCGCCCGCAAACAATTTGCTGAGCTTATCTGGGTAACGCCATGTCGCCACTTCAATCGGGCGACCTAAATCATTTGCCGCTTCCAGCGCCGCTTTCACTTTGACAATCATGCCATCCGTGATCACTTTGCCTTTAATGAGCGCATTGGCCTGCTGCTCAGTGAGGCTCGACAACAAATGGCCTTTGCCATCCAGCACACCGCTCACATCGGAAAGCAGAACGAGCTCTGCGTCCAATGCGCCAGCCACTGCAACGGCTGCTTGATCGGCGTTGACATTCATCATTTGGCCATCAGCAGTCAGGCCAATCGAGCTGATAATAGGCAAACCACCAGCGGCTAAAATCGCTTGCACGATTTGTGAATCACCAGGAGAAGCCTTGCCCACTGCGCCGAGTTCTGGATCCAACTCTTCGACTTTGCATAGCCCGCCATCAGCGAGCGATAAACCAACCGCATTTAAGCCATCTTTAATCGCTTGCCCTTGCAGCATTTTGTTGGCTGTCCCAGCCAGCGCGCCTGCAATCAGCGGAATTTGGTCATAAGGCGTGACACGCAAACCTTCTTTCTTCACGGTTTTTAGTTGTAATTTCGCCATCAGGTCATCGACGAGATAACCGCCCCCGTGCACGATGACAATTCGTCGCTGAGCTTGGGCTTGATACAGTGCGATTGCGCCAAACAGTTTGCTTAGCGTTTCAGAACAAGACAGCGCCGCGCCGCCTAACTTAATCACTAATGGATTTTGCTTTGTATCTGTCATATTTAACCCTTACGCTTGGTGCGTTACACCAAAGCCGTTAGCTCAGAAAAACCGTAATGAATATTTAAACACTGCATCGCTTGGCTCGATGCCCCCTTTAATAAATTATCGATCGCGGACACGACGATAATATGCTCACCTTGCACTCGCCAACCGAGGTCGCAAAATGGCGTAAATTCAACATCTTTGATGCTCGGCAAGGTTGATTTGAGCCGAACCGCTGGTTTGTTAGCGTACGCCGTCTCAAAAGCATGGCTGACTTGTTGCTCTGAAACACCCGATGCAAGCTTCATCGTCACGGTGGCCAAAATACCGCGTTTGAAATTCCCTAAGTGAGGCGTAAAAATCACATCACATCCTAAATGGGCGACGATTTCAGGTTGGTGGCGATGAGTAAACACGCCGTATGGCTGTAAGCTCACTTCACAAAAACTGTTGGTTAATGTCGCTTTTCTGCCCGCGCCGGTGACACCGCTGGTGGCATTAATCACCGGCCATTGAGTTGTATCTAACAAACCCGCTTCAACCAAAGGCTTTATCGCAAGTTGCGATGCGGTTGGATAGCAACCTGCAACGGCGATCAATTGGCTCTGCTTAATTGCCTCACAATTCCATTCCGCCAGTCCATAAACCGCGTTTTCTAACCATTTAGGGTGTTGATGTTTAAAACCATAGTAATTTTGGTAAAAATCATCACCTTTGACGCGAAAAGCACCAGAAAGGTCGAAAACTTGACAATTTTGCGCAAGAAAAATAGGCGCGAGATCATGGCTCACCTCATGAGCCGTAGCTAAAAACACCACATCACATTGGCTTGCAACGCTCACCGGATCCATTAATGGTTGTACCTGCATATCGACAATACCGGAGAGTTTGCCATGCAGCTCAGCCATTGGTTTTCCAGCATCTAGGCTATTGGCGGAAACGTATAAACCTGATAGCGTGAGTTGTGGGTGTTTTTGCACCATATACGCCAACTCAGCGCCGGTATAACCGCTAGCTCCGATAATTGTGGTTTTTAACATCTCGTGACATCCAATTTCAAAGTAAAAAAGATAATCTAAAAATGACTATAAATTTCAAAAAAGACACTTAACCCGGTTTTTTATTCACACAAAGTGATTTAATATGTGTTTTACCTTCTCGCAATTACTCTGTCAATACTAGGAGCAAAGATAATATGCAATTACCCAGCTTTCTTGAGGTTTACCAAGGCCTGATTTCGACCTCTTCCATCAGCTCCACAGATGCTCGTTGGGACGAAGGTAACCAGAATGTGATTGATAAATTGGCAAGCTGGTTTTCCAGCTTAGGGTTTGTAGTCGACACCATTGAAGTCGCGCCGGGAAAATACAATTTAGTGGCGAAGAAAGGTTGCGGCGAAGGTGGCCTACTGCTCGCGGGGCACAGTGATACCGTTCCATTTGACGAAGGACGTTGGAATTTTGAACCACACGCGTTAACGCAAGCCAATGATCGTTTCTATGGCTTAGGCACGGCAGACATGAAAGGCTTTTTTGCTTTTATCTACGAAGCGGTGAAAAAAGTCGATTGGAGTAAACAGACTAAACCGCTGTATATGTTGGCTACCTGTGATGAAGAAACCACTATGCTCGGCGCGCGTCATTTCACTGAACATGCACCATTTCAACCGGATTACTGCATTATTGGTGAGCCGACTAGCCTTGTGCCCATCCGCGGCCATAAAGGCCACGTAGCCAACGCTATTCGAGTGACAGGAAAATCGGGCCACTCGTCTGATCCAGCTCTGGGCGTAAATGCCATCGAAATCATGCATGAAGTGCTGTTCGCGTTAATGCAACTGCGCGACAAATTGATCAAAGAGTACCATCACCCAGGCTTTGCCATTCCTCACCCCACTTTAAACCTCGGCCATATCCACGGTGGCGATAGTCCAAACCGCATTTGTGGCTGCTGCGAATTGCATTACGATGTGCGCCCGCTGCCCGGCATGAGTCTAGATGGGCTCGATAACTTGCTGCGCAATGCACTGAATGAAGTCAGTGCAAAATGGCCCGGCCGCATTGAGATTACCGCGCTGCATGATGCGATTCCGGGTTATGAATGTCAGCATGATCACCCCTTTATTGGCAACATTGAAGAGATTTGCAATACCGCTTCACAAACCGTGAATTACTGTACTGAAGCACCGTTCTTACAACAATTATGCCCAACACTGGTACTCGGCCCGGGTTCGATCGATCAAGCGCATCAACCGGATGAATTCCTAGCGTTTGAATTTATTGATCCAACCATCTCGATTTTGTCCAAAGCAATGTATAAATACTGCTTCTAGCCTACCAAGCTTACTCAAGCGATAAATGCCTGACAGCTTTTCTACGGTCGGGCATTTTTGTAATAAAATTTCAGTAATTTACGCCAATTATTCACCAAATGATCACGTTCAATAACATTCAGCAATAATCGTAAAAATAGTCGGCTTTATTTGACTCTACAGGGATCTTTTCGCTAGATTGTGTACTTAGCAAGGAACAATGGATGTAATTTTTTTACAAGGCAGGATGACAATGAACGAAAAATACGCTGCGCTCAAAAGTAACGTGAGCATGCTTGGCCGTTTGCTGGGCAACACCATTCAGGACGCCCATGGTGACGTTATCTTAGAGAAAGTGGAAACCATCCGAAAACTTTCAAAATCAGCCCGTAATGGCAATCAAGCCGACCGAGACAGCTTGGTTGAAGAGATCAAAAACCTTCCCAACGAACAGCTCACCCCGGTAGCGCGGGCATTCAACCAATTTCTTAACTTAACCAACATGGCCGAGCAGTACCACACCATTTCACGTCACTGTGAAGAACATGTGTGTGAGCCTGATGCGATTAATTTACTGTTTACTAAACTGAATCAAAATAAAATCAGTAAATTGGATGCTGCTCAAGCGGTACGCGATCTCAATATCGAGTTAGTGCTAACGGCTCACCCAACCGAAATTACACGCCGCACGATGATCAACAAGCTGGTGAAAATTAACGAGTGTCTCTCCAAGCTTGAACTCAGTGACCTTTCATTTAAAGAGCGCCAAAAAACCGAACGCCGTTTAGAACAGTTGATCGCGCAAAGCTGGCATTCAGATGTGATTCGTAAGCAGCGCCCTACGCCACTGGATGAAGCAAAATGGGGCTTTGCGGTGGTGGAAAATTCTCTATGGCAAGCCGTGCCTGATTTTCTTCGTGAATTTGATGAGCACCTCACCAACTACTTAGGTGAAGGGCTACCAATTGATGCACGCCCTGTGCATTTTTCTTCGTGGATGGGCGGCGACCGTGATGGTAACCCCTTTGTGACTCATAAAATCACCCGTGAAGTAATGCTGCTTTCTCGATGGAAAGCGGCCGATCTCTACCTAGGTGATATCAATGAGCTGGTCAGCGAATTGTCGATGACCAAATGCAGTGACGCGCTACGCGATTTGGCTGGCATAGATGAACACGAACCTTATCGCGCCATTCTCAAACGCCTGCGTGAACTACTCAGCGAAACACTGGAAGTGTTAGATGCCAAGATCAATGGCCAACAACTGGCACGCAAAGCACCACTGCAAAATATCGCACAGTTGTGGGAACCGCTTTATGCCTGCTACCAATCTTTACATCAATGCGGCATGGGCGTCATTGCCGATGGCTCGCTGCTTGATACTCTGCGCCGGATTAAAGCGTTTGGTGTGCATCTTGTACGTTTGGACATTCGCCAAGAGAGCACTCGTCACTCTGATGTGATCTCCGAGCTCACCCGTTATTTAGGCATTGGTGATTATGACCAGTGGAGCGAGCAAGACAAAATTGCGTTTCTCACCAATGAGTTGAGCTCAAAACGTCCTTTGTTACCTCGTGACTGGCAGCCTTCAGAAGCGGTACAAGAGGTGATCGACACCTGTAAAATCGTTGCTTCTCAGCCTCGCGAAGCCTTTGGTGCTTATGTGATTTCGATGGCTCGTACCGCATCAGATGTACTTGCCGTACATCTATTGTTGCAAGAGTGTGGCTGCCCTTATCGCATGGACGTTTGTCCACTGTTCGAAACTTTGGATGATTTAAACAACGCAGAAACGGTGATCCGCCAGCTAATGGGCATTGATCTCTATCGTGGCTTTATTCAAAACCACCAGATGGTGATGATTGGTTACTCTGATTCCGCTAAAGATGCAGGTGTAATGTCCGCCGGTTGGGCGCAATACAGCGCAATGGAAGCTTTGGTTAATGTCAGTGAAGAGGCCGGAATTGAACTGACACTATTCCATGGACGTGGCGGCACCATTGGTCGCGGGGGCGCTCCAGCACATGCGGCACTGCTTTCACAACCACCCAAAAGCTTAAAAGGTGGCTTGCGTGTGACGGAGCAAGGCGAAATGATCCGCTTTAAACTTGGTCTACCAGAAGTAGCGGTCAATAGTTTTACGATGTACGCCAGCGCCATTTTAGAAGCGAACCTGCTGCCACCACCAGAGCCAAAACAAGATTGGCGCGACTTAATGGAGGTATTGTCTGAAGTCTCTTGCGAAGCGTATCGCCATATTGTTCGCGGCGAGCCGGACTTTGTCCCGTACTTCCGCCAAGCAACGCCAGAGCTAGAGCTGGGTAAATTACCGCTCGGTTCACGTCCGGCTAAACGCAACCCTAATGGTGGGGTCGAAAGCTTACGTGCAATCCCGTGGATCTTCTCTTGGAGCCAAAACCGCCTCGTGCTACCAGCCTGGCTAGGTGCGGGAGAAGCAATTCAGTTTTCTATCGATAAAGGACACCAAGCACTGCTGGAAGAGATGTGCCGTGAATGGCCATTTTTCTCAACGCGTTTAGGCATGCTAGAGATGGTTTACTCCAAGTGCAACATTGAAATCTCACGCTATTACGATGAACGCTTAGTCGATGAATCGTTACGCCCGCTCGGTGAGCGTTTGCGTTCTCAATTACAGAAAGACATCAAAGCGGTGTTAAATGTAGAAAACAATGAGAACTTGATGCAAAGCGATCCTTGGGGTCAAGAGTCAATCCGTTTGCGCAATATCTATGTTGAGCCATTAAATATGCTGCAAGCAGAGCTGTTGTACCGCACTCGCAAAACCGAAACCGCACCAGCAGAGTTAGAAGAAGCCTTAATGGTGACTATCGCGGGTATTGCAGCAGGAATGCGTAACACAGGCTAAGTAACAGCATTTTGTTTCACAAACTAGCTAAAAGGCCGCCTCTGTGCGGCTTTTTATTTTAAATCACAAAAATTATTGAGCATATTATCAGTTTTTTAAGCTAAACTAACAAAGTATTCTACTTTATGCTTATTATTTAGATATACTACTGCTCCTCTGCGGTAGCATACAAACATAACAAATCGCAGGTCGATATGCGTCACGCATATAATCCTAGGTGATAAACGGCTTTTTAAGGTGACACAACCCACTCCGTCAATAGAACGGTGGGTGTTGCTTAAACTCATTCATGATTGATGCCATCAGAAGCACAACACGAGTTTGAGCAAGTTGTTTTTGAGTTTATTAACCATTTGGATTAAAGACATGTCATTACCACACGTTATCCTCACTGTTTTGAGCACTCGCGATGCCACAGGGTACGACATCACAAAAGAGTTCTCTTCGAGCATTGGCTATTTTTGGAAAGCCAGCCACCAACAAGTTTACCGCGAACTGAATAAAATGGGTCAACAAGGCCTAGTCACTTGTGTATTAGAACCGCAAGATGGCAAGCCAGATCGTAAAGTTTACTCCATCACCGATGCAGGTCGCAGCGCTTTAGGTGAATGGTTTGACCAACCTACAGCTCACCCAACCGTACGTGATGAATTTAGCGCTAAATTGATCGCTTGCTCGGTACAACCAGCAACACCTTACCGAATTCAACTGGGTGAATTAGTTGAAGAATCGAAAAAACTGGTTGCTCACTACAAAGAGATTGAGTCTGCGTACTATGCAACACCAGCTACTCTCGATAAGCTACAGCGCCTTGAGCGTCTAACACTACGCCGCAACCTACTGGTTCGCCAAGCGTGGGTTGATTGGGCTGAAGAAGTGCTTGCTGAACTCGATGCAATGGCTTAATGCCAACCATAAAAAAGGGTGATGCTCTGTGAGCATCACCCTTTTTGTTTTCCGCGACCAAATCAAATACCATCACCGGCAATGAAACTTTGAGAACGGCCATTAAATTGTTGGTCCATATCTAACGAAGGCTTATCGGTTTGCGGACGACCGACAATTTTGGCTGGCACTCCAGCGACGGTAGTGTGCGGAGGCACCGCTTGCAATACCACCGAACAAGAACCAATTTTCGCCCCTTCGCCCACTTCAATATTACCGAGAATTTTGGCACCCGCGCCAATCATCACGCCTTCACGAATTTTCGGGTGGCGATCGCCGCACTCTTTACCCGTTCCGCCTAGCGTTACATCTTGTAAAATAGAGACATCATTCTCCACCACCGCGGTTTCACCGATCACAATGCCCGTAGCATGGTCAAGCATGATGCCGCGACCAATACGTGCAGCAGGATGGATGTCCACTTGGCAAGCTACCGAGATTTGGTTTTGAAAATAGGTAGCCAACGCCACTCGACCTTGCTTCCATAACCAGTTCGCGACGCGATAGCCTTGTAAGGCATGGTAGCCCTTGAGATAAAGTAGAGGCATTGAAAACATAGATACCGCGGGGTCACGATTGACAGTCGCGCAGATGTCACACGCCGCCGCTTCCATAATGCTGGGGTCTGCGGCAAATGCCTCTTCGACCACTTCACGCACCGCCATCGCTGGCATTGAGGCCGTATTCAGCTTATTGGCAAGAATGTAGCTCAAGGCCGAGCTTAAACTATCATGCTTAATAATAGTGGCATGATAAAAACTAGCCAGCATCGGTTCTTGTTCTGACTGCTCGCGCGCCTCTTTGACTATGGCTTGCCACACTTTGAGTTTTTCGCAATGTTTCATCGTTGGTTGATCACCCTTCCTCATCCAATCTCTAGAGCGTCAATGTAGATTGCTAATAGGCTTTGTGCCTAATCATGAGCAATGAATTAGCGTTCTGCTTTTTTATCACGAGCCAGCAAATCTTGTGCTGCAACACGCGCATCTTTTCCTTGATACAGCACTTGATAGATTTGATCAACTATTGGCATTTCAACCTCCATGCGCGCCGCTAATAACCACACCTCTTTGGTGTTGCGATAACCTTCAACCACTTGGCCAATTTCTTGCTGCGCCGTATCCACATCTTTTCCTTGTCCCAGCGCCAAACCAAAGCGGCGGTTACGTGATTGGTTATCGGTGCAAGTGAGTACTAAGTCACCCAATCCGGCCATCCCCATAAAGGTTTCAGGCTGAGCACCTAACGCTGCACCCAAACGGCACATTTCGGCCAGACCGCGCGTAATCAATGCAGTACGCGCATTCGCACCAAAGCCAATCCCATCGGACATGCCAGCGCCAATCGCAATCACGTTTTTAACCGCACCACCTAGCTGCATGCCAATAAAATCACTATTGGCGTAAACGCGGAAAGTTTTGCTGCAGTGAATTTTGCCTTGCAGATCTTCGACAAACTGCGCGTCAGGCGAAGCAACAGAAATTGCGGTAGGCATTCCCATCGCCAACTCTTTAGCAAAAGTCGGCCCAGATAACACTGCCAATGAATAGCGCTCGCCAATGGTGTCATAGGCCACATCCATCAGTAACCGGCCCGTTTCAGGTTCAAGCCCTTTGGTTGCCCAACAAATACGGGAATCATCACGTAAGTGAGGCTTTAAACTATTCATAACAAGGCCAAATACGTGGCTCGGAACTACAACCAACAAATCGCGGCTCGCTTGTACCGCTTTTTTCAAATCGGTTTCCACAATCAGCGAATCGGGAAAATCAATACCGGGTAAAAATTCTTGGTTAGCACGATCAGCGTCAAGACGAGCCATATGCTTAGCATCGTGTCCCCAAAGGACAACATTAGCACCGTTACGTGCTAAAGAAATCGCCAGAGATGTGCCGTAAGAACCCGCACCAACTACTGTCATGGTGATCGCTTTACCGTAAATACTGTTAGGATCTGTCATTGTTTCGTCCATTGCTATTCGTGTTGTCATGTTATACCTAAATTCCTTCCGATACAGCTTTCAATACGGAGTAACAAGGAACGGAGGTATTGGCATTCGAAATAAACAAAAAATGCACAACGCACCATCATTATCTGGGATGCTTTGTGCATTTTTTATCATCAAAGTCTGACGTGGAACGCCAACGTTAATGATCTCACGTCATTAACGATTAAGCTTCTGCTTGCTCGCCTTGAGTCGCTTGTTGTTGTAGGTAGTTCATGAACAATGCATCAAAGTTCACTGGTGCAAGGTTAAGTTGTGGGAATGTCCCTTTAACAACTAAGCTAGAAATCGTTTCACGTGCATATGGGAACAGAATGTTCGGGCAGAATGCACCTAAACAATGGGCAAGTTGACCCGCTTCCATTTTTTCAGCAGTAAAAATACCACCTTGTTGCACTTCGCATAAGAACGCGATTTCTTCCGCGTTTTTCACTGTCACTGTTAGGCGTAATACGACTTCATACACACCTTCACCCAGATCACGACTTTGAGTGTCAAGATCCAACTTCACATCTGGATTCCACTCTTTTTGGAACATAACAGGTGAGTTTGGCGCTTCAAAAGAGACATCTTTTAGAAAGATACGTTGAATTGCGAAATTTTGTTGTGCGGCTTCAGCCATGATTAAATCCTTAAATACTTACAAATTCAGTGTTGCTTTTAGACTAACCGAGCTGATTTCGAATGACTAGATGAGCTCACGATTACGTGGAAAACATCACAACTCTTAGCATCAAATGCTGGCTTTTCAGCCAGCACACTCAGTTCAAGATAACCGCGATCAGTGAATTATTTATTGCCACGAACCAATGGCAAGTTCGCTTCATTCCAAGCTACAAGACCATTTTTCAGTAAATTCACATTCTCAAACCCAGCTTTGGCAAGCAGGTTGGCACTCTCTTGCGCGGTTTGACCCGTTTTACATACCACAATGATTGGGTCAGACTTGTGCTTTTCAAGGCTAGCCAAGTTACCGGATTTAATATCTGACGGTAAAATGTGAACCGCATCGGTAATATGGCCTTTTTTAAATTCATCTTTCGTGCGGATATCGACAACAACACCGTTTTCACGATTCATTAAAAGCGTCGTTTGTGAAGCGGTGATCTCTTTATAGGCTGCCGTGGTTGATTTCACGATGCTCATGATTAAGGCGACGAGAATACCTACCCATGCCAAAGATAGAATCATATTGTGTTGGAAAAATTCGATGTACTCTTGCATATTCTGTGCTCTTGCAATGTGGGCTTAAAATCAGACAAGGAGTATAACGAGGTTGTCAGCCAGACGCGAGGGCTTACATTGCATAATAAGAAACTGTTGCCGTTTTTCAGCGCGCTCATCGCACTACAAGCGCGCAATCCACATCAGCTTAAAAGCTTAAGCTATCGGAAAAGGAAAAGCCGTCACGTTATCAATATGATCTTGGCCTAACGCCAGCATAATCAAGCGATCAATACCAAGCGCTACTCCTGAACATTCAGGTAAGCCAGCCTCTAACGCTGCTATCAAGTGGTAATCAATCGGCTGTTCGACCAGCCCCATCGTTTTACGCTTTTGGTTATCCGCTTCAAAACGAGCCAGTTGCTCTTGTGGGTTGTCCAGCTCATGAAAACCATTCGCAAGTTCAATCCCTTTGAAATAGACCTCAAAGCGATCCGCAACACGATGATCTTGCGGGTTAATCTTAGCTAGTGCCGCTTGTGATGCAGGAAAATCGTAAACAAAAACGGGTACCTGTTGACCAATTTCCGCCTCAACACCGACACTAAATAGCAGTTGCAGTAAGGTATCTCTATCCTCTTCTGGCTCAGCAATGTCACTTAGACCTAATCGGCTCGCAGCCGCTTTTAACTCGTTCATTGAGCCTTCTAACGGACAAACCCCAAGTACCTGTAAAAATGCTTGTTGGTAGCTCATCTTCTGCGCCGCTCCACACTGCAAAATAAGTTGCAGCAATTGATCCATCTCATCCATTAAATCATGGTGAGTAAAACCAACCCGATACCACTCTAACATCGTAAATTCTGGGTTGTGATAGCGGCCATTTTCCTCGTTGCGAAACGCTTTATTGATCTGATAAATCGAACCACTCCCCGCCGCCAAAAGTCGTTTCATATGAAACTCTGGGCTGGTCATTAAATAAAGTTGACGGCCATCAGCATACCCTGGGCCAACAAATTGGGTTTGGAAGGTTTGCAAATGAATGTCGGTTACCGTGGCATGACTCATGGCTGGTGTATCGACTTCCAATACATCTCGTAGTTCAAAGAAATGGCGAATCTGCTTGAGTAACTGAGCACGCTGTTTGAGTTGTGGTATTGATGCGGTTGGCATCCAGTTTTTTCTATTCATGTTCTGGCACACATAAGTTTGGATGATATGAATTTTACTGACTTAAAGCGCAATTCCAAATTCTAACGTGATTATTATCACACAAAGAAAAATAAGTATGCTCGCGCTTGCACTTCCGAAGCAAAAACCTAACAGAATCAATTTTTTCCTTACACAGCTCTTCTACACTACCCGTACCACTTAAGGCTTACGAACCTTTAACTATAACAAGCGGATTTTCCGCATCACACACCGGAGGATAACTGTGCAAATTATCACCACAGATATCGCAGTCATCGGCGCAGGCGGCGCTGGTCTTCGCACTGCAATTGCAGCCGCTGAAGCAAACCCTGATTTAGAAGTTGCTCTGATTTCTAAAGTTTATCCTATGCGATCTCATACGGTTGCAGCGGAAGGAGGCTCAGCAGCAGTTATCAAGGAAGAAGATAGCCTTGACAACCACTTCAACGATACCGTTGGTGGTGGAGATTGGCTATGTGAACAGGATGTTGTTGAATATTTTGTGGCCAACTCGACCCGCGAGATGGTGCAAATGGAACAGTGGGGTTGCCCATGGAGCCGTAAAGAAAATGGCGAAGTAAACGTACGCCGTTTTGGTGGCATGAAAGTCGAACGTACTTGGTTTGCGGCTGACAAAACAGGCTTCCACATGCTTCACACCCTCTTCCAAACTTCAATGAAGTACCCACAAATCAATCGATTTGATGAGTATTTCGTGGTGGATCTACTTGTTGAAGATGGCGAAGTTCAAGGGCTTATCGCGATTCATATGTCCGAAGGTGAGCTAGTAACCATCAAAGCAAAATCTGTAGTATTAGCCACTGGTGGCGCGGGCCGTGTGTACCACTGCAACACCAACGGCGGCATTGTAACCGGCGATGGTATGGCGATGGCTTATCGTCATGGCGTCCCTCTACGCGATATGGAGTTCGTGCAATACCACCCAACTGGCCTACCTGGCACGGGTATTTTGATGACGGAAGGCTGCCGCGGTGAAGGTGGCATCATCGTCAATAAAAATGGCTATCGTTATCTGCAAGATTACGGTATGGGCCCAGAAACTCCGGTGGGTCAGCCTAAAAACAAATACATGGAACTCGGTCCTCGCGACAAAGTTTCTCAAGCTTTCTGGCATGAACAACAGAAAGGCAACACCATCAAACATCCGCTTGGTGATGTGGTGCTGCTTGATCTTCGCCACCTCGGTGAAGAGTACTTACAAGAGCGTTTGCCGTTTATCTGCGAATTGGCGAAAGCTTACGTCAACGTTGATCCAGCAAAAGAGCCGATCCCAATTCGTCCAACCGTACACTACACCATGGGTGGTATCGAAACGGATGGACAATGTGAAACGCGCATCAAAGGTCTGTTTGCTGTCGGCGAATGTGCCTCGGTTGGCTTGCATGGTGCAAACCGTTTGGGTTCTAACTCGTTAGCTGAATTTGTGGTTTTTGGCCGCGTTGCGGGTGAAAGTGCAGTGAAACGCGCAGCGGAATTCAAAGGTTGGAACGATGAATCTATCGCCAAACAAGTCAAAGCCGTAGAAGAGCGTATTGCAGCGTTAATGAACCAAGAAGGTGATGAAAACTGGGCCACCATTCGCACTGAGATGGGTCACACCATGGAAGCGGGTTGTGGTATCTACCGCCAAGAAGATTTAATGCAAGCGACGATTGATAAAATCACCGAGCTAAAAGCACGCTACAAGAACATTAGCATTAAAGATAAAGGCAAAGTGTTCAACACCGACCTTCTGTACGCTATCGAAGTCGGTTATGGCCTTGAAGTGGCTGAAGCTATGGTTCACTCAGCTATCTTGCGTAAAGAATCTCGCGGTGCGCATCAGCGTTTAGACGAAGGTTGTACTGAGCGTGATGATGTGAACTACCTCAAGCACTCTTTAGCTTTCTATCAACCTGATGCTGCTCCAAGTATCGACTACAGCGCAGTTAAGATCACGAAATCTCAGCCGAAAGCTCGTCTCTATGGTGAAGCGGCAGAACAGGCTGCCGCTGCGGAAAAAGCGGCAGAAGAGAAAAGCGCAGAGGAGCAAAAATAATGTCAGCAAATCGCATTCAAAAAGTAGACATTTTGCGCTACGACCCAGAAAAAGACGCTAAACCACGCCTGCAAGCGTTTGAAGTTCCCTTTGATGACACCATGTCAGTGCTCGACGCGATTGGCTACATCAAAGATAACCTCGATAAGGATCTCTCTTATCGCTGGTCTTGCCGTATGGCGATCTGCGGTTCGTGTGGTGTGATGGTCAATGGCGTACCTAAATTGGCTTGTAAAAGCTTCCTGCGCGATTACCCCAATGGCGTGAAGATTGAACCTTTAGCCAACTTCCCAATTGAAAAAGATTTGATCGTGGATATGACTTCGTTTATCGAGCGTCTTGAAGCCATTAAACCCTACATCATTGGCAACGATCGCAAACCTGAAGATGGCACCAACTTACAAACGCCAGAGCAAATGGCCAAATACAAACAATTTGCTGGTTGTATTAACTGCGGTCTTTGCTACGCGGCCTGCCCTCAGTTCGGTTTGAACCCTGAGTTTATTGGCCCCGCAGCATTAACCCTTGCTCACCGCTACAACTTAGATAGCCGTGACCATGGTAAAGCCGAGCGTATGAAGCTCATCAATGGTGATAACGGTGCTTGGGGTTGTACCTTTGTTGGTTACTGCTCTGAAGTGTGTCCAAAACACGTTGATCCAGCAGCAGCCGTCAACCAAGGCAAAGTTGAGTCTTCAATGGACTTCGTGATTGCCATGCTAAAACCTGACGGTTCACCAAAGAAAGTGGAGGGATAAGGATGAGTAACCGTAAACCTTACGTTCGTGAAATGACACGTACTTGGTGGAAAGATCACCCATTCTACCGCTTCTACATGTTGCGTGAAGCCACGGTACTGCCACTGATATTCTTTACCTTATTCCTTACCTTTGGCTTGGGCTGCTTGGTTAAAGGCCCTGAAGCATGGGAAGGCTGGCTAAGCTTTATGGCAAACCCAATTGTGGTCGCAATCAATATTGTCGCGTTAGCGGGGAGTTTGCTGCATGCACAAACCTTCTTTAGCATGATGCCACAAGTGATGCCAATCCGCTTGAAAGGTAAGCTAATCGACAAGAAAATCATCGTCTTAACTCAGTGGGCAGCGGTTGCGTTTATCTCACTGATTGTTCTCATCGTGGTGTAGGAGCTTATAGTCATGAACAACAATTATAAGGTAAATCGCACGCCAAAACGTTCTGATGAACCTATCTGGTGGGGGCTGTTTGGTGCCGGTGGAACATGGTTTGCGATGATTACCCCGATCACCATTCTCGTGTTGGGTATTTTAGCACCATTAGGCATTATCGATGCTGAAGCAATGAGTTATGAACGCGTTTCGAGTTTTGCAACTAGCATCATCGGCGCGCTGTTCATCATCGGCACATTAGCTTTACCGATGTGGCATGCCATGCACCGTGTCCACCACGGTATGCATGACCTAAAATTCCACACCGGTTTAGTGGGTAAAATCGCTTGTTATGCGTTTGCTGGGCTGATTTCCGCGCTCGCTGTCGTTTTTATCTTTATGATTTAAAGATGGAAAAGTGATGACATCAAAGAGCTGCCTCGGCAGCTCTTTTTTATTACGGCACTCACTCAGCTTTGGAGCAATAAAAAAGGCCGCTTACCGAGCGACCTTCTTACTTACTTTGAGGTGATTATTTGACTCGACCTACGTATTCGCCAGAGCGGGTATCCACTTTGATCACTTCACCGATAGAGATGAACAGTGGCACACGTACCACAGCACCTGTGACCAACGTAGCGGGTTTACCACCCGTACCTTGCGTATCGCCTTTCAAGCCTGGATCAGTTTCAGCCACTTCAAGTTCAACAAAGTTTGGTGGCGTTACCGCAATTGGGTTGCCGTTCCAAAGCGTCAACATGCAAGTGTTGTTTTCCACTAGCCATTTTGCGCTTTCACCCACCGCTTTATTATCCGCCGCAATTTGCTCGAATGTTTCATTATTCATAAAGTGGTAGAATTCGCCGTCGTTATAGAGATAATCAAGATCGATATCCATTACGTCAGCCGTTTCTACTGAATCACCTGACTTAAATGTTTTTTCCAACACTTTGCCAGAAAGAAGTTTACGGATTTTGACACGGTTGAAGGCTTGGCCTTTACCTGGTTTCACATATTCATTTTCGAGAATGACACAAGGCTCATTATCAAGCATAATTTTGAGACCGCCTTTAAATTCATTCGTGCTAACAGTAGCCATTTTTTCCTCTTACCATTCTTCGAGTTAAATTCAATGCCGCATATAATAACCCGAAAACTTGATTCTGTTGAGCAAAACTGGCTTCAACAATTAACGAATGCGATCTCAAACCCTGCCAAGCTTCTCCAGCAGTTAGAGATTGATCCTGCCCTTTGGCAAAACGGGTTTGCCGCACGCAAACTCTTCGCACTACGAGTGCCACAAAGTTTTGTCGATCGCATGGAAAAAGGAAACCCTTACGATCCCCTGTTGCGTCAAGTTTTACCACTCAATGAAGAGTTTGAATGGCATGATGGGTACTCAAATGATCCGCTTGATGAGCAAAACAATGCCATTCCGGGATTGCTGCATAAATACCGCAACCGAGTGCTAATGATAGTCAAAGGTGGTTGTGCAATTAACTGCCGTTACTGCTTTCGTCGTCATTTCCCCTACCAAGAGAATAAAGGCTCAAAGCAGGTGTGGCAGCAAAGTGTCGACTATATTGCCGCGCATCCCGAACTCAATGAGGTCATTTTATCGGGCGGTGATCCGTTAATGGCAAAAGATGAAGAACTGCGTTGGCTCATCGATGCAATCAGCAGCGTGCCTCATATTAAACGGTTGCGTATTCACTCGCGCTTGCCCGTGGTGATCCCCGCTCGAATCACCAATGCATTGTGTGATCTGCTGCGTGAAACTCGCTTACAAGTCATTTTGGTGACGCACATTAACCATGCCAATGAAATCAATCTAGAATTCAAACAGCAGATGAGTCGTCTGCGCGCCATCAATGTTACCTTACTCAACCAAGGTGTATTGTTAAAAGGTGTTAATGATAGCGTTGACGCGCAAGTCGCGCTCAGCGAAACGTTATTTGATGCAGGAATCTTGCCTTACTACTTGCATGTGCTGGATAAAGTGCAAGGCGCAGCGCACTTTTTTGTTAGTGATCAAAAAGCAAAAGAAATAATGGCAGGTGTCATTGAGCGAGTCTCGGGCTATCTTGTTGCTAAGCTAACTCGAGAAATCGGTGGCAGAGCCAGTAAAACGCCACTCGATCTGCATCTTGAGTAATTACAGAACTTCAAAAGAGCGGTTCGGTGTCAATCAACGAACTCTTACCTTCATACTTTTGGGAAAACCATCATGCAATCTCTCGGACAATTTCTTGATCTTAGTCCATTCAGTTGGTCTGCATTATTGTGCTGTGCTATCAATGGGTTACTGATTGGCGTTGAACGCCAAACCCGTGGTAAACCGGTGGGCATTCGCACATCAATATTAATTATCTCAGGGACTTATCTCTTTCTAGCGATGGCAGTATCACTGTCCCCTAACACCTTAGATCAAGCTCGCGTGCTTGGACAAATTATTACTGGGGTTGGTTTTTTAGGCGCAGGCGTGATGATGACTCAAGATGGGAAAATCCATGGCGTCACCTCGGCCGCTGTTATTTGGGTACTGGCATCACTGGGATTGATGATCGGTCTTGGTTACTTACAGCAATCCATCATTATCACGGTATTAGCATTGTGTGTGTTGTATGGCGTGGATAAGGTGGAAAATAGCTTTCAAAGTTTGCGCCGTGGTGTTCATCAACGCTTTCGTCGTCGTACATAAGGTAAAAAAAAGAGCAGCTTGATGCTGTAATGCCGATCAGTTAAGACTTTAATCGGCAGATCAGTTGAATGATCCTACCTTTATGTAAAAATCCGATAGACCTTGTTTATCGGATTTTTTATGCACGTTTCTCAAGCCCTCGATATCATCAACAGTTATAAACCCAATCAAGTTGAAACACTCGCAGACCTCTTGCCCATTGAGCTCATCAATAGTGCTTATGAGCTTACTGATACCGTTACTCTAAGAAAACGAAAGCTCACTTTAGAGTCGATGGCATGGTTACTGGTTGGCATGGCTATCTATAACGATAAATCCATGGCTGACATTGTAAACATGCTCGATATTGTTGACCGCACAGGTAAGCCATTTGTTGCTCCAAGTGCATTAACACAGCGAAGAAAAAACCTTGGTGAGTCAGCCGCTAAAGCGCTCTTTGAGTGTACGCAAAGTCATTGGTTCAAACAGGCTAACTTACCAAACTGGAACGGACTTACGTTACTGGGTGTTGATGGGGTTTTATGGCGAACAGAAGACTCAAAAGATAACGCTGAAGCGTTTGCTAAGCCCACTAATCGGGATGGTAAAGAAACACAGTATCCACAGGTGCGCATGGTCTGTCAGATGGAGCTGAGCAGTCATTTAATCACAGGCAGTGCTTTTGACTCTTATACCGTCAATGAAATGAAGCTGGCAGAGCAGCTTATCGAAACGACCCCCGATAACAGCTTAACGCTCTTCGACAAAGGCTTTTACTCCCTAGGTTTACTTCAAACATGGAGCTCGCACGGCATCAATCGCCATTGGCTTATCCCGATGAAAAAAGGGCTGATTTATGAAGTCGTTCAGTCTTTTGGCCGACAAGATAAACTGATAAAACTAAAGAGTAATCCGCAAGCGCGTAAGAAATGGCCAGAGCTAGAAAAAGAGGTTGTGGTACGTTTAATCACGAGAGTCAAAGAGGGTAAGCAATACGATGTTCTCACCTCAATGGTTGACCCTATGCTTTATCCCAAATCAGATATAGTCGGTTTATATGAATACCGTTGGGAAATTGAACTGGGGTACCGAGAGCAAAAACAATACATGCTTGGTAACCGCCTTACACTGCGAAGCCGACTCCCAGAGCTCGTGAGACAAGAGCTCTGGGGAATACTACTGACATACAACTTAGTCAGATATCAAATGGTGCAGATGTGTAATACGTTGAATGGAGACTACTTGCCATACCAACTTAGCTTCAATGGAGCGTTAGCCCACATCATGCGCCTAATAGTGGGGCTTCCCTACTCGTCACCGGGAGCCATACCGAGGCAACTCCAAAACTTCTATGCAATGAGTGGGAGCTTAATACTTGAGCCAAGGCGAGAAAGAGCCTTCCCTAGAGTCGTGAAGAAAAAGCCAAGCCGATACCCTAGAAAATACAATGCCGCTCACCTTAAGTGAACGGCATTACAGCTTGATGCTGCTCTTTCGATTTCAATTCATCGGCTATTTAGCAAAGTTGATGATAGGAAAACACTTAAAGAAACCGTTATCCGCACAGTTAATTAGACCAACCTGAACACCTTCAATTTTTGTGGTTTTGTTGAACAAACCCACTTGCACTTTCGATGTATCAGAGAAGTTTGCTGCACCAACATCAACCATGGTATTACCTTCAGAGTAGTTCACTAGACTGACGTTAGCACCTTGTACATTGTTGGTCAGATTCACTACACCCACGTTAGCACCCACGGTTTGCCCTGTATTCCAGTTTAACAAACCGAGTGAAGCACCAGTCATCTCTTGATTGACTTTCGATGCCCCTAAAAGACCTAAATTTACACCCGTCGTAGAGTCAGTTTCAGATAATCCAACAACGGCGAGATCTAAGCCTTTAACTTCATTCACTTTACCGTAAAGAGCCGCAACACGAACACCTGATACCGCATTTTCATCCGGCGCATTGAAGTTATTGATGGAAGAAAACATAACTGGAGTGCCAGCCATCGCAACAGAAGAAGATAACGCAGCCACTACGGCTAGTGCTGAAAGTACTTTTTTCATAAAGATCTCCATTGACCAATGAAACCGTTAATATTGGGTTTGTTCACGCTATTTCACTCACATCATCACCAAATTGTGATCAGTGAAGAGACGAAGTCTAGAAGAGTCGGATCACTCAAACGTCAGGATTGAGCTAATTATGCGAAAAAAAAACCGGAGGCAAGCTCCGGTTTCTTATTGAGAGAGGATGATTACATCATCCCTCCCATACCGCCCATGCTGCCCATATCAGGCATTGCCGCTTCTTTCTTCGGTAGCTCAGTCACCATAGCTTCTGTGGTGATCATAAGGCCCGCGACTGAAGCTGCGAACTGTAGCGCACTACGAGTCACTTTGGTTGGATCCAAAATACCCATATCGATCATATCGCCATATTCACCCGTCGCAGCGTTGTAACCATAGTTACCTTCACCAGCGCGAACATTGTTAGCCACAACAGAATCCTCTTCGCCCGCGTTTTTCACGATTTGACGAATTGGTGCTTCCATCGCACGTAGTGCAACACGAATACCTACGTTTTGCTCTTCGTTGTCACCTTCAAGGCCCGCAACTTTAGAAGCCGCACGGATCAGTGCAACACCACCACCCGCAACCACGCCTTCTTCAACGGCTGCGCGAGTTGCATGCAGTGCATCTTCTACGCGATCTTTCTTCTCTTTCATTTCAACTTCAGTGGTTGCACCGACTTTGATCACTGCAACGCCACCTGCCAGTTTGGCCACGCGCTCTTGTAGTTTTTCTTTGTCGTAATCTGAAGTTGCGTCTTCAATTTGTTGACGAATTCGTGCAACGCGACCTTTAATGGCTTGCTCTTCACCTGCACCATCAATGATGGTGGTGTTTTCTTTAGTGATAGAGATGCGCTTCGCTTGACCCAAATATTCTAGTGTCACTTTTTCAAGCTCAAGACCGATCTCTTCAGAAATCACAGTACCGCCCGTTAGGGTAGCAATGTCTTGTAGCATCGCTTTACGGCGATCACCAAAACCAGGTGCTTTCACGGCAGCAACTTTTACAATGCCACGCATGTTGTTCACAACCAGCGTCGCCAATGCTTCACCTTCAACATCTTCCGCCACAATCAGTAGTGGACGAGAAGCTTTTGCTACCGCTTCAAGTGCAGGAAGCAGTTCGCGAATGTTAGAAATTTTCTTATCAACCAATAGGATGAATGGGCTATCTAGATCAACACTGCCCGCTTCTTGGTTATTAATGAAGTAAGGAGATAGGTAACCACGATCAAACTGCATACCTTCCACTACATCGAGTTCATCTTGCAGTGCTTGACCTTCTTCAACAGTGATAACGCCATCTCGGCCCACTTTTTCCATCGCTTCAGCAATGATGTTACCCACGCTTGAATCCGAGTTCGCAGAAATAGTACCCACTTGCGCAATCGCTTTAGTGTCTGAACAAGGTACTGAAAGCTCTTTCAACGCTTCAACCGCCGCCACGACAGCTTTGTCGATGCCACGCTTAAGATCCATTGGGTTCATACCCGCTGCTACAGCTTTCAAGCCTTCAGTGATGATCGCTTGCGCTAATACCGTTGCGGTTGTCGTTCCGTCACCCGCTGCATCGTTAGCTTGAGAAGCAACTTCTTTCACCATTTGTGCACCCATGTTCTGGAATTTGTCTTCCAGTTCAATTTCACGCGCAACAGTGACACCATCTTTGGTGATAATAGGTGAACCAAACGATTTATCTATCACAACGTTACGGCCTTTAGGGCCAAGGGTGACTTTTACTGCATCGGCTAGAATATTAACGCCTTCTAGCATTTTAATACGTGCATCGTTACCAAATTTAACGTCTTTAGCAGCCATCTTTAATTTCCTTTTCTAAATTCTGTTTTAATCAATCGTTTTTGAATCAGAGCAAAAATTACTCAATGCTTACTCGACAATCGCCATGATGTCGTTTTCAGACATAATGAGCACTTCTTTACCGTCGATCTTTTCCGTTTTAGTACCGTAGCTTTCTGCAAAAATAACCGTATCACCTACTTTGACATCCAGCGGTTGTACCGAACCATTTTCAAGGATTCGGCCTTTGCCTACTGCTAAGATGACGCCACGAGTCGACTTCTCTGCAGCGGAACCTGTTAGAACAATGCCACCAGCAGATTTAGATTCAACTTCTTGGCGTTCAACGATAACTCGGTCGTGTAATGGACGAATGTTCATCGGTCGTCTCTCCTGATTAGATTTTCCGTTAGGTTTATGAAAAGGCTGATTACTCAGCTCGTGAGTGATATGTGGGGGAGCAAGCAAGGGATCCCAAGGGGGGAACGCGAAAATTTTGTGATCTATTTAACGAATTGATAGCGAATCTTGGTTCTGTGCTGACAAAAGTTACTAGCGGCTCATCCTGTATAGTCAATAATTTGCTTTATTAAGCTGCTTCTTCATAATAGATAAGGCAAACAGAGGAATGCGATGAAAACCATTGACCGAATACTTCAAACCATCAAACGCGATGGAGCGGTAACCGCTAAACGACTGGCCGACGACCTAGGAATTACCACCATGGGGGCTCGCCAGCACCTACAAAGTTTGGAAGATGATGGCATTGTGGCGTTTCATGATGTCAAAGTAAAAGTCGGACGCCCTACTCGACACTGGTCTTTGACACAACAAGGCCACGACCAATTTGCTGATCGGCATGGCGAGTTGATCATCCAAGTGATTGATGCTGTTGAGCACCTTTTTGGTAAAGAAGGGCTAGCCAAAGTAGCGGCAGAGCGTGAAGCTCACACATTAGCACAGTATCAACACGCATTAATTGATTGCCACAGTTTAGAAGAAAAACTAGCTAAGCTAGTGACGCTTCGTGAGCAAGAAGGCTATATGGCAGAGCTCATACCATCAACGAACGGTTACACTTTAATTGAGAACCATTGCCCTATCTGTAAAGCTGCGGCACGCTGCCCTAACCTGTGCCAATCTGAACTTAATATTTTCCAAACGTTGATCGGTGAGCAGTATGTAGTTGAACGGAGCGAACACATCATTATGGGTGAGCGTCGCTGCCGTTATCAAATCACACCACGCTAAGATCGTCTCATTAGTAAGAAATGGCGATTTCGTTCCAACTCCTACCTTATTGATCGGTTATGCTTTCATTGTGTTGATAAAATAATCAACAGAGAAATAGTGTAAAGGAGAAAGATATGGAGCCCCCTCAAAAACAGGCCTTACCTTCTTTTGATGAGTTGGTTGAACTTGCCAAACATAATCCAGATGCCTTTACGCAACTGAAAAAAGATATCTGTGAAGAGATGATCCTCTCCTCTTCCAACAACATGCAAGACAGGTTATGGGCTCAGCAAAGTCACATTGACTTGGTGGTGAGCCAATGCAAAAACCCTGTCCATGCTAATGTTATGCTGATGCGTGAGCTCGGCGAACAGATGATGAAATTTAGAAATGCCTTAGATGGCGAATCGGCGCGCACTCAACCGAGCGCGACCATCATTCCATTTGTGCCGCGCCACAGCGACTGGCGTTAACCTCGCTATTTGAAGCTTTTTAAAACAACAGGAGGCATTGGCCTCCTGTTGTTTCATCAATTTTTTTCTATCAAGTTTACTCTGGTTCAGGTCCGTAGCGGTTGCGGCTTTGCGTTCCCTTCATAAAACCACATTCGACTAAAATCCATGAGCCACAAACCAGTGCGACCAGCGATACCAATGACTCTGTCATACTGGCTTGAGTGGCAATCTCGGCACTGGCAAAAGGCATACTCATACGGCCTATCACCAAAGGGACATTAAGCAATAACCACCAAGCAGACTTATCTCTGTCATGCCAACGTTTTACCGTGATGGCCAAATCAGGCAGTAACACCACTAGCAAAAACAGCGGCAAGATCAGGTGCGTATAGGCAGGAAACATTTGGTTTGCAGCGAGTGCGAAGCCCATAATGGACGCGTAATAACAGAGATTCCACATCCAAAATACTTTGCGCCCGATGCGTCCTTGAAATGAAAATAGCAGTTCTTTAATTGACATCTTGTTACCTAAAATGGTTAATTTACAACCTTTTGGAAGCAATCTTTATCCATATCACGCACATTCACGGTCAGACTCCTGACTTGACTAGCTTGCTGTTGCAATACCGCCATTAATTGACGTGACAACTCTCTTTTTTGTTCAGGTGTCCGCCCTGACAGCAAATCAAAGCTGAGGTGAATAAAATCAACACTGTCGCCCTCTTCACCAATGCACCAATGGTGGCAGCGTAGCGCCCGTGATTTCACTGAGTCAGCGTCAAATAATCCGCAGCGAAGTGCGACTTGGTGAAGATCTTCCAATAACCCTTGAACATTCACACGTTCATCCACAGAGTTCGAGTATTCCATAACAAGGTTGGGCATACGAATTCCTTTTCTTCATTCATGATCAAATTTCAACACTGGTGAGCCTTATTGGTATCACTAGCTTTTCTTTTAACAGCCACTAATAGCAATTAATCTCGTAAAATCCGAGCCATTATCGACTATTCTGTCTATCTGATCACTGATAAGGGGTGTCACGCATTGCTTAAGATCCCATAAAGTCATGACTCGAATCATGATCTGACCGATTTTATCTGTTATATTCTTTCGCAATCACGTTTATTTTTGACATTCATTCATTTTAACTTTGATAGATAATGGAGATATTCCTATGCGTCATCCTGTAGTTATGGGTAACTGGAAACTAAACGGCAGCAAAGAGATGGTTGTTGAGCTGCTAAATGGTCTGAATGCAGAGCTTGAAGGCGTAACGGGTGTTGACGTAGCCGTTGCTCCACCTGCACTTTTTATTGACCTAGCAGAGCGCACTCTGACCGATGCGGGTAGCGCGATCATTCTGGGTGCCCAAAACAGCGACGTACACAACAGTGGCGCATTCACTGGCGATATGTCTCCAGCAATGCTGAAAGAATTCGGTGCAACACACATCATCATTGGTCACTCTGAGCGTCGTGAATACCACAATGAATCCGATGAATTTGTGGCGCAAAAATTTGCATTCCTAAAAGAAAATGGCCTAACACCAGTACTTTGTATCGGCGAATCTGAAGCACAAAACGAAGCTGGCGAAACAGTAGCCGTATGTGCACGTCAACTTGACGCTGTGATCAACACTCAAGGTGTTGAAGCGCTAGAAGGTGCGATCATCGCTTACGAACCAATCTGGGCGATCGGCACAGGTAAAGCAGCAACAGCAGATGATGCTCAACGTATTCACGCCGCTATTCGCGCGCACATTGCTGCAAAATCAGAAGCAGTCGCGAAGAATGTCGTTATCCAATACGGCGGTTCTGTAAAACCTGAAAACGCAGCAGCTTACTTCGCACAACCAGACATTGATGGTGCTCTAGTTGGCGGCGCGGCACTTGATGCGAAAAGCTTTGCAGCTATCGCAAAAGCAGCAGCTGAAGCGAAAAAAGCGTAATTATTCACACTAATTATCGTTAAGAAGGTCAGCATTTGCTGGCCTTTTTTGTTTCTTCACTCTAGTCACACTTCCCATCCTAGCAGCTATAGTCGCGATCGCCAGAATCAAGTATCCTAACGTTTTGCTTAACCTACGTTGCCAGTAATGCACGATAAACACGGCCTATTAACCGCCCCAATTCCAAATGTGCTCACTCAAATGACGATCCCAATGATTTTTGGTTTGATCGCGATTTTGATGTTTAACTTGGTCGACACCTTTTTTATCTCACTGCTGGGCACCGAATCTCTTGCCGCCATCAGTTTTACCTTTCCCGTCACCTTTGCGGTCAACTGCATTACCATGGGAATTGGTATTGGACTTTCGACGAGTATTGGCCGCTTACTCGGTCAAGGTGACGCTAAGAATGCGGCGCGTTTTTCTAGTCATGGCGTGTTGCTGGCTGTGGTGCTGGTGACATTCGCTTCAATTCTGGGGTTACTGACCATTAAGCCACTCTTCCTACTGCTTGGTGCCACTGACGATTTAATCCCTTTGATTGAGCAATACATGCAGGTTTGGTATTTGACCATTCCTTTGCTCGTTATTCCCATGGCTGGTAACAGTGCAATTCGAGCCACAGGTGATACTAAAACGCCGGCTAAAATTATGATGCTCGCAGGTTGTATTAACGGTCTACTCGATCCGATGCTGATTTTTGGTTATGGCCCTTTCCCTGAATTAGGAATCCAAGGTGCTGCTATTGCCAGTGCATTCAGTTGGTTAGGCGCACTGTGCGGATCGCTATATGTATTAATCAAAAGAGAAAAATTATTGGCATGGCCGTATTTTCCTACTTTATGGCATGATTGGCAGCAGATCTTAAAAGTGGGCACACCAGCGGCACTCTCCAATGCAATGAATCCACTCTCTGGCGCGCTATTAATGATAATGCTGGCAAGCCATGGCACGGCTGCCGTGGCCGCTTACGGCGCCGCGCAGCGTATTGAGTCGATACTCATTTTGGTCTTGATGTCACTAACCTCAGCACTGACTCCCTTTATGGCACAAAACATCGGCGCAAAAAATATTGAGCGTAGCTTTGCTGGCTTGTTCCTCAGCATGCGTTTTTCTATCGTATTTCAATTGATGATTTTTGCGATGATGGTACCGCTGAGCATCCCTTTGTCAGCCCTATTTTCTCAAGAGCCCTCGGTGCGCGATCTATTGTGGCACTATTTGCTGGTGGTGCCACTGAGCTATGGCTTTCAAGGCATTGTGATGATGCTTGTCTCTGGATTGAATGCATTGCATCAACCCATGCGCGCCTTTCAGTGGAGCGTGATGCGGCTATTTGTGTTCACTCTTCCTGCCGCGTGGTTAGGTTCGTATCTCTATGATGTCGAAGGGCTGTTTATCGGGATTGCCGCAGGCAATACCTTAGGTGGGCTGCTGGGTTATTACTACGCCCTGCGTCTAAAACGAACTTACCTGTTTCGCTAATGCTACCATTTATCTGGTTGAGCACGTCGTGGTGAACTAAATATAAAAAAGCCAGCATTCATGCTGGCTTTATCACTTAGAAACATCGCCTTTCAGCGCGAGAAACTACTCTTCAATCTCGTCAAGGTCATCATCTAAGTCCATATCCACATTTAAAGGCTCAGGAGATAAAATAATACCCGTATTATCAGCGTACAAATAATCTTCAGGTAGGAAAGTGACGCCACCAAAATTGACAGGCACATCCACTTCACCGATACCTTGATTGGATGCTCCAACAGGAATAGAGGCGAGCGCTTGAATACCGATGCTCATCTCTTCGAGTTCATCCACTTCACGGACACAACCGTAAACAACGATGCCTTCCCACTCATTTTCTTCAGCAAGAGCGGCCAATTCTGCATCAATCAGCGCACGGCGCAGTGAACCACCACCATCAATTAACAGCACCCGTCCTAGCCCATCTTGCTCTAATACTTCACGGATTAAGCCATTATCTTCAAAACATTTAATCGTCGTAAGCTGGCCAGCAAAGGATGCGCTTCCACCAAAGTTACTAAACATTGGCTCCACCACATCGACTTGGTCGAGATAAATATCACATAACGCAGAGGTGTTGTATTCCATAATGGTTCTTCTCTTGCCGAAAATTATCTTCACCGAGTATATAGGGTCATTAAGTCATTGCAATGACAAGCGACAATTAACTCGTCAGAGTTTGAGCTATAACAATTCCAACAAACAACAAGTTGGTGATCAGTGAACATTTGACGATAGCGGGCATCATAGGTGCTATCTGCGCAGGTTGATCACTCACCCACACCGCTTTACTGTGTTTTACCACTACCACAATGCTCAACAAAAAGGGCAAACTTATCCACGTTGGGCTGCTTTGCATCACTAAATACCAAGCAAAAGCGGTCACCGCACCCGCCAATAGCATAAAGTGATATTGCTTGGCACGCGTTTGCCCAAGGCGTACGGCAACGGTTTTTTTACCGCAAACTGCATCATTTTCAATATCACGCATATTGTTGACATTGAGCACCGCCACTGCCAATAAGCCACAGCCTAACGCGGGTAAGAACAGGCTCGGTTCCACATGGCCGGTATGCAAGAAATAGGTTCCAGACACCCCAAGTAAACCAAAGAAAATGAATACGGATAAATCACCTAAGCCGACATAGCCGTAGGGTTTGTTACCGACCGTGTAAGCAATCGCAGCCACAATAGCGAGCACGCCCAGCCCGACAAAAGCCAGAATACTTTGCACGCTATCCAGTGCATAAAAAATCAACACCAAACCCGAGATAACCGTCAATGTGATGTTAATCAGCATCGCTTGCTTCATATCATCGAGCGTCACCGCACCGGATTGAATCGCTCTGATTGGCCCTAAGCGAGCCTCATTATCCGTACCCTTGACCGCATCACCATAATCATTTGCAAGGTTGGATAAGATTTGTAATAAAGTTGCGGTAAGCAGAGCAAGCAGCGCTACTGGCAACGAAAAATGGCCCGATGAGAAAGCTAACGCGCTGCCCGTTAAAATAGAAACTAGCGCGAGAGGGAGCGTTTTAGGCCTGGCCGCATCAAGCCAGATATGGAGCGAATTCTTCATGCAAGGTCACTGCCGTTCAAAAAAGGGGTCAGTATATACTGTTCTGCTGGCGAGTATAACACGGCAATAAAAAGCCCGTCACTTTGGACGGGCTACAAACGGTGTACTGGCCATTCGACCCGCTAAAGAATAAAGCGGCTCAAATCTTCATTCTCGACTAACTCACCTAGGCGCTGCTTGACGTAGGCTGCATCGATAATCATTGAGGAGCCAGGCTTTTCTGTTGCATCAAATGAGATTTCATCCATCAAACGCTCCATCACGGTATGCAGGCGACGTGCGCCAATATTTTCCGTGGTTTCATTCACTTTCCACGCGGCTTCCGCAATTTGAGTGATGCCATCTTCAGTGAATTCAATGTGCACCTCTTCCGTCTTCATCAGCGCAATATACTGCTCGGTCAGAGAGGCTTTCGGCTCAGTCAAAATACGTTTAAAGTCATGGCTCGATAATGCTTCAAGTTCGACGCGAATCGGCAAGCGGCCTTGCAACTCGGGGATTAAATCAGAGGGCTTCGCCACTTGGAATGCACCCGACGTAATAAAAAGGATATGATCAGTTTTAACCATGCCGTGCTTAGTCGAGACGGTACTGCCCTCAATCAAAGGTAGCAAATCACGTTGCACCCCTTCACGCGATACATCTGGACCTGAGCTTTCGCCGCGTTTACAGATTTTGTCAATCTCATCGATGAAGACAATACCGTTATTTTCAACATTAAAAATAGCTTGATCTTTCAGCTCTTCCTGATTGACCAATTTTGCCGCTTCTTCCTCAGTCAAAGCTTTGAAGGCCTCTTTGATTTTGAGTTTGCGTTTTTTCTTGGTATCCCCTGCAAGGTTCTGAAACAAACCTTGCAGCTGATTGGTCATCTCTTCCATGCCTGGAGGTGCCATAATTTCAACCCCCATTTGAGGGACAGCGACATTGATTTCAATCTCTTTGTCGTCGAGCTTTCCTTCACGCAACTTTTTACGGAAGATTTGGCGAGTGTTCGAGCTCTCTTCGCCCTTTTCATTCTCTCCCCAAGCATCACGAGCTGGCGGCAATAAAGCATCTAAAATACGCTCTTCTGCTTGCTCTTGCGCGCGAAATTGCACCTTTTCCATCGCTTGCTGGTGAGTCATTTTTACCGCGACATCGGTTAAATCGCGAATAATGGTTTCCACTTCTTTACCAACATAACCCACTTCGGTAAATTTGGTCGCTTCCACTTTAATGAATGGTGCGTTGGCAAGCTTGGCGAGACGACGAGCAATTTCCGTTTTTCCCACCCCAGTTGGACCAATCATCAAAATGTTTTTCGGCGTTACTTCGGCGCGCAAGCTCTCTTCGAGCTGCATGCGACGCCAGCGATTACGCAGCGCAATCGCCACCGAACGTTTGGCTTTATCTTGACCAATAATATGGCGATTTAATTCGTGAACAATTTCACGTGGAGTCATTTCAGACATCAGATTTTCCTTAATTCTTTACCCTAACACTGTCTTTATTTTTCGGTGGTCACTGTTTGTTGCAGTAGCAATTCCGCCGGTATTTCTAGTTCTTCGATAGTGTGGAAATGGTTGGTAAACACGCAAATGTCGCCCGCAATTTTTAGTGCTTTTTCAGCGATTTCACGTGCATCTAAATCGGTATTTTCTAATAATGCGGTCGCCGCAGCTTGGGCAAAATTACCACCCGAACCGATAGCAATCAGGTCGTTTTCTGGTTGAACGACGTCACCATTACCCGTAATAATGAGCGATGCAGTTTCATCAGCCACCGCTAAAATCGCTTCTAGCTTACGCAGTGCTCGGTCACTACGCCAATCTTTTGCCAGCTCAACCGCGGCCTTAGTAAGATGACCTTGATGCATTTGCAGCTTACTTTCAAAGCGCTCAAACAAGGTAAACGCATCGGCTGTGCCACCTGCAAACCCTGCCAAGACTTGATTATTGTACAGACGGCGAACCTTGCGCGCATTGCCTTTCATTACGGTATTACCGAGCGATACTTGTCCGTCACCGGCGATGACAACTTTATTATTACGACGTACAGAGACGATGGTAGTCACGACAGGACCTCTTATTTGTTTTCACGATGGAGTTAGCAAATATATGAGGATGGTTGGGGAAGATTTCAAGTCACAAAAAACACTCACCGCGAATCGATTGGATGCGGTGAGTGATCGCTCTTATTGTGGTTCAGTCCAAATGGCGCACGGCTCAATTTTAGCGCGTTGTAATTTATGCTCGTCACGCTGCGCATCACGCTTATATTTGTATGGCCCTAATACCACGCGATACCAACTGCTGCCTTCCGTTTTTCGGATTTCACTTTTTAAACCCTGAAACGCGATATCAAGTTTACGGCTTTCAGCCTGTGCCGAAGTTTTGTACGCCCCACACTGCATGATATAAGGGATTTCAGACACTTTTTGTTCTTTGGCTACTACTTCTACTTCACGTTTCGGCAAGCTATCCACGTAATCCCATTTTTCCTCTGGGGGCGGTGGGATCACTTTCTCTGGCTTAGGTTTTGCGACTGGTTTTGTAGGAACCACAACCGCTTGAGGCGGCTCAGGATCACGGCTGAGTAAGAACAGCCCATAACCAAAACCGGAAACGAGCAACAGTGCCAATAAGCCACTACGCCAAGGTTTACGACGTGGAGCTGTTTTTTTCGGGGTCGGCTTTTTCGGACTACGACCGCGCCTTACATAATCTTTATTAGCCACAGAGAATTCAAAAGTTGATGGTTTGTGCCAATGTTAATGCAGTTTCCAACGACTTAATAGTGCTGAAAGAGTTGCAGCGCATCAAAAATGCGCTGCATGTGGTTAGCTCAAGCGAGGAGGCGCTGCGCTTTCTCGAATCACTAACTTGGTTTCTAATAGTCGAGAACCTGCGCCAACCTCTTGACCGCGAAGAAGATCGAGCATCATGAGCATCGCTTGACGCCCTATCTCATAGCGCGGCTGTGAGATGGTCGTTAACGGTGGATCGCAGTAGAGCGCAAATTGAATATCATCAAATCCCACCACTGAAATATCTTGTGGAACGCGCAAACCCAATTTTTTGGCTTCCTTAATGACACCGATCGCCATACTGTCATTATGACTAAAAATGGCTGTGGGTGGCTCAGATAAAGCCAATAATTGGCGCAGTGCTTTAGCCCCGGCTTCAAAAGTAAAATCACCATAAGTGCAATAATTAGGGTTCATGGTAATTCCTGCACGGCGTAAGGCTTGTTGATAACCTTGATGGCGGAACTTACACAGCGTGGCCTCTGCTGGCCCCGATATTTGCGCGATGCGTTTGTGCCCTAGCTGTGTCAAATAGTTCACCGCTTCAAACGCTGAAGTAAGGTTATCAATATGTACCGTCGGCAACTCAAGTTCTGGCGCAAATTCACATGCCATGACCATAGGTGGCAGGTTTTTTTGCTCCGGCTTACTAACATCAAACGGCAAATCAGTTCCCAGCAACAACATGCCATCGGCCTGCTTAGTAAATACGAGGTTAACTAACGAACTTTCTCGCTTTTTCTGCTGACCACTATCACCCAACAGTACTAAATAACCATGCTCCATCGCCGCATCTTCGATACCACGAATGATCTCTGTGAAGTAAGGGTCACAAATATCCGGCACGATAGCGACAATGGTTTTAGATTCATTACGGCGTAAGTTGCGAGCGAG
Organism: Vibrio sp. B4-6; assembly: GCF_963888245.1. Classification (NCBI taxonomy): domain Bacteria; kingdom Pseudomonadati; phylum Pseudomonadota; class Gammaproteobacteria; order Vibrionales; family Vibrionaceae; genus Vibrio; species Vibrio sp. B4-6. Next base: position 174,800 of record NZ_CAWPIM010000033.1, read on the forward strand.
AGAATTTGGTGAGTAACCAGCTTCCAAAACAGCATCTTCGACACGCTTTCGCGTTGAAGATGATACTTTTTCAGGATTCATCAACGCCCTAGATACTGTGGCGGTTGATACACCTGCAAGCTGGGCAACATCCTTCATTGTCGCCATAGAAATTAACCTCTTTAAAAGTTGTTACTGGGCTGAAATCACCCGTTGTTATGTTTATAAAATCCGGTTGTAAAATCTGGTTATCCATTTTGAACGCTGAGCTGTTATTCACAGCGGATATATGAGTGATAGTCTATTCATTTCCACCCAGAAAGTTACGGTCAGATTAACAAATTTTACATAATAAGCGTGAAGCCACTCACATTAGAGAGGATTAAATTGGCTGACAAAAATAACAGTAACCTTTTTAGCATTCGATTGCTTCAATATGTTACATCTCATTTCATCGAAAACGCTACTGAGGTTTAACTGAGATCTTGCGGTTCAATATCTAACGACCAGCGAATTTTCTTGGCTAATGGTAACAGTCCAATCGCAGGCTTAGCACTCATCAATAGTTTTTGCATTTTGGAGCGATGTTGAGTTTGCAGTAATAACTGCCAGCGATATTTGCCCGCTCTTTTCGCCAATGGGGCTGGAGTTGGCCCTAATACTAAGCACGAATCATCAAATAACGGATGCGCTTCTAACGTATGCCTAATTTGGCGTAAAAACTCTTCCACCATCGAAGCTTGATTGGATTCCGCTTTAAACAGTGTGAGATAGGTGTAAGGCGGCAACATCGCTATTTTCCGCTCTTCTAACGCGGTTTCTGCAAAATGACGATAATCCTTTTGCAACAGTGCTTGCAGCAAACTGTGTTCTGGGTGATGCGTTTGTAAAATGACTTCGCCGGGTTTACTAGCGCGCCCTGCTCGACCTGCCACTTGAGTAAATAGCTGCGCCAAGCGTTCGGCGGCGCGAAAATCACTGCTGTATAGCGAACCATCCACATCCAATAACGCCACTAAAGTCACATCGGGAAAATGGTGCCCTTTAGCAAGCATCTGCGTGCCAATTAAAATCTGATACTCACCTTGTCGAATCGATGATAACGCACTTTCTAAACTGCCTTTACGACGCGTACTATCGCGATCAATACGCACCGTTTTATATTCGGGGAAAAGCTGCGCCAGTTGCGCTTCAAGTTGCTCGGTACCTACCCCAACCGTGACCAACTGAGTTGAACCACAACCTTGACACTGATGAACCACCGGACGTTGCGAGCCGCAATGGTGACAACGCATGTCACTGCTGTATTGGTGAAAGGTATAGTACGCATCGCAACGTTTGCACTCGGCAATCCAACCGCATTCATGGCACATCAGCGCGGGCGAGAAGCCGCGCCGATTGAGAAACAGCATCACTTGGTTACCTGCACTGAGGTGTTTTCTCATCTCAGCAATCAGCGGCGCTGATAACCCACTCTCTAAAAACAGGCCTTTCACATCCAACACTTTGTTTTTAGTGGGAACCGCTACGCCCGCACGCTGAGTTAAGCTTAAGTGATGATATTTGCCACTCAATGCATTATGCAACGTTTCTAATGCTGGAGTGGCAGAACCGAGCACAATCGGGATCTGCTCAAGATTTGCACGCATTACCGCGACATCTCTTGCATGGTAGCGTAGGCTATCTTGCTGTTTATACGAAGCGTCGTGCTCTTCATCAACAATGATGATACCTAGATCTGCAAAAGGCGTTAGCAGCGCTGAGCGAGTACCAATGATAATGCCCGCAATATTATCACGCGCCGCTAACCACGCGTTGAGGCGCTCGGTTTCATTGAGCCCCGAGTGGACCACGGCAACTGGCACATTAAATCGCTTACGAAAGCGGTTAATGGTTTGTGGTGTTAGACCAATCTCAGGCACCAGTACCAATGCCTGACGTCCTTTTTCTAAAACGGGCTTGATTAAGTTTAGATAAACTTCGGTTTTCCCTGAACCGGTGACCCCTTCAAGTAAATAGCATGCGAAATGGTGATGGCTATTAATTGAAGCAATCGCGATCGCTTGTTCTTGGTTTAGCTTGGGCTTTTCCACATCCGCTTCAACATTTTGCGGCCAAGCCGTCAGTGTCGGCCGTTTTTCCAGTGATTCTATCCAGCCTTTCTCTTGTAAGGTTTTGAGTACGCTGCTACCTACCCCTTCATCAATAAACAGTTGATGGGGCACAGCGCCAGACTCAAGCATCGTCATCACTTTGGCTTGCTTTACCGCTCGCCCGAATCCTTGCATGAGTTGATCGCGCCCACTGGGCGTCAGTTGCCACTCCACTAAGGTCGAAAAATCGGCCGCTTTCCCTTTACGTAATGCGCCAGGCAAGGCATTAAATAGCGTGTCGCCTAATGGGTATTGATAAAACTGGCTACACCACAACAGCAATTGATAGAGTTTCTCTGGCCAGACTGGCTGGCTATCGAGCACCGCTTTTAGCGGCTTTAATTGATCGACTGAAAACTCAGACTCACTGACTATAGCGGTGACGATACCCACCAGAGTTTGCCGACCAAATGGCACCGACACTCGTCCACCAACAATCGGAAACAGATGACTTGGGATCTGATAATCAAACTGCTTATCCAATGGGACAGGTAAGGCAACGCGTGCAATGGTGGGGCGCATAATCGACCGTTCGTTCTACAAAAAATGTGAAAAGACAGTCTACTGGATGCGTCACCGAAATTCGAGCTTCGTCATTGGACAAAAATGTGGCGAAAATAGCGGCGAAATGGCTTGATCCACTGAAGAGGATTCATTAATATATCGCGCCTTGATGATATGGCTTCTTGCTTGATGTTAAGCAGTCAGCGGTATCAACATTTTTTTATTAACTACGTGTGGTGTCCGGCATAGATTCGGATAGCGACGCGGCCCAATTTGAGGTTATCCCATGAAAGCTGGTATCCATCCAGAGTACAAAGCAGTTAGCGCGACTTGTTCTTGCGGCAACTCTTTCGAGTTCAGCTCAACGCTAGGCAAAGATTCTATCCACCTAGACGTGTGTGACAAATGTCACCCATTCTACACTGGTAAGCAACGTATCGTTGATACCGGCGGCCGTGTAGATCGCTTCAACAAGCGTTTCGGTGCTCTTTCTAGCAAATAATTTCTTTTTTGCTAGAAAATTAAAAAAGGATGCTTCGGCATCCTTTTTTGTTGGCATTTTTTGTATAGTTGTCAGTACGCACTGGTCTTATCTGCGACATTTTCTCCATTTTTTGATGAAGCACGTCAGGTTCCCGCCTAGGAAGTTTGAGCGACATCCATTAGAATTATGGACCTTTTCCAATCCAACACGAGCACTTATACCTATGTCTGATGACACTCACCAAGAATTAACGGCAGAAGAACAATTTCGCCAACGCGCACTCGATTACCATGCTTACCCAACCGCGGGTAAAATTGCCATTTCACTAACTAAGCCTGCCGACTCGGCTGAAGACCTTGCTTTAGCTTACAGCCCGGGCGTCGCTGAACCGGTTCGTGAAATCGCACAGAACATCGACAACGTTTATAAATACACTGCGAAAGGCAACACCGTCGCTGTGATCTCAAACGGCACGGCTATTCTTGGTTTAGGTAACTTAGGTCCGATGGCTTCCAAGCCCGTCATGGAAGGAAAAGCGCTACTGTTTAAACGCTTTGCTGGGCTTGATTCAATTGATATTGAAGTAAAACACCGCACAATCGATGAATTTGTCGATACGGTTGCCAACATCGCCGACACCTTTGGCGGCATCAACTTAGAAGATATCAAAGCACCAGATTGCTTTGAGATTGAACGCCGTTTGATCGAGCGCTGTAATGTGCCTGTTTTCCATGACGATCAACACGGCACTGCGATTGTTACCGCAGCTGGCATGCTCAATGCGATTGAACTGCAAGGCAAGAAACTCAACGAATGCACTATCGTCTGTCTTGGCGCTGGCGCAGCAGCCACCGCTTGCATGGAACTATTGATTAAGTGCGGCGCAATGCGTGAAAAAATCTACATGCTTGATCGCAAAGGTGTGATTCATACTCGTCGCGATGACATTAATGAATATAAGCAGTTGTTTGCTAATAACACCGACAAACGCACACTGGAAGATGTGATTGAAGGCGCTGACTTATTCCTAGGTGTGTCAGGCCCCAACCTGCTGCCTGCCGAAGCGCTAAAATTAATGGCCGATAAACCGATCGTATTTGCTTGCTCAAACCCGGATCCAGAAATTAAACCGGAACTCGCACGCGCGGTACGTGACGATTTAATTCTCGGCACAGGCCGTAGCGATTATCCAAACCAAGTCAACAATGTGTTGTGCTTCCCATTTATTTTCCGTGGCGCTTTGGATGTCCGTGCTAGTGAAATTAATGACCAAATGAAGCTAGCCGCAGTTGAGGCGATACGTGAACTGGCTAAAGAAGAAGTGCCGGCTGAAGTGTTGAAAGCTGCAGGCGTAAAAGCGTTAAGTTTCGGCCCTGAATACATCATTCCAAAACCGATGGACCCACGCCTACTGCCTCGTGTTGCTAAAGCGGTTGCTCAAGCAGCGGTTGACTCTGGCGTCGCTCGAATCGAGATGCCTGTCAATTACATGCAAGAATAATCACAAGCTTGAGCGGCTAAATGCCTCGCTCGAAAAAAAACCGCTGACTTTCAGCGGTTTTTTTATATTCTGAGACACAGAGCCAAAGTCACAATGGCAACTTACCCAGTATCCTCTCGATTTTATCTCGTTGTACCGCAATTACGCGCTACACTTCTTCATCATCATACGCTTCAAATTCAATGCCCATGGCGGTCATTAATGCTTTTGCTTCCGTCGGAATATCGTCTGGACGATCTTTTCTCAAATCTTCGTCGGTCGGTAAAGGTTGACCGGTATAAGCATGCAAGAAGGCTTCACACAGCAGCTCACTGTTCGTTGCGTGGCGTAAGTTATTGATTTGACGGCGAGTGCGCTCATCAGTTAATACTTTCAACACTTTCAATGGGATTGAAACGGTGATTTTTTTGACTTGCTCACTCTTCTTCCCATGTTCAGCATATGGGCTAATGTATTCCCCATTCCAGTCTGCCATTGCGCACCTTCGTTATCGTAATTGGTCGTTAAAAATTTGAAAGTTGGATTTTAGCGGGATTTACCGCCACAAGCAAAGACATATAGACGTCTAGATATATTGACGTCTTCTTTTGAGTTCAGTAAAGTGTGCCATTATCGACAAAGAGATACCCGAAATACTTGAAATTTCAGCAGAGCGGCAAGTCAAGGCAGCCAGACTATGTGATTGAAGTAGGTGAACCTAGCCAACATCGCAGCAACTTCAAGTTAGAAAGGGGATAGCAATCTCACGCACTATCGGATATAGCTAATACTCGAGACAATGAACATTGCCATTTCGTTGTCCCCAGATAAAGCAGGAACCCCTCAATAAAAGTCAGTTTATTGAGTTTAATTAAGTAAGGAAACCGTCATGACCACTCGCAAGCCAGCCACCATCGCCGTTAGAACCGGTATTGAATCCGACTCTCAATATCATGCTGTTGTGCCTCCAATTTATCTTTCGACAAATTATAGCTTTCCTGCGTTTGGTGAAGTGCCTAAATACGATTACACACGCTCTGGCAACCCGAATCGCGGTCTGCTCGAAAAAGCGTTGTTTGAACTCGAATCGGGTCAAGGTGCGGTGGTGACTAACTGTGGCACTTCGGCGCTGAATCTATGGGTTTCCGCCTTTTTAAGTCCTGACGATCTGATTGTGGCCCCGCATGACTGTTACGGTGGCACATATCGCCTGTTTAATACACGCGCCAAAAAAGGCGATTTTAAGACACTCTTTATTGATCAATCCGATCCAAACGCTTTGCAGGCCGCTTTGGCGAAAAAACCCAAATTGGTACTCATTGAAACCCCATCCAACCCATTAGTTCGCGTGGTAGATATTGCTGATATTTGCCAACAAGCACACGCCGTCGGTGCATTAGTGGCGGTTGACAACACCTTCTTAACGCCAGTCTTCCAAAAACCATTAGAGTTGGGCGCAGATTTTGTCATCCACTCCACCACCAAATTCATCAACGGCCACTCCGATGTGATTGGCGGAGTTGTTATCACCAAAACAGAGCAGCACGCTGAAGAGCTAGCATGGTGGGGCAACTGCCTTGGCTCAACGGGAACCCCTTTTGATAGCTATATGACGCTGCGTGGCATTCGTACCTTAGGCGCAAGAATGCGCGTCCATGAGGAAAGCTCACGTGCCATTTTGGACTATCTGCAAAGCGAAGCCTTAGTAAAGGTCATTTATCACCCGAGTTTGCCAGAGCATCCTGGCCATGAGATAGCGAAAAAGCAGCAATCTGGCTTTGGATCTATGCTAAGTTTTGAGTTTGCGGGCAGCTTTGAACAGCTCAAATATTTTGTCTCTCAGTTAACATTATTCTCACTGGCAGAATCATTAGGAGGCGTGGAGAGCTTAATCTGCCACCCCGCTTCGATGACTCACCGAGCGATGGGCGAAGAAGCGTTGGCCGAAGCTGGTGTTTCACAGCAGCTATTACGCCTATCGGTCGGCTTAGAAGATGCCCAAGATTTGATTGACGATCTCGCGCAAGCCTTTGCTAAAGCGAAGGAGGCCTATTAATGACTGCCCTACGTCAATTGCACAAGTTTGGCGGTAGCAGCCTTGCCGATCCTGAATGCTACAAACGGGTCGTTAATATCTTAAAAGAGTATTCTCAAGCTGATGATTTGGTGGTGGTTTCTGCCGCAGGAAAAACCACCAATCGTTTAATCGAATTTCTCGACGCTCTCAATAAAGATGGCCGAGTGGCTCATGAGAACTTGCAATCGGTCCGTCAGTACCAAATCGATTTAATCAACGCGCTGCTCGATGAAGATGCAGCGCAACCGCTCATCACTTTACTCACCAACGAAATTCGCACCTTGGGTCAGCTTTGCGCGCCCCTATCGCCAGCTCAACAAGCGGCGGTACTTGGCCATGGTGAAGTGTGGTCATCACGCTTATTGGCGGCGTTACTCAATCAACATAATCTTGCGGCTGTGGCACAAGACGCCCGCGAATTTCTTCGCGCGCAAGCAGGCACACAACCGGAAGTGGATCGCGCTCGCTCCTACCCTTTGCTGAAAGAAATTTTGGCACAACACGCGCATCACCGAGTGATCATCACAGGCTTTATGGCTCGCAGTGAACAAGGTGATACTGTGCTACTTGGGCGCAATGGTTCCGATTACTCCGCCACTATGATCGGTGCACTTGCGGAAGTAAACCGGGTAACGATTTGGAGTGATGTGGCCGGTGTTTATAGCGCCGACCCGCGTATTGTCAGTGATGCCTGTTTACTGCCGCTACTGCGTTTGGACGAAACCAACGAGTTAGCGCGCCTTGCCGCCCCAGTATTACACAGCCGAACTTTGCAGCCCGTGGCGCAAAGCACCATGGATTTGCACTTGCGCTGCAGTTATCAACCCGAAGCAGGATCGACTCGTATTGAGCGTGTATTGGCATCGGGACGCGGTGCCAAAATCATTACTTCACTTGATGATGTGCTGTTGGTTGAGCTTAATTTTGCTCACGGGCATGACTTCCAGCGCCTACAAAACGATGTGCTGCGCAGCTTGCGTCGTGCTCAACTCGAACCGCTAGCTTTCGATACTCAAGCCGATCAACACCAATTGCGCCTTGCCTATACTGCTGAGATTTCAGGTGGAGCCCTAGCCCATCTGCAAGATGCCGCTTTTGAAGCGGAAATTAAACTCAAAGAAGGCTTTTCATTAGTGGGGGCTGTGGGTGCGGGAGTGACGAAAAACCCCAATCACTGCTACGGCTTTTATCAACAGCTACGTTCATCACCGATCGAGTTTATCTGTGAAGCCGAATCTGGGCTGAGTTTAGTTGCGGTACTGCGTAAAACGCCGATCACCCCCTTAGTGGTGGGTATGCACAACCAACTATTTCAGGCGCAAAAACGGGTCGCACTGGCACTGTGTGGCAAAGGCAACATTGGTTCGAGTTGGTTAAAACTCTTTGCTGAACAAAAATCAGAGTTAGAAAAACGCCATGGCATGAACTTCGAGTTGGTCGCGGTGGTCGATAGCCAAACCTATTGGTTTGATGAACAAGGTATTGATGCGGCATCGGTTTTAAAGCATTTTGACGATGAAGCGATTGCCAGTGAAGGAATGACTTGGCTACAACGATTAAGCAATATTCAAGGATATGACGAAGCGGTTGTGCTCGATGTAACCGCAAGCAAAGAATTGGCTGATCACTACCTCAGCATTGCTGAAAATGGGATGCACCTCATCTCGGCGAATAAAGTCGCGGGCTCTTCCTCTAGCGTCGATTACCACCAAATAAAAGAAGCATTCGCGAAAATTAGCCGCCATTGGCTCTACAACGCGACGGTTGGCGCAGGCTTACCCATTAACCACACGGTACGTGATTTGCGTGAAAGCGGTGATGAAATCGTCGCCCTCTCTGGTATTTTCTCTGGCACTTTATCTTGGTTATTTCAGCAATTCGACGGCTCAATACCGTTTAGCGAACTGGTCGATTTAGCATGGCAACAAGGACTTACCGAGCCTGACCCGCGCAGCGATCTGGATGGTTCAGACGTAATGCGCAAACTGGTGATCCTAGCCCGTGAAGCGGGATTACATATCGAACCGGAAAATGTCAAAGTTGAATCACTGGTTCCTGATGAGCTCAAGCACCTCTCGTTGGATGACTTTTTAGACAAAGGCCAACTACTGAGTGAAAAATTAGCAGAGAGACTAACCAAAGCACAACGTGAAGATAAAGTGCTACGCTATGTCGCAAGGCTTGAGAAAAATGGCAAAGCAACGGTGGGGGTTGAAGCTTTAGAGCGTGAACACGCTTTGGCTAACCTTTTACCTTGTGACAACATCTTTGCTATCGAGAGTAAATGGTATCGCGATAACCCGTTAGTGATTCGTGGCCCGGGCGCTGGTAGAGAAGTGACAGCAGGAGCTATCCAATCGGACCTCAACTTGCTGTCAAGCTTGCTGTAACACTCCAGCTTATTCCAGATTAAGGGGCCACTAGGCTCCTTAATTTAACTGCGAAAGGATGATATTAGGTCATGCATACCGAGGTTGAGCATGACTTGAAGGTCACTCACAATCAACATGAATAATCTTCATAATTACAGTGTTGACATTAAATGCTATTCAATACATTCTGTGGACATATAGACGTCTAAACGTCAACTTAAGGAATGATAGATTGGCGGAAGAACGCCACAGGGAGAAATAAAATGGGATACACGCACGCCGGTCATATTGATGCACTCAACCAGAACGTGGCTGAGCTATCAGATAATATCAATGTCTCATTTGAGTTTTTTCCACCCAGCTCAGCGCAAATGGAAGAGACATTGTGGAATTCCGTTCACCGTTTAAAAACCCTACAACCTAAATTTGTTTCTGTGACTTACGGAGCAAACTCTGGCGAGCGCGACCGCACCCATTCGATCATTAAAGAGATTAAAGATCAAACTGGCCTTATTGCAGCACCGCACCTCACTTGCATTGATGCCTCTCGCGATGAGCTGATTCAGATTGCCGATGACTACTGGCACAACGGCATCCAGAACATAGTTGCACTGCGTGGCGATATCCCCGCTGGTGGCGGCAAACCAGAAATGTATGCTTCCGACTTAGTGACTCTACTCAAATCTCGCCATGATTTTGATATTTCTGTCGCGGCATTTCCAGAAGTCCACCCTGAAGCGAAAAGCGCGCAATCCGATCTGGTCAATCTAAAACGCAAAATTGATGCAGGTGCAAACCGCGCAATTACTCAATTCTTTTTTGATGTTGAAAGCTACTTACGATTTCGCGACCGCTGCGTAGCTGCTGGTATTGATGCTGAAATTGTACCGGGCATTCTACCGGTATCAAACTTTAAACAAGCTTCTCGCTTTGCCGCGCAAAACAACGTTAAAGTCCCCGGATGGATGGCGAAACAATTTAATGGATTAGATGATGACCCAACCACACGCCAGCTCGTGGGTGCAAGCCAAGCAATTGACATGGTTCGTATTTTAAGCCGTGAAGGCGTCAAAGACTTCCATTTCTATACGCTCAATCGCGCTGAAATGACCTACGCATTGTGCCATACGTTGGGCGTAAGACCGAAAGCATAAACTTTCTCTGCACTCATAACGCTATTATTGGTAAATGTTGCTCGTGATAAAACTCGATGATTGATTAAAAGTAACGCCGACTTGATGTCGGCGTTGTGGTATCACTTAAGCGAGCAGATTATTCCACGTCGTCCATTTTACCAAGTAAGCTACGAATACGATCTTGCCATGCATTCTGCTCTTGCTCCATTTGTTGCGCTTTTTGCTCAAGCTCTTCACGCGCTACTTTTAGCTCATTCGCTTCATTTACGAGCTGCTGTTTCTCTTCTTTAAGCTCTTCCACTTCCATTTGTAGAAGTGCGATGGTGTCAACTGCGGTTTGAATTTTTGCTTCTAGTAGTTCTAATACTTCAAAAGACATGGTGCATACCCTTAGTTATTCGGTTGAGGTGAACAAAATTTCACTTATTGGTTCATTCTACTCAGCACAGCGCTCAGAAACACTCACTATATGCAAATTTTCTCGCTATTTGGCTAAAAAATCGGCTCAACTTAACCGTCAACTCACTTAAGCGCCAAGCCTAGGCCGAAAAACACTTTATCTGGCCATGGATTTGCTCAATTTGAGGCTTAGCTTTGATCAAGTGCAATCCTTGTGAACTAAAAAAGCAAACGTTTACTATTTGATATGCTAAAATTCCCGCCGAAATTTCCTATTCCCTTTTCTTTGGAGCTAGCATGAAACGCGATTTAGCAATGGCATTCTCTCGAGTCACTGAAGGTGCCGCACTGGCAGGTTACAAATGGCTTGGCCGAGGCGATAAAAATGCGGCCGATGGCGCAGCGGTAGAAGTCATGCGCAACCTACTCAATAAAACCGACATCCAAGGTGAAATTGTAATCGGTGAAGGCGAAATTGACGATGCTCCAATGCTCTACATTGGCGAGCTTGTTGGCCTTGGTGGCGATGCGGTTGATATCGCAGTGGATCCTATTGAAGGTACACGTATGACGGCAATGGGCCAGTCAAACGCATTGGCTGTTTTGGCGGCTGGCGAAAAAGGCAGCTTCCTTAAAGCACCTGATATGTACATGGAAAAATTGGTGGTTGGCCCCGGCGCTAAAGGGTGCATTGACCTCAATAAGCCTTTAAAAGAGAATTTAGAAAATATCGCCGCTGCGCTGAATAAACCATTAAACACTCTAGTTGTGATCACCTTAGCGAAACCTCGCCATGATGCCACCATAGCGCAGATGCAAGAGATGGGTGTTCGCGTGTTTGCTGTGCCAGATGGCGATGTCGCCGCCTCGATCCTAACTTGTATGCCTGATAGTGAAGTCGACGTGATGTACTGCATCGGCGGTGCACCTGAAGGAGTGGTTTCAGCCGCGGTCATCCGAGCTCTAGATGGTGACATGCATGGCCGTCTACTACCACGTCATGAAGTCAAAGGCGATACGGAAGAAAACCGCATTTACGGTGCAAAAGAGTTAGCTCGCTGCGCGGAAATGGGTGTCGAAGCTGGCATAGTGTTGAAAATGGAAGAGATGGCCCGCAGTGATAACGTCATTTTCTCAGCTACTGGTATCACCAAAGGGGATCTGCTGGAAGGTATTACCCGCAAAGGCAACATCGCCACCACAGAAACGCTATTAATTCGTGGCCGCTGTCGTACCATTCGCCGTATTAAATCAATTCACTACTTAGAGCGTAAAGACCCAGAAGTGCGCGCGATCATTTTGTAATCCGCCAGTGCTTTGCTCTGTTTTATTTTAAAGACAAAGCATAGAGAGACAAAAAAGACCGCAATGCGGTCTTTTTTACTTAATCACTTTATACCGAGATGGAAGAAGTGATTAGAATAACTCTTCAGCCACTTTATACAAATCAGTGCGAACTGGACGCTTCATATTTTCAATTGCGTCGATAATATCGTGGTGAACCAACTGCTCTTTCTGAATACCAACACAACGACCACCGTGGCCATCAAGCAGTAAATGTACTGCAAAATTCCCCATGCGTGACGCAAGAACACGGTCAAACGCCGTCGGGCGACCACCGCGTTGAATATGACCCAGCACGGTAGCGCGAGTTTCACGTCCCGTTGCTTTTTCAATTTCTTTCGCCAGTTGGTTAGCATCCATCATCAACTCAGTCAGTGCAATAATGGCGTGTTTCTTACCTTTCTTAATACCGTCTTGAACATTTGCAATCAGTTGCTCCATATTCAGGCCAGTTTCAGGGGTGATGATGTATTCACAACCGCCTGCAATCGCCGACATCAGAGTCAAATCACCGCAATGACGACCCATAATTTCAACAATAGAAATACGTTGATGAGAAGAGGAAGTATCACGTAAACGGTCAATCGCATCGATAACCGTATTTAATGCTGTTAAGTAGCCAATGGTGTAATCGGTACCAGCAATGTCGTTATCAATCGTGCCTGGTAAACCAACGCATGGAAAACCCATTTCGGTCAGCTTTTTCGCACCCATGTAAGAACCGTCACCGCCGATGACAACTAAAGCATCAATACCATGCTTTCTTAGGTTTTCGATCGCTTTTTCACGTACTGCGACTTCACGAAATTCAGGGAAACGCGCAGAACCTAGGAAAGTACCACCTTTATTGATAACGTCAGAAACGCTTGAACGATCCAATTTTTTAATGCGATCTTCATAAAGACCAAGGTAGCCATCGTAAATACCAAATACTTCCAAATCAGCACCGAGTGCCGTACGAACAACACCACGGATTGCTGCGTTCATGCCAGGTGCGTCACCGCCACTAGTCAAAACACCGATCTTCTTAATCATGCTCACCCTCGATTTTTTGGGAACTTAATACTAATTTTTTACGCTGTCCGTTAGCGATAAAACCGACAGCAAAATCTTTCTAATCTGTGCATAATGTTACCTTTCCTAAAGAGGAATACTACTGTTATTTGCACGAAATTATGTAAGTTTGCTACTTATGTAAGAGTATTACAGTTTTGAGTTAATGCTTTGTTGATTCATATCAGAATCAGGCTTATTTATTGTTCTTAAAAAGATAGTTAATAAGCGCGTTTTTGTCGCTACCACCCTTGTGATTTTTGCTTTTTTTCTGGTCCAAACACCACAGAATAAGGATCTTGGTGGATTAATACATCAGCTCCCGGGAAAGCCTCGAGTAGCTTATCTTCCACCTCATCGGAAATGCGATGCGCCTCAATCAAGCGGATATTGTCATCTAGTTCCAGATGTAACTGAATGAATCTTACAGGTCCAGACATGCGAGTTCTTAATTGATGCACACCCAACACACCAGCCACAGAAAGACATTCTGTGCGGATTTGCTTCAATTCCTCATCAGGTAACTTACGATCCAATAAGGTCTGAATGGCCTCTTGCACCATACGAAAAGCGCTGTAAAGAATATAAACGCCAATGCCGATCGCAAAGATGGCATCGGCCTGTTTAAAGCCAAACCAGCTCAATATGAGCGCGATCATAATCGCCGCATTCATGAACAGATCGGTTTGGTAATGCAATGAATCCGCGGCAATGGCTTGGCTGCCCGTTTTTTTCACGACATGCTTTTGGAACAACACTAAGCCAAAAGTCACTAGCATTGCAAACAGGCTGACATAAACGCCATATTCAGGAGAGGTTAATTCGTGTGGGCGGAAAAAACGGTCAACCCCATTGAGGATAAGAAAACAGGCCGAGCCTGAAATGAACATCGCTTGGGCAAGAGCCGCAAGCGATTCCGCCTTACCATGACCAAAGGCGTGCTCTTTATCTGCGGGCTGCAGTGCGTAACGCACCACAATTAAATTGACCACGGAAGCGGCAATATCAAGTAAGGAATCAATCAAGGATGCGAGTAGGCTGACCGAGCCAGTAACCCACCAAGCGATCACTTTTACTATCAGCAACAATGAGGCTACAAGGGTTGCTGTCCAGGCAGCAAGCGTAACAAGGCGTGCGTATTCTTGTTTCATATCACTAAAATCAGCTTGAGAATGAGCAGGTAGTATACCTTCTCAAATTAAGAATGAATATGACACAAAAATGAACAGGCCTCACCCGAGGCCTATTATCAATTATTAGCGGTTATCAATGACTAGCTATTTTTTTTCATGTGCTTAGGACCATTTTCCATGCACTTCTGCATGCGATCTTGTTGTAGCGTTTGCAGTTTTGCTTTTTGTTCCGGAGTTAGCACACTCATCATGTCATGACGTTTTTCTAGCATCTTGACACGGTGAGCGACCTGTTGATCGACCATCTCTTTGGCTAGTTCATTTGCCGCTGCCGCATCAAAGTTCTCGGCGAGCACGAGAGCCTGTACTTTGTCATGGTGCGCTTTCATTTTCGCTTGGCGTTGACCTTTGTGCTCACCCTTCATCGCTTCGCGATTCGCCTCACGCATTCCTTTCAACTTTGCTTGTTGATCAGACGTCAAATCAAGCTGCTGCATCATGCCGCGATCAAAACCGCCACACTCATCATTTGGGCCTTTATGTTGCTCTTTACCACCAAATGCAAAGACGCTTGCTGTGCTAAGAGTCAGAGGAAGTATCACCGCCGCAAGTACTAATTTTTTTGCCATTTTCATCATCTATTCCTTCACTAAGTAGATTCTAACAAGCTGTATTCACAGCGCTTGAGTGTAGAATAGGATCTGTACGGTAAAGCAACGTATAGTGAGCGTAAAGAATCGTAAAGAGCTTATTGCTCACTGAATATCTTGCCTATTTCGCAGTAAACTGTACCCATAACTTCCCCAACGACGAGGCGACACATGGCGCATATTCTTCTGATTGATGATGATACTGAGCTCACCAGCTTACTAAAAGAAGTCTTGAGCTATGAAGGCTTCGATGTCTCTGAAGCGAATGATGGAGAGAGCGGGCTCGCGGCCATTCATGATCGCATTGATCTTGTCTTACTCGATGTAATGATGCCTAAGCTTAATGGGATGGAAACGCTGAAAAAGTTACGTGAAAACTGGCATACCCCGGTATTAATGCTCACCGCCAAAGGAGAGGAGATCGATCGCGTCATCGGTCTAGAACTCGGCGCGGATGACTATTTACCGAAGCCTTTCAGTGACCGAGAGCTGCTGGCACGCATTCGCGCGATTTTGCGCCGAACCCAAACCAGCAATGGCACCAAACATAATGAAGTCATTGAGTGCCAAGATATTCAAGTATACCCCAGCAAGCAGGAAGCCTATTGCCAAGGGCAATTGCTGGACCTTACCACCACGGAATTTGCCTTGCTGACTCATTTTGTGCAAAACCCAGGCGAAACCTTAACTAAAGAAGCGCTCAGCCTTGATGTTCTAGGAAAACGGTTGGCGGCCTTTGACCGCGCGATTGATATGCACGTCTCGAATTTACGCAAGAAATTACCTGAGCGTGTCGATGGTAAATCACGGATTAAAACGCTGCGTGGTCGTGGCTACCTCATGATTCTGGAGGATTAATGCGCCTACCTAAAATCAACAGCCTTTATGGCAGAATTTTTGCCATTTTTTGGTTTACGATGCTGCTGGTGCTGATCGCAGTATTAGCACTGCCGCACCTTGATCCTCGTAAAACCCGTGATATACCTAGCGATGAATACCAACGTCTTACACACTTAAAACAAAAAATAGAGAGTATGTTTAAAGATGAGCATGAACTCACACGCATCCTCTTTCGTTTAGAAAGTAGCAGCAACAAGCGTGGTGAAGGGCACATGCGCGAGAAGAACGGCACTCCACAATTCTTTATCACAACGCCAGATGGCACAATCCTCACCACCAAAACTCAAGCCGACTTTAAGTTTAAAGCACTCCAAAATTTCGTGACCAGCATTGAATCCATTGATAAACCACAACAGAAGCTCTATGGCCGTTATATGATTTCAGGTCCATTGCCAATCACCCTTGCCAAGCAAGATCTACTCATGTTTGTCGGTATTCGCTGGAATGAGCCCCCCCCGTTCTTATTGCAACTATTTGACCGTCCGTTCGGCCTACTGCTTGCCGTGATGCTCGTCAGTACACCGCTACTCTTATGGCTCGCATGGGCATTGAGCCAACCCGCCAGCCGCCTCGAGCAAGCCGCCAAACGGGTCGCTCGCGGCGAATTTGTGGTCGACCCAAGCTTAGAAAAAGGCACCAGTGAATTTCGCCAAGCAGGAAAAAGCTTTAACCAAATGGTAGAAGCCATCAACCAGATGATTTCTGGCCAGCAGCGATTGCTGTCGGATATTTCACACGAACTGCGCTCCCCTTTAACGCGACTGAGAATGGCCAATGCACTTGCCACTCGAAAACAAGGTAGCAGCTCAGAATTGGAGCGGATCGACACCGAAGCACAGCGTTTAGAGCAGATGATCGGTGAACTTCTGACGCTTTCGCGTATGCAAACCAATAGCCATCTCAGCCGAGAAACTCAACCGCTATCCAGTTTATGGGAGGAATTATTGAGTGATGCCCAATTTGAGGCGGAGCAGATGGAAAAAAGACTCACCTATAATGCGATTCCACCGCACACGATTTCCGGTACACCAAAACTGCTGATGAGCGCATTGGAAAACATTGTGCGTAACGCCATTTACTATGGCAAAGATGAAATCAATATTACCTTTTCGGTCGAAAAAGGCAGACTATCGGTTTGCGTGGAAGACAATGGTGAAGGCGTTCCCGAAAACGAGTTAGACGATATTTTCCGCCCCTTTTATCGTGTTTCCACTGCGCGTGATAGGCACAGTGGTGGTACAGGGTTAGGTTTAGCCATCACCGAAAGTGCCATTCGTCAACACAGCGGTACGATTCACGCAAGTCGCAGCCAATTAGGTGGGTTAAAAGTACAATTCACGCTCCCATTGGATAGTTAAATTCCACTTATGCCTATATCGCCAAATAACGGGTGACTTGTACTCAATAGGCTCGTCACCTTATACTTCCGGCCCACACTCTTTAAGAGCAGCTATACCATGTTTGATATCGCACTTTACGAACCTGAAATCGCCCCTAATACCGGAAATATTATTCGCTTGTGTGCCAATTGCGGCGCTAATTTGCATCTTATTGAACCGCTAGGTTTTGATCTAGAAGAGAAGAAAGTGCGCCGTGCAGGGCTTGATTACCACGATTTAGCGCGCGTAACGCGTCATGCCAACTTGGATGCCTTTATGGACTACCTCAATGCAGAGCGCGAAACGTACCGGATTTTTGCTTGTACCACTAAAACCACGGGGCACCACGTCGATGCGCAGTTTCAAAAAGGAGATGTGTTGATGTTTGGCCCAGAAACTCGTGGATTACCAGCGCAAGTCATCGAAAGCCTACCGATGACACAACGTATTCGTATTCCGATGATGGCAGAAGCTCGCAGTTTAAATCTCTCTAATGCGGTCGCTATTATTGCGTTTGAAGCGTGGCGTCAAATGGGCTTTGAAGGTGCGCAATAACAGCGCTAGTGTTCTAAAACGGTAGGAAGATAAATCACCAAATAGCAAAAAGGCCGCCTAGGCGACCTTTTTATTAATTCTAGATATTAGGCTAGATTACAGAACAGTTACTTGAGCTGCTTGTAGGCCTTTTTGACCGTTTTCTACATTGAAAGACACTTTTTGGCCTTCAATTAGAGTTTTGAAACCGTCAGAAGCGATTGCATTGAAGTGTACGAACACGTCAGCGCCGCCGTTATCTTGAGTAAGGAAGCCGAAACCTTTAGTTTCGTTAAACCATTTTACAGAACCAGTTGTTTTGTTAGACATAATGTGTCCCTTTTATTTAAATTCATAAAGTTATCGCGCTTATGCGCAATGCACTGATAGATTGAATTATTTAATGTTACTAATAAGGTAAGGGAAACACTGAGGACATCAACTTTTACGATGGGATTCTGAGAATTTACTTTTACTTTTATTTTTTGTTTCATTAATAACCCCTGAACAACAGAGCGAGGTAACTATATTCGCTAACGTTGCACTAAGCAATCTATTTCGGCATTTAATTTTTACAACTCAAAACAATAGAGTAAGAAACACCATAAAAAGTCTTTTATTTCAACCTATTATGCTCATCATCTTTACGTTCAAATTCACCTTCGAAGGTTTTTCCCGTTTCAGATGGTTCAAAGTCACGATCAAATGGGGCTTTGTTATGACGGCTATCATCAAACTGCGCCTGAAAACGGCCTGATACACCATTCACCACCACTTTATTCATCAAATAGTTGGCAAGCAAAGCCCGAGGCGCAGGCAATAACACCACCATACCAAGTGCATCGGTCAAAAAACCCGGTACTAAAAGTAGCACACCCGCCACCGCCAGCATCACGCCCTCAATAATTTGCTGCGCAGGTAGCTCACCTTGGTGCAAACGGTGTTGAACGCTAAGTAAAGTTTGTATCCCTTGACTACGAACCAATGATGCACCAACAAATGCCGTAATCAGCACCAAGGCGATAGTTGGCCACATACCTAGCAAGCTGCCTACTTGGATAAAGAGACCAATTTCAATGATTGGCACAAAAATAAAAGCCAGAAGTAAGATTGGAAACACACGCCCTCCTTTGTTTATTGCTCTCACCTTACCGTCAACCACAGGCGACTACAACACTCAACGCTCAATCAAAGAGCACCACCTCACAGCCTAAATGACTAAATAGAGCCACTATCTATCTTAAAATAGACCGAATGTTGGCTCTATCTGAAATCCATTCATTCGTTCATTTTGCTAACAAAACCTGAACAAATCTCATACCACACAGACAAATCCAACCGCCGGCATCACAACTATTTATCAACGCGATAACTGTTTTTAAAACCTAAAAATAACGCATGTGAGTGCGTATCAAATTTTCATAAAATATTGACCTAAAAGGTGATCCACTTACTATTTTTTAAATCTAGGTTGAGTATGATGTGCCACAGAAGTCAGGACGGATTTTCCAGCCTAAAATTCTGACGAATGGATTCTTAAACTGCAGAAATGGCTAATAATTTCACTAATTATCAGAATAATTCTCTAAGGATCCTGTTATGGCTACCCTATCAGAAACGACAGCTGCTACAGCTAACTCGGCCACTCGTATCGAAGAAGATCTATTAGGTCAACGTCACGTTCCTGCTGACGCGTATTACGGCATTCATACACTGCGCGCTATCGAAAACTTTAATATTTCAAAATCAACCATTTCGGATGTGCCTGAATTTGTACGCGGTATGGTGATGACCAAAAAAGCCGCCACGCTAGCCAACAAAGAGCTCGGCGTCATTCCAAGCCAAGTGGCTAATTACATCCTCCAAGCGTGTGACTTGATCCTAGAAACAGGTAAGTGCATGGATCAATTTCCGTCAGACGTATACCAAGGCGGCGCCGGTACTTCTGTCAATATGAACACCAACGAAGTGATCGCAAACCTTGCTCTGGAATTGATGGGTAAAGAAAAGGGTCAGTACGAATTCATCAACCCCAATGACCACGTTAATAAAAGCCAATCAACCAACTGTGCTTACCCTACTGGTTTCCGCATTGCGGTATACAACAGCATCCTGAAACTGATTGATTCTATTGCCTATCTAAAAGGTGCGTTTGAGCTAAAAAGCCAAGAGTTCTCTGGCATTTTGAAAATGGGTCGTACTCAATTGCAAGACGCCGTACCGATGACCGTAGGTCAAGAGTTCCGCGCTTGGGCGGTCACCATTAATGAAGAGATCCGCAACCTAGAGTACACCTCTAAACTGCTGCTTGAGATTAACCTTGGCGCAACAGCGATCGGTACTGGCCTGAATGCGGCGCCGGGATATCAAGCGGCGGCGGTGAAACACCTTGCTGCGGTGACAGGCTTAGCTGTGGTACCAGCGGAAGATTTAATTGAAGCAACCTCTGACTGCGGTGCTTATGTTATGGCGCACGGCGCGCTAAAACGCCTTGCTGTGAAACTCTCTAAAATCTGCAATGACTTACGTCTTCTTTCATCTGGCCCTCGCGCGGGTCTAAACGAGTTGAACCTACCTGAACTGCAAGCTGGGTCTTCCATCATGCCTGCAAAAGTAAACCCTGTGGTGCCTGAAGTGGTCAACCAAGTGTGCTTTAAAGTACTTGGTAACGACAACACTATTTCCTTTGCCGCAGAAGGTGGCCAATTACAGCTAAACGTGATGGAACCTGTGATTGCACAAAGCATGTTTGAGTCAATTGAAATTCTTTCAAACGCCTGCATAAACCTTCGTGACAAGTGTGTTGACGGCATCACTGTCAATAAAGAAGTGTGTGAAGCTTACGTATTCAACTCTATCGGTATCGTGACTTACCTTAACCCATATATTGGCCACCATGAAGGTGACATCGTGGGTAAAATTTGTGCGGAAACGGGTAAGAGCGTACGTGAAGTTGTGCTTGAGCGAGGCTTACTCACCGCCGAAGAGCTCGATGACATCTTGTCCGTCGAAAACTTTATGCGCCCTCAGTACAAAGCGAAACGCTACGAATAATCAAAAAAGGCTCTGATTCAGAGCCTTTTTACTTTCTACAAGTTATTAAGTGAGAAAAAATTGCGTTACATCATGGCGCAAAGCATACCGTTCAATATCGCTGAACCTGTAGAATGACCCTATTTTTCATTATCTTTAGGAGTATAAGATGTTCTTAATTGAGTTCCTTATCGTATTAGGATGTATCCTAATTGGTGCAAGGATTGGTGGTATTGGGCTTGGTGTGATGGGCGGTATTGGCCTTGCTGTACTGAGCTTTGGATTTGGCATGCAACCAACCAGCCCACCGATTGATGTGATGCTAATGATCATGGCCGTGGTTGCAGCAGCAGCCTCAATGCAAGCGGCTGGCGGTTTAGATTATTTGATCAAAATTGCCACTAACATTTTGCATAAAAACCCTCGCCACATCACTTTCATCGCCCCTTTGGTAACTTACTTTTTTACAATGATGGCTGGTACAGGTCACGTGGCCTATTCAGTACTGCCCGTAATTGCTGAAGTGAGCCGTCGCAGTGGTATTCGCCCAGAACGTCCTTTAGGTATGGCGGTGATCGCGTCACAATTTGCGATTGTAGCTAGCCCAATTGCGGCCGCCGTCGTGGCGTTAGTCGCCTTCTTAGAACCACAAGGCATCACGCTAACGGATGTGTTGATGATCACCATCCCAAGTACCATTCTTGGTTTAGCTTGCGCGTGCTTATTCGTCAATAAAATCGGTGTTGAGCTGAAAGACGACCCAGAATATCAACGTCGCTTGCAAGACCCAGAATTTCGCGCAGAGATGGAACAAGAAGTATCGATTGCTGATATTCAAATCACGCCACAAGCGAAAAAATCGGTCGGGCTATTTTTGTTCGGTGCCATTGTAGTGGTGGTGATGGGTGCATTGCCTAGCTTGCGCCCACAATTTAACGGCTCAGCCATGGGGATGGCGCACACGATTGAAATCGTGATGCTGTCTATCGCGGCGCTGATCATTTTACTGTGCAAACCTGACGGCAACGCCATCAGCCAAGGTTCCGTATTCCATGCAGGTATGCGTGCCATCGTAGCGATCTTCGGTATCGCTTGGTTAGGTGACACCTTCATTGCTGGCCATGGTGCCATGGTCAAAGAAGCGGTCTCTGGCTTAGTGGAAGTCGCACCATGGACATTCGCGTTCGCGTTATTTGCTCTGTCGGTGATGGTCAATAGCCAAGGCGCAACAACAGCCGTGTTAGTCCCTGTTGCAATAACCTTGGGTTTGCCACCAGCCATTATTATTGCGGTTTTCGTTGCCGTTAACGGTTACTTCTTCATTCCAAACTACGGCCCTATCATCGCATCTATCGACTTTGACCGGACTGGTACCACTCGTATTGGTAAGTATATTTTCAACCACAGCTTTATGCTCCCAGGCTTGTTAAGCATGGTGTTTAGTATTGGTTTTGGTTTGTTGTTCTCCAATATTTTGATGTAATCTCTACTATTGTTATAAGGGAGCTTTGGCTCCCTTTTTATTTGTCACGTATAAAATATTGATATATATCAATAAAGCAATAAATAATTACTTCTCTTCACTCATTCAGCTTAATGAATAAAATTTCAATATATTTACCCTACAACGATTATCCGCCTATCTCCATGTCTTCGAATAAAAATCGTAAGAATATAATTCCATTATTTACACTCAATTACCCTAAATTAAATTCCCTAAAAAAATGGTGTGTAACTCGGTACTATTGTTTTGTGAAGCAAGACAAAGTTACGCTTTAAAACTCACCTTAAAATTTATACAGATATCTGAGCAAGTGAGCATTTATGTTCACTTAATAATAATTAAAACTTTTCATTTAACGTATTTAATTGAAGTTCCAATAACTTTTTATTCTTTCACCCCTAGTAGATAATATTTTAATGGGCTGGAAGACTGAAGAACATTAGCCGCTGAACACACTCAGAATCTCGTTGTTCTCTGAGTGTAAGGAGATCGCTATGACAACCCAAACTGTATCCACGGAACCTAAAGGTGGCTTCTTTGCTAACTTTAAGTTTCCTTCCGCTTACACCATCCTTTTCATTCTAATTGCTCTTGTGGCCCTTTTAACCTGGATTGTGCCTGCCGGTCAGTATCAGCGCACCATGAATGAAGAACTGGGCAAAGAAGTACCTATTGCGGGAACTTATCAACACGCAGAAGGTAACCCACAAGGGGTAATCGATGTGTTGATGGCACCGATTGACGGCTTTTATGACCACAACAGCTACGAAGCTGCCGCGATTGACGTGTCTCTGTTCATTTTAGTCATTGGTGGCTTTTTGGGCCTAGTGACCAAAACAGGTGCGATTGATGCGGGCATTGAACGCGTAACAGCGCGGCTTGAAGGGCGTGAAGAGTTGATGATACCCATCCTGATGGCGCTGTTTGCCGCAGGCGGTACGATTTACGGTATGGCGGAAGAATCCTTACCTTTCTACACCTTACTCGTACCTGTGATGATGGCCGCTCGTTTTGACCCACTGGTTGCCGCCGCTACCGTACTGCTTGGCGCGGGTATCGGTACGCTGGGCTCCACTATCAACCCGTTTGCCACCGTAATTGCGGCCAACGCAGCGGGCATTCCGTTTACTGATGGCATCATGTTGCGCTTAGCAATGTTAGCTGTCGGTTGGGTTATCTGTGTGCTGTACGTGATGCGCTACGCGAAAATGGTGCAAGCGGATCAAAGTAAATCGATTGTGTACGATAAGTACGAAGAGAACAAAGCTCACTTCCTTGGCAACCAAAGTGGAGAGAAACTCGAATTCACCGCCACCCGCAAAGTTATTTTGACCATTTTCGCGGCCGCTTTTGGCGTGATGATTTATGGTGTATCTGTTGCTGGATGGTGGATGGCTGAGATCTCAGCGATGTTCTTGGGTGCAACCATCATTATCGGTTTAATTGCTCGTATGAGTGAAGAGGAATTCACCACCAGCTTTATTGATGGTGCACGAGACCTATTAGGCGTAGCGCTGATCATTGGTATCGCACGCGGCATTGTGGTGATCATGGACCGCGGGATGATCACCGACACTATTTTGTTCTCAGCCGAGCAAATGGTTACTGGCCTTTCATCCGTCATTTTTATTAACGTAATGTATTTACTGGAAATTCTTCTCTCTTTCCTTGTACCTTCGTCTTCTGGCCTTGCGGTATTAACCATGCCCATCATGGCTCCATTGGCTGACTTTGCAGGCGTTGGCCGCGACCTTGTCGTCACGGCTTACCAATCGGCTTCAGGGATAGTCAACCTCATCACGCCAACCTCTGCGGTAGTGATGGGCGGCTTAGCAATTGCTCGTGTACCTTATGTTCGCTGGGTGAAATGGGTCGCACCACTGTTAGGCATATTGTGCGTATTCATTATGCTATCTCTCAGCCTAGGTGCGATGCTATAGCGCCAAACTGATGAACGATACGATATGTCGTAGGTGAAAACCGCGTCACACCCTTTAAAAGCCGCATGATTGCGGCTTTTTTATTGGCAGGCCGACTTAGGCTCATTGGCTACGCAGCTACTCAACTCTAAACATGATACGTTAGCCAAATCAGGAAATGATGGCTTTCAACGTTGTTAGATAGCCATTAGTTTTGATAGCTATTAGTTTTGATAGCTATTTTTTTATAGCAATCGGCTGGGATAAATAACCACTTTTGGTGACTAAATAAAACGCGGCCTATATTCCTTTATCACCAAATTCAGATCGCCTGCTATTTCATCTCTCATTTTCCGTCCTCTATTACGCCAATTCAGACAAAACATCTACATTAGAAAGCCTGCGTGAGATCAAGTTTTATTAAGAAAGTTATGTTAACACAGCCCATTTCTTCGACTCATATTCAACTATATACCCTTTTCAAGTGCATATTCTTAACCAATTCGATGAATTATCGATGTGTTTTTGGTGCATAAAATTCCCAACCAAAATACCGAGCCTATATGGAGTAGTGCTGCGTGAGATTTAAATTGAATGAACATCCATAAAAAAAGCAGTAATAAATATGACACTCACAATATAAACACTGCATAAACATTGTTAAAAAACTATTATTTTCGCCGAATTTCAATATAAATCATTCTGTGATGGACCTCTAAGAACATATACAGACCAAGGGTAATATTAATTGCAGAACAAAGAAGTGAATAAATAAATTCATACTGAATTCCCTACAGAAATAATTATGTATTTATCCAGAACAAGTTGAATTTAATGTCAAAAATATAACGGCATAAATGCATATAAATTAAGAGAGATACTATTATGAGTAAGTTATATGTTGGTTCTGAAATTGGTCAATTACGTCGAGTTCTTGTTCACCGCCCAAGACGCTCACTCACTCACTTAACACCATCCAACTGTCACGACCTTTTGTTTGATGATGTATTGGCCGTAGAGCGTGCGGGGAAAGAGCATGATGCGTTCACACAAACGCTACGTGACCAAGGTGTTGAAGTTTTACTGCTGACCGATCTATTAGCCGACACGCTAGCGGTTCCCGTCGCAAAAGAGTGGCTGCTTACTCAACAAGTATCGGATTACCGCCTTGGCAAAACATTTGCGAATGACGTGCGCTGCTACCTCAGCGATCTGCCAAACCTTGAATTGGCAAAAATCCTGACAGGTGGTTTGTCTTACGCTGAAATGCCAATGAAATCCTCTTCAATGATGCAAGGCTTGCATGCACCAACCGATTTCATCATTGAACCACTACCAAACCATCTATTTACTCGCGATACGTCTTGCTGGGTATACGGTGGCGTGTCAATCAACCCGATGGCAAAACCTGCACGTCAACGTGAAACCAACCATGTGCGTGCGATTTACCGCTGGCATCCAAGCTTTGCGGGCCAAGACTTCATTAAATACTTCGGTGATGACGAGAGCATTAATTACGATAATTCAACCATTGAAGGTGGCGACGTTCTTGTGATTGGCAAAGGTGCAGTACTGATTGGTATGTCTGAGCGCACCACAGCGCAAGGTGTTGAACACTTAGCTGCGGGCCTATTTAAACATGGCCAAGCGAAGCAAATCATTGCGATGGAACTACCAAAACACCGCTCTTGCATGCACTTAGATACCGTCATGACACACATGCGTGAAGACACCTTCTCTGTTTACCCAGAAGTGGTACGCAAAGATGTGAAATGCTGGAGCCTCACAGGCGATGAGTCTGGTGCCGTGAACGTGAAAGAAGAAGGTTACTTCGTTACCGCCATCGAAAAAGCACTTGGCGTTGACAAGCTCAACCTAATCACAACGGGCGGTGACAACTTCAACGCAGAACGTGAACAGTGGAACGATGCAAACAATGTCCTAACCGTCAAACCTGGGGTCGTGATTGGCTATGAAGGCAACACCTATACCAATGAAAAATACGACAAAGCAGGCATCACTGTTCTATCTATTCCTGGTGACGAATTGGGTCGTGGCCGTGGCGGTGCACGCTGCATGAGCTGCCCAATTGAACGTGACGGCATCTAACCCTTAGGTTAATCAAATGGGTTGAGGAAAACTTCTTCTGCAACACCTCAACCCACCTTAGAAGAGATAGAATTATGAGCAAACAAACCGTTGTTGTTGCATTAGGTGGAAACGCACTGCTTCGTCGTGGTCAGCCATTAGAAGCAGATGTTCAACGTCGCAACATTGAAATTGCAGTCAAAACCATTTCCGAAATAGCCAAACACTATAACGTGGTGCTGGTGCATGGTAATGGCCCTCAAGTTGGCCTGCTGGCACTACAAGGTCTCGAATACAAAAAAGTAGCGCCGTACCCACTCGACGTATTGGGCAGTGAAACTCAAGGGATGATTGGCTACATGTTGATGCAAGAGTTCAAAAACATGCTGCCTGAACGCAACATTTCGTGCATGTTGACCCAAATGATGGTCGACCCGAAAGACCCTGCCTTTGCCAACCCAACCAAACCGATTGGCCCAGTTTATCAAGAAGCAGAAGCGCGTGAATTGGCTGAGAAATACCACTGGACAGTCAAGCCCGACGGCCAATACTTCCGCCGTGTGGTTCCGAGCCCTCAACCGATAGGCATCGTCGAACATGATGCAATTTCCCAGCTTATCAGTGCTGGTCATTTAGTGATTTGCACCGGTGGTGGCGGTATTCCAGTCAAACGTGAAAATGGCAAATTAGTCGGTGTAGAAGCAGTGATCGACAAAGACATGTCTGCTGCCTTTCTTGCCAAACAATTGAACGCCGACGCGCTGCTCATTTTGACCGATGCTGACGCCGTTTACCTTGATTGGGGTAAACCAACCCAACATGCGCTGCGCAGCACAACGCCAAGCGAGCTTGCCAACTATCAATTTGATGCTGGTTCTATGGGGCCAAAAATTGAAGCCTCGTGCGAATTCATTCAACAAGGCGGGAAAGTCGTTGGGATCGGCGCGTTAGAAGATGGCCTACGCATCTTAGAAGGCACAGCAGGCACCAACATTACGCGTGACTAAAACATTGTTTTTAAATCTATTTTATAAACCGAATCTGTTTTTAACTTTAAACAAATATTAACGCTTTCTTCCACCCTCTCATCAGAAGCAAGCGTTGCAAATGAGGAAAAGATCATGGCTTTTAACTTACGCAATCGTAACTTTCTAAAACTTCTTGATTTCACTCCACGCGAAATCCAGCACCTATTGGATCTATCCCTTGAGCTGAAAAAAGCCAAATACAACGGTTATGAGCAGCCTCGTCTCAAAGGCAAAAACATTGCACTTATCTTTGAAAAAACCTCAACTCGCACTCGCTGTGCATTCGAAGTAGCAGCGTTTGACCAAGGTGCTCAAGTCTCCTACTTAGGCCCATCAGGTTCACAAATTGGCCACAAAGAGTCGATGAAAGATACCGCGCGCGTCTTAGGCCGCATGTATGACGGCATCGAATATCGCGGCTTTGGTCAAGAGATCGTTGAAGAGCTTGGTGCCTACGCTGGCGTACCAGTATGGAACGGCTTAACTGACGAATTCCACCCAACACAAATTTTGGCTGATTTCCTTACCATGATCGAACATGGCCGTGGCAAACGCCTCCATGAAATGAAATTTGCCTACCTCGGTGATGCACGCAACAACATGGGTAACTCCTTGATGGTGGGCGCTGCGAAAATGGGCATGGACATTCGCCTTGTTGCACCAAAAGCGTTCTGGCCAACCGAAGAATTAGTCGCGGAATGTCGCACTATTGCAAAGCAAACAGGCGCGAAAATTACGCTCACAGATGATGTTCAAGAAGGCGTTCAAGGCTGTGATTTCCTTTACACCGATGTTTGGGTATCGATGGGCGAAGCGAAAGAAGCATGGGCAGAGCGCATTGAATTGATGCTGCCTTACCAAGTGAATATGGCGATGTTAAAAGCCACTGGTAACCCACATGTGAAATTCATGCACTGCTTGCCTGCTTTCCACGGCGAAGATACCACCGTTGGCA
The DNA here is from genome assembly GCF_963888245.1 of Vibrio sp. B4-6. Classification (NCBI taxonomy): domain Bacteria; kingdom Pseudomonadati; phylum Pseudomonadota; class Gammaproteobacteria; order Vibrionales; family Vibrionaceae; genus Vibrio; species Vibrio sp. B4-6. The sequence goes on from NZ_CAWPIM010000033.1 coordinate 202,904, forward strand.
AAGAGCTTGCGAAAAACTACCCAGTGCTTGCCAAAGGCGTTGAAGTGACCGATGAAGTGATTGAATCTGAGCATTCCATCGTGTTCGATGAAGCTGAAAACCGCATGCACACCATCAAAGCCGTGATGGTGGCCACCTTAGGTAACTAACTTAGGTAACGAATAGTAGATAATGAATCGTCTACTTTATCTCTTTGATGTTGAATCGATGCGAGCTTGAATAAAGCTCGCATTTTTTTTCAGTCAATAACACTCACAAATCGCGCTTATGCTTTAGCTGTAAACGCGTAGTAAATAACATCGAAATCAAGCTAATTTCGCATAAAAATCCATTTTCTGGATATTTTCCAAAGAGTATTGCCAGCGTGTTTTTTGTCCGTATAATCCTTCGCAATTTGTCTAAACGGAGCAGAAAATGAACCGCAGCACTCCCCATCAACGCCATCCATTACACCCGGCGCCGGTCGAGTTAGCTGTTTTGTTTTTCTGTTCTGAACGTTATTGAAGCCTCCTATTTTAGGGGGCTTTTTTTTAAGCAAAATTTCGCAAAGGCTAGTAGCCAAAGCGAACCATACAGAGGGAAGACACGTTATGGCGCATTCGTTATTTAACAAGCACATCATTTCCATTCCAGAACTGAGCCGCGCGGAACTGGAGCTGATTGTTGAAACCGCAACAAGGCTTAAAGCGGAACCAAACCCTGAACTTCTCAAAAATAAAGTAGTAGCAAGCTGCTTCTTTGAACCTTCTACACGTACCCGTTTGTCGTTTGAAACGGCAGTTCAGCGCCTAGGAGGCACAGTGATTGGTTTTGATAATGGCGGCAATACGTCACTTGCCAAGAAAGGGGAAACCTTAGCTGACTCGGTGCAAGTTATTTCCTCTTATGTCGATGCATTTGTTATGCGCCACCCACAAGAAGGCGCTGCACGTTTAGCCTCTGAGTTTTCCAACGGCGTCCCCGTAGTCAACGGTGGTGATGGAGCTAACCAACATCCAACCCAAACCTTGCTCGATCTGTTTTCCATTTATGAAACGCAAGGCAGGCTCGATAACCTTAACGTCGCGTTCGTCGGCGACTTAAAATATGGCCGCACCGTCCATTCGCTCACCCAAGCCTTATCGAAATTCAACAATGTACGTTTCTTTTTTATCGCTCCAGAAGTGCTGGCGATGCCGGATTACATCTGCGAAGAGCTCTCAGAGGCTGGCATTGCGTTTAGTTTGCACGCCAGCATTGAAGAGGTCGTGCCTGAACTGGACGTGCTGTACATGACGCGCGTACAAAAAGAGCGCTTTGATGCATCCGAATACGCGCACATGAAATCGGCTTACATCTTAACCGCAGAAACATTAAAAGAAGCGCGCCACAATTTAAAAGTGCTGCACCCACTGCCTCGGGTCGATGAAATCACCACCGATGTCGATAAAACACCTTACGCCTACTATTTCCAACAAGCCGAAAACGGCGTTTATGCGCGTGAAGCTTTATTAGCCCTTGTTCTTAACCCAACCTTATAAGTAGGAGATAACATCATGGTAAAAGAGACCCAATTGCAAGTTGAAGCGATTCGTAACGGTAGCGTGATTGACCATATCCCTGCCAACCTTGGGATCAAAATTCTCTCTTTGTTTAAGTTAAATGAAACCAATCAACGTGTGACGATTGGCCTAAACCTACCCTCTTCTGCGTTAGGTAATAAAGATCTGATTAAAATAGAAAACCTTTATCTCACCAAAGAGCAAGCGAACCAATTAGCACTGTATGCCCCGAAAGCCACCGTCAATCAAATTGAAGAGTATAAAGTGGTCAACAAACTGACCCTCACTTTGCCAGAACGAATTGACAGCGTATTTCGTTGCCCAAACAGCAACTGCATCTCTCATGGCGAGCCTGTCGAGAGCCGCTTTAAAGTGCAGCTCAAACAAGAGAATGTGCATCTCAAATGCCACTATTGTGAGAAAGTATTCTCGCGCGAAATCATGACTGAACGTTGCTAAAACAGCACTAAGCGCGCATCCATCACGTTTACAGCCCTGCCAGCCTCCAGCGTCCTAACTCGGCGCTGGACCAACTTACGAATCTTGCATATTTCCGTGCATATTATTCCATCAAATCAACATAAAACGCCAAAAATCAATCGGTAATCTAGTTTATTATTTGGTGATCCCCCGCAAAAAGCGACACATTGATTAATGTTAAGCTACAGGCATCAATAATAATCCCCCACCACTTATAGAGGGGAAAAGAGCAATGCTCAACCGTTGCGCCATTGGCGTTAAACATAACGTGAACTCACACTCTATGGCTTTGGGAGTGTGCTGGCATGGTAAGGATCACCGATACCCCAGACGCAGTAGCGTGTATAAAAGGAACCGCCCGTGAACAGAAAAATCCCCCACGGCGCAATGCAAACCGATGACAAAACGTTAGCTTCCGCTTGTAAAAAAATCCTACAACAACAAAGTTTTGCTAACCAAAATGAGCTACGACTCAGGCTAATAGAGCTCGGCTACGAAGGCATTAGCCAATCCACTGTGTCACGCTTGCTTTCCCAACTTGGTGTGGTGAAAGTGCAAAATGCGTGCGGGAAAAAAGTGTACTGCATTACGGTCGAAACCGCGCCAGTGCGTGTTGAGTCATCTATCGCCTCACAAATTGAGTTTATCACTCACAATCAATCCACTGTGGTGGTGAAAACTCATCCTGGAAGTGCTCAATTGGTCGCGCGATTGGTTGATATTGATCCCCACACTGAGATTTTAGGAACGGTCGGTGGTAATGACACTGTGCTTATTATTCCCAAAGACATCAATAATATTGAAGCGTGTGAAGCGGTGGTGAAAACTCGCCTAGGTGTCGCTTAACCCCCATCGCCCAGCCAAGTGAGGTCCACAACCTCACTTGGCTTTTCTCGCTTCACTGCCTCATCAGCGACGATTTTTCCATCACTGTGAAACTTATTGCGCCGAAAAGCGGTCTGATTGGGTTAAGATGACACTCACCTAATGAAGACTCGATTTTTGTATGCGCCTACTCTTTTCCTTTGTACTGCTAGCTCTGCTGACACTTTCCCAACCTGCGTTGGCGGTCTTCGGCAATGACAATCCATTCAATAGTGGTAACAACCTCGGTTTGGCCTCAGCCGACAATCAATTTGTCCCAGTTGACCAAGCGTTTCCTTTTCATGCCGAACAGCAAGGTAGACAGGTATTCTTAGATTGGCAGGTCAAGCAAGGCTATTACCTCTACCAAGATCGGATCAGTATCAGCGCCGAAAATGCACAGCTTGGTGAAATCGAGATGCTCGATGGTCAGCCATATCACGATGAATTTTTTGGTGATGTGAAGATTTATACTGAGCCACTGTTTGTCGACATACCGCTCCTCAGTGCAGCAGCGAACGCCAAATTAATTATCCAGTACCAAGGGTGTGCAAAAGCGGGCTTTTGCTATCCACCAGAAACGCGAATTATCGACCTTCAAGCTGTGGCAAGCGATACTCGCTCTGACAACAACACGGCTGCCAATGTAGCGAAAATCAAAACAGCTTCACCAAAAGCGCCCGTGGCTGAACAAGACGGGCTAGCAAGCCGCCTCGCCGATTCTTGGTGGACACCGCTGCTCTTTTTAGCACTTGGCGTTGGCCTCGCCTTTACCCCTTGCGTACTCCCGATGTACCCGATCCTCACCAGTATCGTGCTTGGTCGTGGTCAACTTTCACAACAGCGCGCGTTGATTTTATCGTTTATTTACGTGCAAGGTATGGCGCTCACTTATACCGTACTTGGCCTAGTCGTCGCTTCGGCTGGGTTACAATTTCAAGCCGCGATGCAGCACCCTTATGTACTGATTGGTCTCAGTACCCTATTTGTGCTACTCGCCCTGTCGATGTTTGGCGTTTATACCTTGCAACTGCCAAGCAAAGTGCAGACGTGGCTAAACATCCTGAGCAATAAGCAGCAAGGCGGGAACAGTCTTGGCGTGTTTGCCATGGGCGCGATTTCCGGTTTGGTTTGCTCACCGTGCACCACCGCGCCTCTTTCTGGTGCGCTGCTGTATGTCGCGCAAAGTGGCGACCTATTCACGGGGGCGATTGCACTGTATGCCTTAGCTATGGGCATGGGGATTCCTCTGATTTTGGTCGCCGTATTTGGTAACAAACTACTCCCAAAAGCCGGTGGCTGGATGGAGAGAGTCAAAACACTGTTTGGCTTTATTTTACTGGCTGCGCCGATCTTCTTACTTGAACGCTTATTGCCACCAGTGTGGTCAACGGCGCTCTGGTCCGCGCTTGGGATCGCCGCGTTTGGTTGGCTCTATCATTGTAAAAACAGCTTGCCGTTTGGTGGCTGGAAACAGAGCATGGTTGGCATTATTGCGGTATTGGGTCTGTTTGCTTCAGCGCAACCTGCACTGGATGTGTGGTTTAAGCCAGAACAAACCAACCTAGCAAGCCGTAGCCATGTCGAGTTCATTCGGGTGAATAATATTGCTGAGCTCAACTTGCAGTTGAGCCAAGCCAAATTAGCAGGTAAACCCGTCATGCTCGATTTCTACGCCGACTGGTGCGTGGCGTGTAAAGAGTTTGAAAAATACACTTTCCATCAGAAAGAGGTCGCGCAGAAACTGCAAAACTTTGTGCTATTGCAAGCGGACGTCACCAAAAATCAGCCACAAGATATTGAGCTACTCAAGGCGATGAACGTGCTAGGGTTACCGACGATTGATTTTTGGAATGCGCAAGGTGAACGCGTTTCAAACGCACGTATCAGCGGTTTTATGCCAGCCGATCGCTTTTTAGCGCACCTCACCGCCCACCAGCTTTAAGGTTTACCGATTATTGCCGACTGTTTGAGCAAGCCATTGCAACAGTCGGCAATAATAGCGCGTGAACGCCATCACTTCTTCTCGAACCGCTTGGCATGCACCACTCTCAGATCAGGCTCAGTCACTACTAAGTATCAGACAAAAAGTGGATACAGTTCAGACTTTTAGCGTATAAAGATTGTTCAGTGAGAAATCGCGGTCAATAATCGATTTAACGACATTGCTAAAAGTGTAAAACGTCATGGATTCGACCTACACCATCATCATTGCTGACGACCACCCTCTGTTTCGCAATGCGCTATTTCAATCGGTGCATATGGCGATAAGCGGTGCCAATTTATTGGAAGCGGATTCGCTAGATGCCTTGTTAGCCTTATTAACCAAACAGAGCGATGTGGATTTGCTGCTGTTGGATCTCAAAATGCCAGGCGCAAATGGGATGTCAGGGCTGATTCACTTGCGAGCCGAATACCCTGATTTACCGATTGTGGTGATTTCAGCCAGTGAAGAACCTTCGGTGGTGGCGCAAGTAAAAAGCCACGGTGCCTTTGGTTTTATTCCTAAATCGAGTGACATGCGCGCGCTGATCTCGGCGCTCAATCAAGTCCTAGCCGGTGACCCATTTTTCCCTGAAGGGCTAATTGCCAATCACGCCGCATGCAATGATTTAACCAAGAAAATTGCCGCCTTAACCCCGCAACAATACAAAGTATTAGGCATGCTCTCTGATGGACTACTCAACAAACAAATCGCCTATGAGCTTAATGTTTCTGAGGCAACCATCAAAGCGCACATGACGGCTATTTTCCGTAAACTTGGGGTTAAAAACCGTACCCAAGCAGTAATTTTACTCAATGAGTTGGGCGAGTAGTCGGCTACTCGCTCGCTTCATCTAACGTCTCTTCTAAAGGTAATCGTAAACCGACTTTGGTTGCTTGCCAATCGGCCACATCCGCTACCACCAGATACAGACCTTGCCATTCAAAATGGTCACCCAGTACTTGTGTGGCTCCGAGCTCTTGGATCAGCAAATCGTTGAGCGTCATCTCTTGATTGAGGTGCTCAATCGTCAAACCATAGTAGGCTGCGACATCAACGAGTTTTGCATCCACATCCAAAAAGAAGTCACCAAAGAAGCGCTCTAACGAGGCTTTTTCTGGCGCTTCACTAAATAGGTTGCTCAGTGATTCGAGATCTTTCTCCTGTGCTAACACGCACAAGACATCGCCCTCTTGCAACTTGGTACTGCCCGATGGGTGAAGCAGTTGCTCGTCACGAAACACAGCGGTAATACGTGTTCCTTCAGGCATTGAGAGATTGCGTAATGGCTCACCAATACACCATTTATCTTGTTTGAGTTTATAGACCAACATTTCCCATTCGCTGCACGGGTATATCTCAACACCGGTACGTGAAATTGGCTCAGGTTTGGGCGGTAGTTCAACGCGAGCCAAAGCGGCCGCTTTCATCAAGGTTCCCCCTTGTACCACTAGCGACACCATCACCACGAAGAAGGCTAAGTTGAAATAGAGCTGCGCATTCGGTAAACCGGCCATCATTGGGAAAACCGCTAAAATAATGGGCACAGCGCCGCGCAGTCCAACCCAAGAGATAAACCACTTTTCACGCGCAGTAAATGCTTTGAATGGCAATAAACCAATCCATACAGAAATGGGGCGCGCAAACAAAATCATACCAAAGGCGAGCGCAAAGCCCGGCACCGCAATGGTCAGCAATTCAGAAGGAGTGACCAATAACCCAAGCACCAAGAACATGCCAATTTGGCTAAGCCACGTCATCCCATCCAGTACGTTCAAAATGGAATAGCGGCAACGGGTCGGTTTATTGCCCAGCAATAAACCCGTCAAGTAGATGGATAAAATACCACTGCCGCCGAGTGAATTGGACAGCGCAAAGATAATCAAACCGCCACTGATGGCCAAAATGGAGTAGAGCCCTTCTGGAAGTTGATTGCTATTAATCAGCTTCCAGAGCAGCCAACCTCCGGCTAATCCAAATAAAGCCCCGAGACCAAATTGCTGGATAAAACTCAGCAGCAAGAATCCTGCGCTGAGATCATCGCCTTGGCTACCCAGTACCGCAATTAATGTCACGGTTAAAAACACCGCCATTGGATCGTTAGTGCCCGATTCAATCTCTAACGTTGAACCGACGCGCTCATTCAAGCTTCTCCCTTTAAGCAGGGAAAAAACCGCCGCCGCATCAGTTGAGCCAACAATCGCTCCCACCAAAATACCTTGCAGTAATTCCAAATTAAACAGCCATGCCGCCATCAAGCCGGTGAGAATGGTGGTGATCGCCACCCCAAACGTCGCTAACGAGACTGACGGCCAAAAGGCAATCCGAAAACTGGCAACACGGGTACGCATGCCGCCATCTAATAGGATGATGGCAAGCGCTAAGTTACTGACTAAATAAGCAATCGGATAATTATCAAATAAGATGCCACCGGGGCCATCCTCCCCAGCCAACATACCCACCAATAAAAAAACGAGCAGAATAGGAATTCCTAACTTAGAAGAGACTGGACTTAACAACACACTTAATGCAATCAGCAAAGCACCTACGAGAAAAAAACCATTGATAGCGATTGCATCCATATTCCTTCCTTATTGATTTAATTATTATTGATTGAATAACCAACATAAATTCGCGTTCCATTGTGCCTTAGTTTAATCCGTTTTTAAGACAACTTTATGTAAACATTGATCGTTTTTATCGCGGCATGAATAACCAACCACATAAAAATCGTTAACTCGCCATGAGCGATTTTCCAATCAAGAGCTTATGATCTTATACTTTTGGCTAATTTAACATTTATTCAACATAAGAAAGACCTTCTAAATTGAGGCATTTCATTTAGTTACAATGAATTGGAAAAAACAACCTCCCGACTAAAGTTGCACAGACCCACCACCCTTTCACTGCTATCTTAATTTCGTAACATTAAATTAACACCACGATATGCAAACCGAAGGAGAAGGTCATGGCGTTCCAATCAACCGAACATGCTCAAGCCTACTGGAAGGAAAACTTGGGAATTATGGGCTCACTGCTGGCAGTGTGGTTCTTGGTATCATATGGTGCAGGCGTTCTTTTCGTCGACGCACTGAATACGATTCATTTAGGCGGGTTCAAACTAGGGTTCTGGTTCGCACAACAAGGGTCCATCTATACCTTTGTCGCCTTGATCTTTATTTACGTTGTGCGCATGAATGCGCTCGACAAGAAATACAACGTGCAGGAAGACTAAGAGGTTTACGAAATGGATATTCAAACTTGGACGTTTATTCTGGTCGGTATTACGTTTGCACTCTATATCGGCATTGCCATTTGGGCCCGTGCAGGATCGACCAGTGAATTCTATGTTGCTGGCGGTGGTGTTCACCCTGTTGCCAACGGCATGGCAACCGCAGCGGACTGGATGTCAGCCGCTTCATTTATCTCAATGGCGGGTATCATCTCGTTCATTGGCTATGATGGTACCGTGTACTTGATGGGCTGGACAGGCGGCTATGTGTTATTGGCACTTTGCCTTGCACCTTACTTGCGTAAATTTGGCCAGTTCACCGTGCCAGATTTTATCGGTGAGCGATACTACTCAAAGACCGCGCGTATGGTGGCGGTATTTTGCGCCATCTTTATCTCGTTTACTTATGTTGCGGGGCAAATGCGCGGCGTCGGAGTGGTATTCTCTCGCTTCCTCGAAGTGGATATTAACGTTGGTATCGTCATCGGTATGGGGATCGTGTTTTTCTATGCGGTACTCGGTGGCATGAAAGGCATCACTTATACGCAAGTTGCACAGTTCTGCGTGCTCATTTTCGCCTTCCTTGTTCCCGCCATTTTCACCTCGATCATGATGACAGGTAACCCTCTGCCACAAATTGGTATGGGCTCAACCATTACCGGTACCGATGTTTACCTACTCGATAAACTCGATGGCTTAACTCAAGAGCTCGGCTTCACCGCCTATACCGAAGGCAACAAGAGCAAGGTTGACGTGTTCTTTATCTGCGCAGCCTTGATGGTGGGTACTGCTGGTCTTCCTCACGTCATTATTCGCTTCTTCACTGTGCCTAAAGTGCGTGATGCGCGTATCTCAGCAGGTTGGGCATTGCTGTTCATCTCTTTGCTATACACCACAGCGCCAGGTGTTGCCGCTTTTGCTCGCGTGAACATGATTGAGACCATTAATGGCCCAGACATGCAAGGCGTACCCGCAACAGACGCGCCTACTTGGTTTAAGAACTGGGAGAATACTGGCCTTGTAAGCTGGAAAGATAAGAACAATGACGGTCGTATGTTCTATTCTGGCGATGAGCGCAACGAGATGAACATTAACCGTGACATCATCGTATTGGCGTCTCCTGAACTGGCAAAACTGCCAAACTGGGTGGTTGGCTTGCTCGCAGCTGGGGGTTTAGCTGCTGCGCTTTCGACAGCTGCAGGTCTTTTATTGGTTATCTCGACGTCAATTTCTCACGACTTATTGAAGAAAGGCTTCAAACCAAACATGACCGATAAACAAGAGCTGTTAGCCGCACGCTTAGCCGCCATCATTGCGATTGTGGGTGCTGGTTACCTAGGCATTAACCCACCGGGTTTTGTGGCTCAGGTGGTAGCGTTTGCCTTCGGCTTGGCAGCCGCCTCCTTCTTCCCGGCCATTATTTTGGGCATCTTCTACAAGAAGATGAATAAAGAAGGCGCGATCGCGGGCATGGTCGCAGGGATTATCTTTACTGCAACCTACATCATCTACTTCAAATTCATTAACCCGGCAGCCAGCACGCCAGATAACTGGTTGTTTGGTATCAGCCCTGAAGGCATTGGTACGTTAGGTATGTGTTTGAACTTCGTGGTATCGATTGTGGTGAATAAATTTACCGCAGAAGTTCCAACCGAAGTGCAAGAAATGGTGGAATCAATCCGCTTCCCGAAAGGCGCGGGGCAAGCTCACGACCATTAATCTTCACCTGCGAGCGTCATGCTCGATGTTCGCTCTGCAGTGAAGTGTGATAACAACCATAAAGCCGATGCCCACGCATCGGCTTTATGCTGCATGCTTAATTGACTCGATTCAACAGCGCGCGCAGTTTGAGTGGTTTTATTGGTTTGGGAATAAAGCTAAAGCCATTGGATTTAATCGCATCCATCATCTCTTCAGTGCGATCAGCGCTGATGATGACCCCTTCAAAGCTATCTCCAAGCCGCAAGCGACACTGCTGCAACACTTCTAAACCAGTGCGACCATTATCTAAGCGGTAATCCGACAAAATAACATCAGGCAACCAATTGTTTTCTAATGCTTTCAGGCTTTGCAGTAAGTCCGCTGCTACTTTGACATCACACCCCCACCTTGCGAGCAGATCGTTCATGCCAACTAAAATATCAGCTTCGTTGTCCACACACAGTACGCGCAGATGATTGAGATCAGATGGCATACCTTGCTCTATCGCCAGGGTCGGAGCCTGTTTGACAGGTTCAGCTCGCGTCAAAGAGAGCGAAAACACGCTGCCTTTTCCATGCCAAGAGCGCATCGAAATTTCATGACCCAGCACATATGCAATGCCTTTTGAAATCGCTAAACCGAGCCCCAAACCTTGGTCAGAACGGACTTGGCTACCACGGTTAAACTCTTCGAAGATTTCTTGCTGCTTATCTTGCTCGATACCAATGCCATTATCCCAAACATCAATCCTGACCTGATCTCGCACTCGGCGTACACCCAGCACCACTTTACCTTTAGGGTTGTAGCGAAACGCGTTAGTGAGAAAGTTTTGTACCACGCGACGTAATAATTTAGGGTCAGACATCACATAGAGCGAGGATGGGATCACTTTAAAATCAATCCCTTGCTGCTTAGCTAAGGCGCTAAATTCAGCGTTAAGATTCGAAAATACATCATTAATAGCAAAGCTATGAGAATGCACATCGAGCTTACCGGACTCTAAACGTGAAATATCCAGCAAATCACCAATCAGATCTTCAGCCGCGCCCAGAGCACTCTCTATATAACCCGCCAACGTTTTCACTTCCGTCTCTTTAGCCACTTCCGAGAGCGAGGAAGCGAACAGGCGCGCAGCGTTCAACGGCTGCATTAAATCGTGGCTGACGGCGGCCAAAAAGCGCGATTTTGATTGCGATTCTTGGTCTGATTTTTGAGTTGCCGCCACCAAGCGTTTGTTGAGGGTTTCAAGCTCTAGGGTGCGTTGGTGCACGCGCTCTTCCAAGGTTTCATTGGCCTCTTTTAATGCCTGCTCCGCTTCGCGAAAAACGGTGATGTCGCTAAAGCTCATCACAAATCCGCCGCCCGGCATCGGGTTTCCTTGCACTTCAATAACTCGTCCATCAGGACGAATACGCGCCGAGGTGTGTCTGGTTCCTTGCTCAAGGTGATACACCCGCCGCCGCACGTGATCCTCAGGGTCACCAGGGCCACACAATCCGTGTTGCGCATTGTGCCGTATCACATCCGCAATCGGTCGCCCCACTTGAATCAGTCCAGCGGGAAACTCAAACAGTTCGAGATAGCGTTGGTTCCACGCCACCAGCCGCAGCTTTTTATCGACCACGGTAATTCCTTGACCAATATGCTCAATGGCCCCTTGCAATAAGCCGCGACTAAAGTCGTACAGCTCAGATGCTTCATCAACAATGGTCGCCACTTCCTCAAGTTGCATGTTGCGCCCTTGCAGTGCGGAAGTGAGCACCAATTTGGCCGAAGAAGCACCAAACACCCCCGCCAGCACTCTTTCTGTATGACGGATTAAGGTAGATGGCGCTTGTTGGTTAGGCAGTAACGTCTCTCTCTGCTGGCTCCAATATTGGCGAAAGGCAGTGCGAACGCGAGTGCGCCCCACAAAACGAGCGGCCAACATTTCAAGCTCAGCCACTGTCACGCGGCTTTGATACAAGCTGAGATTCTCACTCTCAGGCAGCGGCGTACCGACAAAAGAGGCCGATTGTAAACGCTCACTCAAACTCGGACGAGTCACCATAGAGACAACAACGTAGCAGAATGTGTTGAGCGCAACACTGAGCATCATGCCCCAATCTGAATTTTTCAGCCCCATCTGCACCAACCAATCCGGCGGGGTGATCATCCATAACAGAACGTTACTTTGTGCATCGCCCGCCAGCATGTCGGTTTGGCTCATTAAGGTTACTAGCCACACAGTAAAACCGACCGCCAATCCAACATAAACGCCTTTGCGGTTGCCTTCACGCCAGTACATGCCACCAATCAATGAAGGGGCAAATTGGGTAATCGCCGCAAATGAGAGAAAACCGATCGCCGATAAAGAACCAATCGCATCCAACGCCTGATAAAAACCCCAAGCGCCAAGCAGCAGCAATAGAATCAACCCGCGACGGATGTTGAGCAACAACCCTGATAAATGACGGTAGTTGCGCTGAGTTAAACGCATGCGGCGCAGCAGAAGCGGCATCACCAAATCATTAGAAACCATGATCGCCAATGCAATGGTCGAGACAATCACCATGCCGCTGGCCGCTGATGTGCCACCTAAAAACGCCAGTAACGCTATCTGCTCGGCGCCCACCGACATAGGCACGCTGAGTACATAAGTATCGGCAGGGCTGCCGCTTAGCAAACTTTGCCCAACCCATGCAATAGGTAGAACAAATAACCCCATCAAAGTCAGGTAAAGAGGAAATAACCAGCGCGCCGTGTGTAGATCTTGCGCGCGTTCATTTTCTACCACCATGGTATGAAACTGACGCGGTAAGCAGATGATCGCCATCATGGTTAATACGGTGTGGATCAACAGCGTTGGCCAGTTGGGCGCTTGATACGTCTGCTGGGCAATCGCACTTAGATCAACCGTTTCACGGCTTGAAGCCAGATAAATGATGAAACCGCCCACGGTTAAAAAAGCGACCAATTTAACAATCGATTCAAACGCAATCGCCATCATCATGCCGCGGTGGTGCTCGGTGTTATCAATATGCCGTGTACCAAACAGCATAGTAAATAGCGCTAAAGCCGCGACCACAAACCACGAGACGTGATAATTCTGATAACCAAATTGCGTAGCGAGGTTGGGGGCGACAATCTCAAGCCCCATAGTGATGCCGCGCAGTTGCAAGGCGATGTAAGGTAAAATGCCCACCACGGCAATCAAAGTTACGGTTACCGCTAATCCTTGCGATTTTCCGTAGCGAGCAGCAATAAAATCGGCGATGGAGGTAATATGTTCGCGCTTCGCAATCAAAATCAGCCGCGCCAACATACGCCAGCCAAGGGTAAACACTAAAATAGGCGCAATGTAGATAGGCAGAAATGACCAAGGGTTGCTAGCCGCTTGACCGACAGTGCCGTAAAAAGTCCAAGAGGTGCAATAGACCGCGATCGATAAACTGTAGATCCACGGTCGCCATTTCGCCAGCCATTGGCTTTGCCTATCACCATACCAAGCGACGAGAAACAGCACGCCTAAATAAGCGAGCGAAACGGGAACGACGATCCATCCTTGCATTTGATATCCTTATAGGTTCAAAAAAGCCTCTTCTTTGAAGAGGCTTCATTTAACTAAGGATAATTTTTAATCTCAATCAGTTAAGGTTAATTCTGTGCTTCAGGCGCCGCTTTCATTACCTCAGTACCTGACTCATTGGATGATGTGGGTTCGACTTTAATCAACAGCGCCAAAATGCCCATTGCTGCCATCGCCCAAAATACATTAGCGCCCCAGCGTTCATAACCCCAGCCACTCAAGGTGGTCATCAAAGCAATAAATGCCCCAAGTGGAATGGCGTTATACAGCGCTTGCATAGCGACCATTTTGCTTTGCGGTGCGTGCTGAATGTATTGAATCGCCGCTATATGCGCCATCGCAAACGTCACCCCATGCAGCAGTTGAATCGTCCCCAGCGCAAGCAGTGCGGTGGTCGACGCCATTAAGGTCCAGCGCACCACAACCCCAATCGACGCGACAACAAATAATGTGCGTAGTGACCACCCTGAAAAAAGGCGTTTGCTGAGCGCAAATACCGCAACTTCAGCGGCAACCCCAAGGCTCCATAAATAGCCAATCAGCTCTTCCGAATGCCCCGCCGCTTTCCAGTGAATCGAACTGAAACTGTAATACGCCGCGTGACTGCCTTGGATCAGCGCCGCTAAAATCAAGAATTTTATCACTGGCCACTCACGCAATAACTGCGTCAGTTTCGGCCGGACGGCATGTGCATCACCAACCGTCACGGGCATTGGGTTAGGATTGCGCAAGCTAATCAGTAGCGAAACAAATACCCCAGCCAAGGCGGTGTAGAGGATCATGTCAGAACCATAACGTGCCACAAGTACGCCAACCACAGTAGAACCAGCGATAAAAGCCACCGATCCCCATAAGCGGGTGCGACCATAATCGAGCATTTTTAAGCGCGCATAATAGTTAGCCATCGCATCGGATAGCGGCACCACGGGGCCACAGCAAAGGTTAAACAACACAGTGGCTAACGCCATCAGCCAGAAACTGCCGCCCGTAAAGAAGTGAAAACCAATAAATAAAAACGCCGCCAAACTTAACCAACGCAGTGCTGGTAGAAGAAGCTCGGCCTTATGGATACGCGGCGTAATCACCAAATTAGCGACGCAACGCGTGGCAAAGCCCATACCGATTAATACGCCAATATCGGTTGCAGACACACCTTGGGTTTCAAACCACAGCGCCCAAAATGGCAAGTAAACGCCATACGCAAAGAAGAAACCAATAAAGTACTGCGATATCCAACCATATGGAGAGGGGTTAAGCATGATTCATCCTGAACAAAACGAGGGAGAGAAAACGGCCGTATTATGCAGGCAGTTTAAGATTCTAAAAAGGGAAGTTTACTGATAAATCTGTTTCCTTATTCACAACCTTGCGGGTCATATCACTCATTAGACCAAAGTCGTCTGGAGGTAGTGGCGATTTTTGTCACACTTAGATAGGAATTTCTTCTGAGTGACGATCGTTATGCCTGACAAATTCAACATGCAGTCACCGCCCTTTGACCGCTTAACATTGCCGCAGCAACAGCGACTTCGCTCATCCTTGGATGTAGCGTATTTTCGTAGCAACGATCTGCTGCAGACCAGTGATAGACCCAGCGTGTATCTGCACGTACTGATCAAAGGCGCGGTCGAAGAACGCTCGCCAGATGGCAAAGAGATTTTTGCTCACTACGCCAACGATGACATGTTTGATGTACGCGCACTGTTTGAAGAAAAAGCCAAGCATCAGTACGTGGCGCTGGAAGATACCTTAAGCTATCTGCTGCCGAAAGCCGTCTTTCTCGAACTGTATAATGACAACGGTCAGTTCGCCGCCTACTTCGACAATAATCTCGCCAAACGCCAAGCTCTGCTTGATGTAGCACACCAGCAAAAGAATTTAGCCGAATTTATTTTAACTAAGGTGGATGACTCGATTTACCATCCACCGATGATTTTAAACCCAGATCAACCGCTCAACCAAGTGACACAGCAATTACGCGATAACGGAGTTGATGCGGCCTTAGTTCGTCTTGCTGAGCATGATCAACGCTTAATCGAAAACCCCAGTGCGCACCCCTATGCTATCGTCACGCGCACCAATATGCTTCATTCCGTTATGCTCGATAACCATCCGCTCGATACCCCTGTTGGGGAAATTGCTACCTTTCCTGTGCTGCACATCAACGATGGCGATTTTCTGTTTAATGCGATGATCGCCATGACGCGCAACCGCATAAAACGAGTGATGGTGTGTGATGGCCATCAAGCCGTTGGCATGCTGGACATGACACAAATTCTCAGTGCTTTCTCCACTCATTCTCACGTGCTGACATTAAGTATTGCTCGCGCCAACTGCGTGGAAGAGTTAGCTCTCGCCTCCAACAAACAGCGGCAACTGGTTGAAAGCCTAATCAACAATGGCATTCGCACTCGTTTTATTATGGAGCTGATTTCAGCAGTCAATGAACAGATCATCGAAAAAGCCTTTCATTTGGTTGTGCCGCCCGCGCTGCATGATCACTGCTGCTTGATCGTACTCGGCTCCGAAGGCCGTGGAGAGCAGATCCTCAAAACCGACCAAGATAACGCGCTGATCATCAAAGATGGCTTGCAGTGGCATCAAATGGGTGTGGTCATGAACACGCTCACCCACACCTTACAGCAGCTCGGCTATCCACTTTGTCCGGGCAATGTGATGGTCAATAATCCCAAATGGGTTAAAAGCCAAACTGAGTGGAAAACAACGCTTAGCCAATGGGTGAAAGCGGCCAAACCCGAGCAAGTGATGGACATTGCGATCATGGCCGACGCACATGCTGTCGCGGGCAACAAACACTTATTGGCCCCTATTAAACAGCACTTGAGCCATTTAATGGCCGACCAAGAATTGATTTTGATGGAGTTTACTCGCCCCGCGCTGAGTTTTTCTGTGCCACTCACGCTGTTTGGCACCGTAAAACACTCCAAATCTGGCTTAGATATTAAACAAGGTGGCATTTTCCCGATTGTGCATGGCATTCGCGCCCTAAGCCTTGAACATCAAGTTCAACAAAATAACACTTTTGAACGCATCGAGGCGCTAGTAGAGCAACGGGTTTTGGAAAAAGAAACCGCCGATAATCTCAGTGAAGCGCTCAAGCAGTTCTTTAAATTGCGCTTAGCTCAGCAACTGAGCAATCAACACAGCACCAATAAACTCGATTTAAAACAGCTCGACCGAACCGAGCGTGACCTGCTCAGGCACAGTTTACACGTGGTGAAAAAATTCAAGCAGTGGCTTGGCTATCACTATCAAATTCGCGAATAGTGGAGGCGAACAATTGAATTGGTTTACACGCCATTATTGGTTTCACAAGCTGAAAGACTCGCCTTATCAGCCGTTGTTTGCGACGCCGATGCAAGGGGAATATGTGTCGCTCGATTGCGAAACCACCAGCCTTGACCCGAATCGCGCCGAGTTAGTGACGATTGCCGCCACCAAAATTATCGACAACCGTATTTTAACCAGCCAGCCATTTGAAGTGCGTTTGAGCGCGCCACAATCGCTCGACTCGGGTTCAGTCAAAATCCACAAAATTCGCCATCAAGATCTGGTCGATGGCATCGACGAGCAAGAGGCCATCACTCACCTATTAGACTTTATCGGCAACCGACCTTTAGTGGGCTATCACATTCGTTATGACAAAAAAATCCTCGACCTCGCTTGCCGACGACATTTAGGCTTTCCACTGCCCAATGCTCTCATCGAAGTAAGTCAGATCTATCATGATCAGTTAGAGAGAATGCTGCCGAACGCGTACATCGACCTCAGCTTAGAGGCGATTTGTCGCCATCTCGACTTGCCGATGCAGGATAAACACGACGCGCTGCAAGATGCCATCGCCGCGGCATTAGTGTTTGTGCGCTTGACCAAAGGTGATCTGCCTCCCTTTGTTGCACCTTACTCGCGCTAGCACTTACCCCACACTCATCCTAAAGTCTAATTGTAGAAAATCGCACTCTGACTGACAGTTACCCACATACAGATTTTCCTTTCAGCGCAATTTGATCGCCAATCAACAGGGAAATTGTTCGAATTCACAAGGAGAAAAGCAATGAGTGAAGCCCACGTTTATCCGGTAAAAGAGAACATCAAAGCCAAAACACATGCGGATAATGACACTTACCTAGCGATGTACCAACAATCAGTGACCGACCCAGAAGGCTTTTGGAGTGAACACGGCAAGATTGTGGATTGGATTAAGCCTTTCACTCAAGTGAAACAAACCTCGTTTGATACTGGCCATGTAGATATTCGCTGGTTTGAAGATGGCACATTAAACGTCTCCGCTAACTGCATCGATCGCCACCTTGCCACTCGTGGTGATGAAGTGGCGATTATCTGGGAAGGTGACGATCCGGCTGACGATAAAACCCTCACCTTTAAAGAACTCCATCAACAAGTGTGTCGCTTTTCTAATGTGTTAAAAGATCAAGGAGTTCGCAAAGGAGATGTGGTCTGTCTTTACATGCCTATGGTGCCAGAAGCAGCCGTTGCGATGCTCGCTTGTACTCGAATAGGCGCAGTGCATACTGTGGTGTTTGGTGGCTTTTCACCGGAAGCCCTTTCCGGTCGTATCATTGATTCCGATTCCAAAATAGTCATCACCGCCGACGAAGGTGTACGTGGCGGTCGCGCTGTGCCCTTGAAGAAAAACGTCGATGAAGCCTTGACCCACCCTGAAGTGAAAAACATCAGCAAAGTGATCGTCTTTAAACGCACTGGTGGCCAAATTGACTGGCACGAACATCGTGATGTGTGGTGGCATGAAGCAACCGCAAAAGCTTCCGACCACTGCCCAGCCGAAGCCATGAAAGCGGAAGATCCCCTCTTCATCCTCTACACCTCTGGTTCAACGGGTAAACCCAAAGGTGTGCTGCACACAACCGGTGGCTACCTTGTTTACGCGGCGATGACCTTCAAATATGTGTTTGACTATCAGCCGGGCGAAGTGTTTTGGTGTACCGCCGATGTGGGCTGGATCACTGGCCACACCTACTTGGTTTACGGTCCTTTGGCCAATGGTGCAAAAACCGTTCTGTTTGAAGGGGTTCCCAACTACCCAGACACCAACCGCATGAGTCAAGTGGTGGATAAACACCAAGTTAACATTCTTTACACTGCGCCGACCGCTATTCGCGCCTTGATGGCGAAAGGCAATGAAGCCGTCAAAGAGACGTCACGCGCCAGTTTGCGCATTATGGGTTCGGTGGGAGAACCAATTAACCCAGAAGCGTGGGAGTGGTACTACAAAACCATCGGTAACGAAAAATCACCGATTGTCGATACATGGTGGCAAACCGAAACGGGTGGCATTTTAATTACGCCACTGCCGGGCGCGACGGCACTTAAACCGGGTTCGGCCACACGGCCATTCTTTGGCGTGCAACCAGCCTTGGTCGATAACATGGGCAACATCATTGAAGGGGTTGCCGAAGGTAACTTGGTTATTTTAGATTCATGGCCGGGCCAAATGCGCACCGTTTATGGCGATCATGACCGTTTTGAACAAACCTATTTTTCAACCTTCAAAGGCATGTATTTCACCAGTGATGGCGCACGCCGCGATGAGGATGGCTACTACTGGATAACGGGCCGCGTGGATGACGTGTTAAACGTTTCAGGCCACCGCATGGGCACCGCGGAAATTGAATCAGCTTTGGTTGCTTTTGATAAAATTGCAGAAGCGGCAATTGTCGGCGTGCCACACGATATTAAAGGCCAAGCCATTTATGCTTACATCACCTTAAATGATGGCGTTTACCCCAGTGCCGAGTTGCACAAAGAGGTCAAAGATTGGGTACGAAAAGAGATTGGCCCTATAGCAACGCCCGATGTACTCCACTGGACCGATTCACTGCCCAAAACCCGTTCTGGCAAAATCATGCGTCGTATTTTGCGTAAAATCGCCACCGGCGACACCAGCAACTTGGGTGATACCTCAACACTGGCCGATCCTAGCGTAGTGGATAAATTGATCGCCGAAAAAGCAGAATTGTCTTAACGCTAACGATTCTACCTGCCGCGAGGCATTGAGATGATTAAGCCGTCACACTTGTGGCGGCTTTTTCTTTCCCTCTCAGTTCTTCTCATTCTGTTAACTCGGTTGCAGAATTAAATGAGTAAACTATCTGATAAGACCAGTAAATTGCTGCCATTTGCGCTGAATTAGCTATAATCTTGGGCAATTTCTTAAATTCAGGGAATTTTTGACGAAAAATTCACTCTGACCTAAGAATAATATGGGAATATTAATATTCGTTTCACGATATAGGGAGATGTCGACACAATGACTGCTAAATCTCGCATTCTGGTCTTAAATGGGCCAAATCTTAACCTGTTAGGGCTACGTGAACCTGCACATTATGGTTCTGACACCTTAGCGCACATTGTCGAGACATTACGCGAACAAGCGCAAAAAGCAGATATTGAGTTAGAACATCTTCAATCGAACCGCGAATATGAGCTGATCGAAGCCATCCATGCCGCTTACGGCAAGGTCGACTTCATCATCATTAATCCCGCCGCATTGACGCACACCAGTGTAGCACTGCGCGATGCGTTATTGGGTGTCGCCATCCCATTTATTGAAGTGCATCTATCCAACGTTCACGCACGTGAACCTTTTCGCCACCACTCCTATCTGTCGGATAAGGCGCAAGGGGTGATTTGCGGGTTAGGTGCACAAGGTTATGAATTTGCTCTTGCAGCTGCCATAAAAGCGCTACAGGCAAAATAACCCACATACGATCAACGACAAACAAACACTCTACGGCCCAACCTTAAGGGCTGACGTATTCACAAGATAAAGAGAAAGAAAAGATGGATATTCGTAAAATCAAGAAGCTTATCGAACTGGTAGAAGAATCTGGCATTTCTGAACTAGAAATCTCTGAAGGTGAAGAATCGGTACGCATCAGTCGTAACACTGCGCCAGTACAGATGGCTCAGATGCATTACGCTGCACCAGCGCCAGCACAACAAGCCGCGCCAGTCGCTGCCCCTGCGCCAACGGCTGAAGCCGCCGCGCCTGTAGCGCCAAAAGGTCACCAAGTACTTTCGCCAATGGTCGGTACTTTCTACCGCTCACCAAGTCCAGATTCAAAAGCGTTCATCGAAGTCGGTCAAAGTGTTTCAGTCGGTGACACACTATGCATCGTTGAAGCGATGAAAATGATGAACCAAATCGAAGCCGATAAAGCAGGTATCGTTACTGCAATCCTACTTGAAGACGGCCAGACCGTTGAATTCGACCAACCGCTTGTTGTTATCGAATAATCGAGGTTTGTTTTATGTTAGATAAATTAGTCATCGCGAATCGAGGTGAAATTGCACTTCGTATTCTGCGCGCATGTAAAGAGCTTGGCATCAAAACTGTTGCCGTGCACTCAACTGCCGATCGTGATTTAAAACACGTACTGCTGGCCGACGAAACCATCTGTATTGGCCCAGCACGTGGTATTGACAGCTACTTAAACATTCCACGCATTATTTCTGCAGCAGAAGTAACTGGCGCCGTAGCAATTCACCCCGGTTACGGTTTTCTTTCTGAAAACGCCGACTTTGCTGAACAAGTCGAGCGTTCAGGCTTCATTTTTGTTGGCCCGAAAGCCGATACCATTCGCATGATGGGTGACAAAGTGTCAGCCATCAGCGCAATGAAAAAAGCGGGCGTTCCTTGTGTGCCGGGTTCTGACGGCCCACTGGATGGCGATGAAGTCAAAAACAAAGCTCATGCGAAACGCATTGGCTACCCTGTGATCATCAAAGCTTCTGGTGGCGGCGGCGGTCGTGGTATGCGCGTGGTCCGTAGCGAAAATGAACTGACCCAAGCGATCGCAATGACGCGTGCCGAAGCCAAAGCAGCATTCAACAATGACATGGTTTACATGGAAAAATTCCTAGAAAACCCACGTCACGTTGAAGTACAAATTATTGCGGATGGTCAAGGTGGCGCAATTCACCTTGGTGAACGTGACTGCTCAATGCAGCGTCGTCACCAAAAAGTGGTTGAAGAAGCTCCAGCACCAGGTATTACCGAAGAGATGCGTAAATACATTGGTGAACGTTGTACACGCGCTTGTCTCGAAATTGGCTATCGTGGTGCCGGTACGTTTGAGTTCCTATACGAAAACGGCGAGTTCTACTTCATTGAGATGAACACGCGTATTCAAGTTGAGCACCCAGTCACTGAAATGGTCACTGGCGTTGACCTCATCAAAGAACAGCTTCGCGTCGCCGCAGGTCAACCACTGTCGTTTACCCAAGATGACATCAAGATCCGTGGCCATGCAATTGAATGCCGTATCAACGCGGAAGATCCGGTTCGTTTCCTCCCTTCACCGGGCAAAATTGAACGTTTTCACGCGCCGGGCGGTATGGGCGTTCGTTGGGAATCGCACATTTATGCTGGCTACACAGTGCCGCCACATTACGATTCAATGATCGGCAAGCTCATCACTTACGGTGAAAACCGTGACGTGGCGATTGCGCGCATGAAAAATGCGTTAAACGAAATGATCGTCGATGGCATTAAAACCAATATCACCTTGCAGCAATCAATCATGCAAGATGAGAACTTCCAACACGGTGGAGCGAACATCCACTACCTTGAGAAGAAATTGGGTTTACAGCACTAATTTTCGCGTCGCGAGAGACCAAATGCTCACTTCGGTGAGCATTTTTGTTTTCGGCAGCCGAGTCAGTTTCTGCTAAACTCTGCGCCAACTGACGACATAACAGAGCAACTGACATGCCTTGGATTCAAATTAAACTGAACGCAACTAACGCCAATGCCGAGCCAATTGGCGACATGCTGATGGAAGAGACGGGCGCAGTATCCGTCACTTTTCTTGATGCTCACGACACCCCTGTTTTTGAACCGCTTCCGGGCGAAACTCGCCTTTGGGGCGATACCGACGTGCTGGCGCTGTATGATGCCGAAGCCGATAGCGCATGGATCATTGACCAAATTCGCTCAAGCAAGCTGCTGAGTGATGACTTCGCCTACAAAGTTGAACAGCTTGAAGATAAAGACTGGGAACGTGAATGGATGGACAACTTCCACCCGATGAAATTTGGTCAACGTTTGTGGATTTGCCCAAGCTGGCGTGAAATCCCAGAACCTGACGCTGTCAACGTAATGCTCGACCCGGGCCTTGCATTCGGTACAGGCACTCACCCGACGACCGCATTATGTTTAGAGTGGCTCGAAGGGCTCGATCTGACAGGTAAAACCGTCATCGATTTTGGTTGTGGTTCAGGCATCTTAGCCATTGCGGCGATCAAATTGGGCGCAGCCAAAGTCGTCGGTATTGATATCGACCCACAAGCACTGCTTGCCTCTAACGACAACGCAGGACGCAATGGCGTAGCTGACCAACTTGAAGTGTATTTGCCACAAGACCAACCTGAAGGCTTAATCGCTGACGTAGTTGTGGCCAATATTTTGGCCGGCCCACTGCGTGACCTGAATGGTGTGATCAAAGGGTTACTTAAGCCCAATGGCCAACTTGCGATGTCCGGTGTTTTGGACACTCAAGCCGAAGAAGTTGCCAACCATTATCGTGACGAGCTTCACATTGACCCGATAATTGAGCTCAATGAGTGGTGCCGCATCTCGGGTCGCAAGCAAGGCTAGATAAGACTTTGCGTGCTAATAGACTGTATTTTATACGATTTACTAAAACAAATTGTAAATGCTCAAATATTAGTCTTTTCACGCAGTAAAAAAATGCGTAAAATGCGCGCCCTTGCTGGTACAGAACTGTGATGACGTTTTGAAAATCGGAAACTATCAACTTAAGAACAATCTTATCGTTGCCCCTATGGCAGGAGTAACTGACAGACCATTTCGAGAGTTGTGTCTTCGCTATGGAGCAGGCATGGCCGTCAGTGAAATGATGTCCTCTAATCCTGCTCTATGGAATACGTCAAAGTCGATGCAACGTATGGTACATGAGGGCGAATCGGGCATTCGCTCGGTACAAATTGCGGGAGCCGACCCACAGCTTATGGCCGATGCAGCCCAATTTAGTGTTGAGAACGGTGCTCAGATCATCGACATCAACATGGGTTGCCCAGCAAAAAAGGTGAATAAAAAGCTGGCGGGTTCAGCCTTACTCCAATTTCCGGAGACGATTGAACAGATCTTGAAAGCGGTGGTGAACGCCGTTGATGTCCCAGTGACATTAAAGACCCGTACTGGCTGGGACACAGACAACAAAAACTGTGTCTACATCGCTAAATTAGCCGAAGACTGCGGCATACAAGCTTTAGCCCTGCATGGCAGAACCAAAGCATGTATGTACAAAGGCGAGGCCGAATACGACAGCATTAAAGCGGTGAAAAACGCCATCTCTATTCCGGTTATTGCTAACGGTGATATCGATAGCCCAGAGAAGGCGAAATACGTGCTGGATTACACCGGCGCTGACGCTTTAATGATTGGACGCCCTGCCCAAGGTCGCCCGTGGATTTTCCAAGAAATCCAACACTATTTGGAAAACGGCACCACGATGTCTGAACTTCCGGCTGCGGAAGTGAAAGATATTATGCTTGGTCATGTACAGGCTCTCCACAGTTTCTATGGTGAGTATTTAGGCCCTCGCATCGCTCGTAAGCATGTGGGTTGGTATCTGAAAGAACATGAACAAGCAAGTGAGTTTCGCCGTACCTTCAACGCTATTGACGCAGCACCGCTGCAAATTGACGCGCTCGAAGGTTATTTTGATAACGTTGCATCATAATTAAGAGAAGAGCTAGACCGCATATGTTCGAACAAAACCTGACTTCAGAAGCTTTCACAGTAACAACCGTAACTTCACAAGATCAAATCACGCAAAAGCCACTACGTGATTCAGTTAAAGCATCTCTTAAAAACTACCTTGCGCAGTTAAACGGCCAAGAAGTGACAGAACTATACGAGTTAGTTCTTGCTGAAGTTGAACAGCCACTACTCGACACCATCATGCAGTACACTCGCGGTAACCAAACTCGCGCAGCAACCATGATGGGCATCAACCGCGGCACTCTTCGTAAGAAGCTAAAAAAATACGGCATGAACTAATCTAGCTACTGCACAAATCTAGCAACTAGATACCATCGCTTTTAAAACCGAGCCTCTGCGCTCGGTTTTTTCATTTTCACCCAACGGATAACTAAAATATCAACGGGCTGCTTTACTTTGCATTAATTCAATAAAGAGATCTGATTGTTTGAGCGGGCTCTCTCTTCTTCTGTTGTCGCATTTACGCGACCGCAACAAACTGGTTACATTGTGCATGTGATGGAAATTTACCGACCGATCCCCAAATCACTTGTCGTGAACAGTGCATACAATGAGTAAGGCTTTATCCCCCCAAAAACGGAGTGACTAAGATGAGCTCGGCGACGCAACAATCTAAACACCAAGTCAAATGGGCCTATAATGATAAAACCACTCGGAAGATTGACAAGGAGTGACGTCAATGAGCTTACTGAACTTGCGCCAGACCAAAATTAGAACGCGTTTATACCTGCTGACCACGGTCACCACACTGCTACTGTTGATCCCATTTGTCTCCATGCTCAATAGTTATCAACACGATTTAATGCAATCAAAACAGACAAAAACTCGCCACATCGTCGAAACAGGATACGGCGTATTAAGTTACTTCCACCAATTACAAATCGATGGCACCTTGTCCGAGCAGCAAGCACAGACTCAAGCCAAACAAGCCATCGCGAAACTGCGCTACGAGGCTGATGATTATTTTTGGATCAACGACCTTCAGCCAAGTATGATCATGCACCCAATGAAGCCCCAATTGGACGGCAAAGATCTCTCCAATGCCGCCGACCCGACCGGAAAAAAACTGTTTGTAGAATTTACTAAAGTCGCTAAACAGCAGGGTGAAGGCTTTGTCGACTATATGTGGCCCAAACCAGGTTCTAGCGTCGATGTGGGTAAAATCTCTTATGTAAAATTATTTAAACCTTGGGGTTGGATCCTCGGTTCTGGAGTCTACATCGACGATGTCAATGCGTTGATTTGGCAACGCCTACAATCGATATTGCTCATTCTTAGCCTCGTTATTATTGTGATGCTGATTCTTTCAGTAGTGATAGGAAATAGCATCACTAAACCGTGTGAAGAAACCAAACGGGCACTCGAAGAAATCGCCAAAGGCGACGGTGATTTAACCAAACAGCTCTCGGTGCAAGGTAGTGATGAGCTGTCACACATAGCGCAAGCCTTCAATGAGTTCACAGAGAAGATTCGTCATACCATTACCAATATCACACCGCTCACCGACAATGTTAACCACTCGGCAAATGAGCTTACTCAACTCTCACAACATGCCTCAATCAAAGCCTTAGAGCAGCAGCAATCCGTCGATACAGTCGCATCAGCGATGAACGAACTGCATGCGAGCAATCAAGAAGTGGCTAATGCGGCGAGTAGTGCCGCGAAAGCCGCGCATACGGCCAGCAGCAAAGGCAAAGAAGGCAGCTCGGTGATTGGCAAAGCTTCTGATTTTATGGACTCCTTGTCTGCATTACTTACCACCACTGACACCACCACTAAAAACCTCGCCAAAGAGACACAAGATGTCGGAGCGATACTGGCGGTCATCCAAGGGATAGCTGAACAAACCAACTTATTGGCCCTGAATGCGGCGATTGAAGCAGCACGTGCTGGTGAACAAGGGCGAGGCTTTGCGGTCGTCGCGGATGAAGTACGGGCGCTGGCAACGCGTACTCAAACCAGCACCAACGAGATAGAGCAGATAATCAATAGATTACAGGCTCGCGCAAAAGAGCTGGGAGAATTTATGGCTCAAACGCAGCAACAATCAACCGCCACACAGCAACAAGCTGTTTTAGCGCAGCAAGTGCTAAATGAGATCGACGAGCAAGTAAAACAGATTCTCTCACTCAATGAACATATTGCTGAGGCAAGCGCCCAGCAAACCACCGCTACAGAAGAGATTAATCGCAATCTGACTCATATTGCCGAGCACAGCTCCCAAGCTGCAGCCCAAGCCGATCAAGTGTCGACAGCCAGTCAATATCTCTCAGACAGTGGCCAACAACTGAAACAGAGCATTAGCCATTTTAAAGTGTGAGCAACTCACGCCTTATCGGCTGATGAGATCACTCCAATGCCGCTAAAATTGAGCAGTGGCTGGCGTTGTCGTCTATATGACCGCAGCACGCATCGTTGATTTTTTTTAGCGCTTGACGAATCGCCGTTAACTCGGCGATTTTTTGATCAATCACCACCAGCTTAGCGCTGGTGATCGATTTCACTTCTGCACAGCTGTGTTCGGTCGCTTCCAGCTTTATTTCCAGTAACTCTTTGATCTCATCCAAACTGAGCCCTAGCTCTTTGGCTTTGAGAATAAAACTCACCTGCTGCTGATTTTTTTGATTGTATAAACGATAACCAGACTCACTGCGCCCCGCCGGTTTTATTAGCGCATTTTTTTCATAAAAACGCAGCGTATCGGTTGAAACTTTACAGCGTTTGGCAAGTTCTCCAATTTGAAACATCTCATTCTCCTTTAACGTTTTTATTACGTTTGATACCCAATATCGCCGTTTTTATAAAAAATTTTGCGATGCCAAACGATTGCGCGAGCTTTTTGATGATTGTTTGGTTAGAATGTGCGCCATCAAATTTCCCATTAACTCCATGATTTGAGGAAGACCGAAGCATGAATAACGCTCGTCCTATTCACCGCGCATTGATCAGCGTATCAGACAAAACCGGCATTGTTGAGTTCGCTCAAGCTCTCGCGAAGCGCGGTGTCGATATTCTTTCTACTGGTGGCACCGCTCGCTTATTAGCAGACCAAGGTATTGCTGTTACAGAAGTTTCTGACTACACCGGTTTTCCTGAGATGATGGACGGTCGCGTAAAAACATTGCACCCGAAAGTACACGGTGGCGTGCTGGGCCGCCGCGGTCAAGATGACGACATCATGCAACAACACGGTATTAAGCCGATTGATATGGTGGTCGTCAACCTTTACCCGTTTGCCGAAACCGTTGCTAAAGCAGGTTGTACCCTAGCTGATGCGGTAGAAAATATCGACATTGGTGGACCAACTATGGTGCGTTCTGCGGCGAAAAACCACAAAGATGTGACCATAGTGGTGAATGCACATGACTACGACCGTGTCATTGCCGAGATGGATGCGAACGACAATTCGCTAACACTCGAAACACGTTTTGACCTTGCGATTGCCGCTTTTGAACACACCGCTGCTTACGATGGCATGATCGCCAACTACTTCGGCACTATGGTTCCATCCTATGGAGAGAACAAAGAAGGTGATGAAGAGAGCAAATTCCCGCGCACCTTCAACCAACAATTCCTGAAAAAACAAGACATGCGTTACGGTGAGAACAGTCACCAAGCGGCCGCTTTCTATGTTGAAGCCAACCCAGAGGAAGCGTCAGTCTCTACTGCACGCCAACTCCAAGGTAAAGCGCTCTCTTACAACAACATCGCCGATACCGACGCCGCTCTTGAGTGTGTGAAAGAGTTCTCTGAGCCAGCGTGTGTGATTGTCAAACACGCCAACCCATGTGGCGTTGCCTTGGGCAGCGATATTCTTCAAGCTTACAACCGCGCTTACCAAACCGACCCAACGTCTGCCTTTGGTGGCATCATCGCGTTCAACCGCGAGCTAGACGCACAAACCGCAGCGGCGATTGTTGAGCGCCAGTTTGTTGAAGTGATCATCGCACCAACCGTTTCAGCGGAAGCGATTGAAGTGGTTGCGGCGAAGAAAAACGTGCGCCTGCTTGAGTGCGGTGAGTGGTCAGCGAAAACCACGGGCTTTGACGTGAAACGCGTCAATGGTGGCTTGCTAGTGCAAGATCGCGATCAAGGCATGGTTAGCCTTGATGATCTCAAAATCGTAACCAAGCGCCAGCCGAGTGAAGAAGAGATCAAAGATGCTCTTTTCTGCTGGAAAGTAGCTAAATACGTCAAATCAAACGCGATTGTTTACTCAAAAGGTGACATGACTGTTGGCGTGGGCGCAGGCCAAATGAGCCGCGTTTATTCAGCCAAAATTGCGGGCATTAAAGCGGCCGATGAAGGCTTGCAAGTCGAAGGATGTGTGATGGCTTCTGATGCCTTCTTCCCGTTCCGTGACGGCATTGATGCCGCAGCGCAAGCGGGCATCAAGTGTGTGATTCAACCGGGCGGTTCGATGCGTGATGACGAAGTGATTGCCGCCGCCGATGAACACGGCATGGCGATGATCTTTACTGGTATGCGTCACTTCCGTCACTAAAAACCTTACCCCACCCTAGCCCTCCCCTAGAAGGGGAGGGAATAGAAACCAAGTGACCTTACTTCCCTTTTAGGGGAGGGAGAATAGAACGAAGTGACCTCACCTAACTTTTAGGAAGAGGTATTGCTCTCCAAGTTCCTTCCCTTCAAGGGGAGATATTGTCATCTAAGTTCCTCCCCCTTTAAGGGGGAGGTTAGGAGGGGGTAAATGGCAACAAACAAACTCTATACGTTAAAGGATACTCATAGATGAACATTCTGATTATAGGTGCTGGCGGTCGTGAGCACGCTCTGGGTTGGAAAGTCGCTCAAAACCCAAATGTTAAAACTGTCTTTGTTGCTCCGGGTAATGCGGGCACAGCGCTTGAGCCTAAACTTGAGAACGTCAACATTGCAGTGGAAGACATTGCTGGTTTGGTCGCTTTTGCTCAAGAAAAACGTATTGAGCTGACCATTGTTGGCCCAGAAACACCCTTAGTGCTTGGCGTGGTGGATGCTTTCCGTAAGGCGGATTTACCCATCTTTGGCCCGACGCAAGCGGCAGCACAGCTCGAAGGCTCAAAAGCCTTCACCAAAAATTTCTTAGCTCGTCATCATATTCCAACGGCGGCTTACGCTAATTTCACAGAAATTGAACCTGCTTTGGCATACGTCCGCCAGCAGGGTGCGCCGATTGTGGTCAAAGCTGATGGCCTTGCCGCTGGCAAAGGGGTCATTGTGGCGATGACGCTACAAGAGGCCGAAGACGCGATTCAAGACATGCTCGCAGGCAATGCCTTTGGTCATGCAGGCAGCCGCGTGGTGATTGAAGAGTTCTTAGATGGAGAAGAAGCGAGCTTCATTGTCATGGTCGATGGTGAAAACGTGCTGCCTATGGCCACCAGCCAAGATCATAAACGCGTCGGCGATAAAGACACTGGCCCCAATACTGGCGGTATGGGTGCTTACTCGCCAGCTCCGGTGGTCACGCCCGAGATCCATGAGCGCGTGATGCAAGAAGTGATCTATCCAACGGTGCGCGGTATGGCGGCAGAAGGCAACCCTTACACAGGTTTTCTGTACGCTGGGCTAATGATTGACGCGCAAGGCACACCGAAAGTAATTGAGTACAACTGCCGCTTTGGTGATCCTGAAACTCAACCGATCATGATGCGGATGCAATCAGATTTGGTCGAACTCTGCTTTGCCGCTCTAGAAGGCAAACTTGATCAAGTGGAGTCAAAATGGGACCCACGCGCTTCTATCGGTATTGTTTTGGCCGCTGGCGGTTACCCTGCCGACTACGCGAAAGGGGATGTCATTTCTGGCTTACCAACGCAAGAAGTCGCGGGTGAGAAAATCTTCCACGCAGGCACAAGCGACCAAGCTGGAGAAGTCGTCACCAACGGTGGTCGCGTGTTATGCGCAACCGCACTTGGTAACACGGTTTCACAAGCGCAGCAGCGCGCTTACCAATTAGCCAAACTGGTCAACTGGAATGGCATGTTCTATCGCAGCGATATTGGCTACCGCGCGATAGCTCGTGAACAACAGACAACAAAATAACAACGACAAAGCTAGGTTATGATCCAATAAGGCGCTCATTGAGCGCCTTATTTTTATACTTCATGTTCATACTTCTGTATTGGCTTGGTGCTAAACCCACTTCGAGATGAACTTAATCATCACTTCAACAATTGCGGTTTGTCGACACAGCCATGATTCTCATCAGCAAGCATTAATAGCTCTTCGATATAGACACGGTTATTGCGGATTTTACCTAAAAATGCGATGTAGTTATCCAATGATGCTAAACGACTGACCACAAAACTGGGCAGCGTTTGGTTAAATTCCATCTGCGTGTATTCATGACCCGTGCAGGTTTCAAACACTTCGCCATCCCACACCCCTTGAATCAGTTCTAACCCTTGGTTGTCTTTATTTTTGGTTTCTGAGATCAGGTATTGTGCTTGTTGCAGGTAATGGGAAAGCTGTTCTTCATCGAGTGGCAGTATTTTTCCATCGACACGGTATTGTTGATAAATGGCCTCGCCAGCGTCATTAAAACGTAAGTGAACCGAATAAGGCACGAGCGATTTCTTTTGTAGCTGCTCACCTTCGCGCTTGAGCTCTCTTAATGTCCCTTCATCCCAGCGATAATTAGTTTTATACCAACCATAATCACCCGATGCGACATAATCGGCGGCGCTGTTTGGAGAGGCTGAACGCTCGATATACCAATAAAAACTGGTGGCATCACCCATGGTTTGCCCACTGGTATAATTGGAATATTGTTCGAGACTAGGCGTATGGCTAGAGGAAGAGCATCCCACTAAGACTAGGGGAAATAGAATGGATAAAAGAATTTTTTTCATGGGAGAAATCTACGCCGAGAGGGTATCTCGGCGTAGTATAAATTATTTCACTGAATCTTTCAGTGCTTTACCGGCTACAAATGCTGGAACGTTAGCTGCTGCGATTTGAATCTCAGCACCTGTTTTAGGGTTACGGCCAGTACGCGCTGCACGGTGGTTTACTTTGAATGTACCAAAACCAATTAGTTGAACTTGGTCACCCTCTTTGAGAGCTCCTTCAACTGCGCCTAAAGTCGCTTCAAGAGCAGCTTTTGCTTGTGCTTTAGATAAGTCTGCTTTTTCAGCGATAAAGTCGATTAATTGGGTCTTGTTCATTAGGTTTCCCTTCTCATGTGTTATCGAATTGACCTCACTCTAAAACATAAAGCCCCCGTCTGGCAAAGGTTTGTCGCTGATCTTTTGTCTCTATGCCGCACTTTTAACCACAATATGAGCAATAACTCACAATTTGTTACTGATTGACAAAGAATATCCGCTTGTTTTTGATGCTGTAAGCCCTTATTTATAGCGTACTTATGCTTGGATACCTGATATTTCAGGTCACTTAAGCGACCTAATATATAAGTGCAATCCTGCCCAGGCAGAGCAAATGCCACATACGCCAACGGTCTATACCCAAACAACTTGAAGTTGCAGGTAGGCGGCAAGTAAGTTCATCCCCATGAGCATAGATAAACTATGTGATTGGGGTGAGCGAACGTAGCCAACACCGCTGCAGCTTCAAGTGGGAAGGGTATATTGGTATGAGGCAAACTCAACGCAGTATTGATTTGGTATAGATTAAAACTAAGGAACAATCATGTTTTTGCTTACGGTTTATATTGCCGTTGCCATCGGTGTCTCTTTTATCTGTTCGGTTCTTGAAGCTGTGCTACTAAGCATCACACCAAGCTACCTTGCTCAGTTGCGCCAAAATGCTCATCCTTCAGCTGATAAATTAAGCAAGCTCAAAGCGGACATTGACCGTCCCTTGGCATCGATTCTCACGCTCAACACCATTGCTCACACCATCGGTGCCGCCAGCGCAGGCGCACAAGCGGCGGTCGTATTTGGTAGCGAATGGCTCGGCGTATTTTCTGCGGTGCTAACTCTAGGCATTTTGGTGTTGTCGGAAATCGTACCGAAAACCATTGGTGCGACCTATTGGCGTCAACTTGCGCCAGCTTCTGCGGTAGTTTTACGCTGGATGGTGTGGGCACTGACACCTTTTGTCTGGTTTTCAGAGCAGATCACCAAACGCTTAGCGCGTCACCATGAAGCGCCCAAAATGCGTGATGAACTCTCCGCGATGGCCATGCTGGCCAATGAAAGCGGTGAGTTTGCCGATGGCGAATCAAAAATACTCAATAACTTGTTGGCTATCCAACACGTCCCAGTGACTCAAGTGATGACACCGCGCCCGGTTTTGTTTCGCGCCAGCGCGCAACTCACTATCGACGAGTTTCTCGTGCAACATAGAGATACGCCCTTTTCGCGTCCACTTATTTATGGCGACAGCAAAGAGGACATCATCGGTTTTGTGCATCGCTTAGAGCTATTTAAACTGCAACAAAAGGGCCAAGGCAGTAAACGTTTAGAAGAAGTCATGAGGCCGCTTCATGCGCTGCTCAACAAAATGAGCCTATTAAAAGCGTTCGAACAAATGATGCAAAAACGGCTGCAATTGGCGTTAATCGTTGATGAATACGGCACAGTACAAGGCATTCTGACCTTAGAGGATATTTTTGAATACCTACTGGGTGAAGAGATCATTGATGAAGCTGATAAAACCACCGACATGCAGCAGCTCGCTTACCAACGCTGGGAACGTTGGAAGAAAACACACGGCGTCATTGAAAACAGGGATGAGTAATAGAAAATAAAGGAAATAGAATGGAATCTAATCCTAAATCGACAAAAATGCGGCGTAGAACATTGCGTACTAACGCTACAGCATCAGAACAAAGTGTGTGGGCAAAGTTACGATGCCAACAACTAGGCACTAAATTTCGCCGTCAGTTTGGTATTGGTCCTTATATCGTGGATTTTTATGCGCCAAGTCATCGGCTGGTGATTGAAATCGATGGTGACTCTCATTTCAGCGAGTCTTCTTATATCTACGACCAAGCAAGAACTGATTATCTAGAGCAATTTGGCATTCGTGTTTTACGGTATACAAACGAGGAAGTACGAATACAACTTGATGATGTTGTTGAGGATATTTGTCGCTACTTAAACACCCCACCCTAACCCTCCCCTCAAAGGGGAGGGAATTTAAAAGCGATCACTGTAATCAGCACTTTTCGGCACCGAAACGAACGCTTTTAGTCCCTCACCCTTTTAGGGGGAGGTTAGGAGGGGGTGTACAGAATTTAAAAGCAATCACTGAAATCAGCACATTTCAGCACCCAAAACGAACATGCTTTTAGTCTCACCCCTTCAAGGGAGACGAGGCCGCTTTTAGCCCCCCCTTCTAGAGGAAAGTTAGGTAGATGTACGGAATTTAAAAGCGATCACTGAAATCAGCACATTTCAGCACCCAAAACGAACATGTTTTTAGTCTCTCCCCTTTAAGGTAGACGAGAGCGCTTTTAGTCCCTCCCCTTCTAGAGGAAAGTTAGGTAGATGTACGGAATTTAAAAGCGATCACTGAAATCAGCACATTTCAGCACCCAAAACGAACATGCTTTTAGCCTCTCCCCTTCAAGGTAGACGAGAGTGCTTTTAGTCCCTCCCCTTCTAGAGGAAAGTTAGGTAGATGTACGGAATTTAAAAGCGATCACTGAAATCAGCACATTTCAGCACCCAAAACGAACATGCTTTTAGTCTCTCCCCTTCAAGGTAGACGAGAGCGCTTTTAGTCCCTCCCCCTTCTAGGGGGAGGTTAGGAGGGGGTGTACTACAAACTCACGCCAATGTTGCTCACGCCTTCGTCGCGTAGCTCTTGGCGTAGGTCTTTAATCAAATCAATATCTCGCTCTACGGCTTCACGCAGAGGGCGGAAAATAGCCCATTGCACATCCCATTCGGCGCAGACCGCTTCATTTTGTTTTTGATTGTCGTTGGTGATCTCTTCGCCCGTTTGCGCTTCTTCTAACTGCGCCACTGTCAGCACCGACACCTGACTGATTTTTTGCATGTTTTCATACAGATAATCGCGATCAAGCAGGCCGTGAAGTAGGTGAGACAAAGCCACACACGCATCAATTGCTGGGTACACAGCGTAAACATCAAAATCTTCTGAGCTTGGAATGATCTCTTCCAACTTCTCCAATTGGTTCTCGAAATTGATTTTGGCACTTTTTACCGTGAGCAATTCCCAAACACTGTCGAGAATATCTCGATATACTCGCGTGTGAGCAAATTCAGTATTGTCGCAAAACATGGCATAGTTCGGGTACATACGTTCACACAAACACGCCATAAAAGTAATTTGTTGCCAAGGTTCAAATTTCTCAAGACGAACCTGCAGAGGGTTTTGTAGCATAATCACTCAATCGCAGCAGAAAAAGACAGCGGAAGTGTACTTGATAACCAACAGGGAAAAAAGCAAAGCCGATGAACAATTTCACTCATAAACTCTATATTCTGACCGAACACAACGATATTTATCGACAAGCGATTGAACAGGCGCAGTTGAGCGGCTTAGCCATCACTGACGATCGCAGCGAAGCAACCATTTTGCTGGCCGCGCCACCACTGGCGGCAAAGTATTTGGACGATTTTCCGCAACTGGAATGGTTGCACTCGGAATATGCAGGCGTCGACATCTTAATGTCGCCACAACTTCGTCAAGATTATGATCTCACCAACGTTAAAGGCATCTTCGGCCAGCAAATTGCTGAATACGTTCTGGGCAACCTGATTGCACACTTTCGCCACTTTGCTTGCTACGCGCAGCAACAAGCGGCCAAACAGTGGCAAACCCACCCTTATCAATCGATCAATGATAAAACCATGGTAATCCTCGGCACAGGCTCGATTGGCAGCCATTTAGCGAAAGTAGCCAAAGCCTTTGGTCTACACGTGATTGGCGTCAACCGCACTGGCATCCCAGCCAAAAACGGGGGTTTTGATAAAACCTATCACATTAACGAGCTTGCTACTGCCCTCGCTCACGCGGAGGTTGTGGTCAGTACGTTACCCAACACGCCGCACACCAAAGGCTTGCTCAATCAAAGTACGTTGAGCTATTGCCACAATGCATTGCTGTTTAATGTCGGGCGCGGTAAAAACCTTGTTGAGAGTGATTTGATTGCACTGATTGAAGAGGGTCACATTCAACACGCCTACCTCGATGTGTTTGAAAAAGAGCCATTAAGCGAAGATCACCCGTTCTGGACGCACCCTGCCATTAGCCTTACCCCGCACATCGCAGCAGTGAGTTTTCCTGAACAAGTGGTGGAGATTTTCACCCGTAATTACGGCTTGTGGCGAGACGGGTTTCAACTTGAGAACAGAATTGATTTTGAAAAAGGCTATTAGGTCAAATAGCGGTTAATAATCGGCACTAAGCCTAGGGAAACCCTAACTCAATGTTACTATAGACACGCAAACCACTTGCCATTGCTGTCGAGAATACACTGCCGCATCGAACACGGGTTAATGCGGTAAAACAGGAACGGTATCGCCTACTGACACAAGGAGCAAATCATGCCTTCAGCCATCACTTCGTGGCTACAATCACTGAACATTAATTTAGAACAACTGCTGCCGATTGCTGAAGCACTTGGGCTTATCGCGCTTATTTCTATCGTTATCCATTTAGTGTTGCACCGAGGGGTGAGCCTATGGCTACAGCGGCGCACAACCAACGCACAAGTTTTACAAAACATTCTGTTTAGCAAAAAGCTTTTCAGCCGCTTTGCCTTGTTAATTCAAGGGATTGTCATTTCAATTCAAACTCAGTTATGGCTTAGCCACGCCAGTGCGACTTACGAACTGCTGCATACATTAACCTTACTGTGGATTATTCTATTTGGCTTATTAAGCAGTTACGCCCTGCTCAATGTGGTGGAAACGCTACTTTATCGCAGCGCAACCAGCCGTAACATTCCGCTCAAAGGCATTATTCAAAGCATCAAAATCATCGCATTTGTTATCGCCGCACTGTTTGCGACGTCGATTTTAATTGGCAAATCGCCAGTGCTACTGCTGAGCGGTTTAGGTGCGATGACCGCGGTCATCATGCTGGTATTTAAAGACCCGATTTTAGGATTAGTGGCGGGGATTCAGCTTTCAGCGAACCAAATGCTAAGCGTCGGTGACTGGCTTGAAATGCCCAAATATGGCGCAGACGGTAACGTCATCGACATTAGCCTGACCACAGTCAAAGTGCAAAACTGGGATAAAACCATCACCACGATTCCTACTTATGCCTTGATCTCTGATTCGTTTAAAAACTGGAAAGGGATGCAAGAATCAGGCGGCCGACGCATTAAACGCAGCGTATTAATTGATGCCAATAGCATTCACTTTCTGACGCCAGAAGAGCAAAGCTACCTACGCAAAGCACAACTTTTAGAGCCCTACTTGGCCGAAAAAGAACAAGAACTCAACGCCTATAATCAGATGAGCCAACTCGATTTAGCCTGCCGCATCAATGGCCGCCGCTTAACCAACATTGGCAGTTTTCGTGCCTATCTAGAACGTTACTTGCGTAACCATCCCCAAATTCACCAAGGCATGACATTAATGGTGCGCCAACTGGCCCCCACGCACGATGGCGTCGCGCTGGAGATCTATTGTTTCACCAATACGGTCGTGTGGGTCGAGTATGAAGGTATTCAATCGGATATTTTTGACCACATTTACGCCGTGCTTCCTGACTTCGGCCTACGCGTTTCGCAAGCGCCAACTGGGAGTGACTTTCAAGCACTCGCAAGGTAAACCTGAGTTTCCTCCCCCTAATGGGGGAGGTTTGAGCATAAAGCGATCGAGAAGGGTTACAGTTTAAAGCGGTTAATTTCTTGTTGAAGCTCTTTAGATAAGCTAGAAAGCAATTCAGCTTGTTGGGAAGCTTCTTGTGCTTCTTTTGCCAGTTCATCAGACACGTCGCGTATACCTTGGGTATTACGCGTAATTTCCTCTGTGACTGACGCCTGTTCTTCTGCGGCGGTTGCAATTTGGGTTGCCATATCGCTGATCGTACCGACCGCTTCACCAATTTTCACTAAGCTTTGCGCGGCCACGTTGGCATCTTCCACGCTACTTTCGGAAAGCTTGCTACTCTCAGTCATGATGTTCACGGCCTGAGTCGTGGTTTTCTGCAAGGTTTCAATCGTCTGTTGAATTTCTTGTGTCGAACTGTGCGTCCGTTGGCTGAGTACCCGAACTTCATCCGCTACCACCGCGAATCCACGCCCTTGCTCACCCGCCCTTGCCGCTTCAATCGCCGCATTCAGTGCCAGTAAGTTGGTTTGCTCAGCAATGCCCTGAATCGCTGACAAGATCGTATTAATGTTTTGTGCGTGCTGGTTCAAGTTCTCAATGACTTCTTTGGCTACCGTCATCTCTTTCGACAACTCACTGATCGACTGTTGAGTATTTTTCACCTGCTCAACACCGTGGTTAGAAATTTTCACCGTATCCAAAGAGGTGGCCGCTGTATTATCTGCATTGCCTGCAATCTCTTGCGTTGCAGCTGCCATTTCGTTAATCGCAGTGGCCACCATGTTGATTTCATCTTGTTGCACCATAATGCGTCGGGTACGCTCATGGGCTTGCGCTGCGGTGTTTTCTGCTTGCAGTGTTAACCCTTGCGACACTTCATGGAAGCGCTTGATCATGCCGTGCATATTACCGACGAACTGATTAAAGTTATTCGCCAGTGCGCCTACTTCATCTTGATAACGTGGTTCAATGCGCTGCGTAAGGTCAGCATCACCGTCTGCAATTTCCGCCAATGCTTGGGAGACTCGGCCCAAGTCACGCAGTAAGAACCCAACCAATGCCGAAAACACGATCACGACCAAAATTGTAATGGCGACTGATATCGAAGTTAATTGCATAAAGAGCGCGCCAATATTGGTGTACTCCACCTCTTTATCGAGCTCAATGCCGAGCACCCAGTCAGTCTCAGGAACGGCAGTAAAGAATAATAATTTTTCAACATCACCAACCATCACAGTTTGTATTTTATTCTCAGTCATTGAGCGGTCGATGACTTGCTGCGTTAGGTTAGGGCTATAAGAAGCTAACGGTTTGAGAATTAAATCTTTATTGCGGTGGGCAATAATTAACCCCGTATCACGGTTGACCAGCATAGCATTTGATTTTGCTCCTGCATCAATCGCAATGACATCTTTAATCAGTTGATCAATCAACACATCGGCACCAATAACGCCCCAAAACTGTCCGTTTTTCTTAATCGGCTCAGCGAGCGTCACCATCAAAGCACCCGTGATCGCATCGGCATAGGCGGCCGTCAGTATCGGGCCAGAGCTATTTTTCGCTTCTTGATACCATCCTCTTGTCCGAGGATCATAGCTTGCGTTATTTGCGCCTCGAGACGGAATAGAACGGTGCATGGTGCCTTGCTCAGTGCCGAAATAGAGTAAATCAAACTGTGCGCCTTGCTGAGCTTGCTGTAAAAAAGGCAGTGAATCTTCCTTCATCGTGTGAGGGATCACCGCGCTAATAACTTTGCTACGAACATCCAACCATTGGGTAATCGAACTCGTTGCCGATTTCGAGATACCATGCACCCTTTCCTTGATGCCACTCTCCGTTTCATCTTTCAATAAATTTGCCGACAGTAACGTCAACACCACCGCCATCACAATAACAACAAGCAAACTTGTCATTATCAACTTACCTTTTAACGATAGATTCACAACTCACCCCCATTGGTGAAAATAGATTAGTTTTTTTGTAAGCATCGCCAGCAGCACAAACTTTGCACTTACACCATTTTGCACTTACACCATATTGTGGTTAAGCAACACGGAAGCGAAATCGCAAAGCGTTGTAGTGTAGCGGCTAATCAATACAAATTTTTTACACCTATTAAAAGTAAGTTACTGCTATTAACAATGCAATTAACACGGTAAAACATTGCGCTCAATCTATCACCTCATAACCTAAACTGCGCAACGTAACCGCAAAAGCTTGCTTTGTGGTGGGTTCTCCATGAATCAAATGAATTTGCTTAGGCTTAGTCGCAATGCCCTCAATAAAGCGCAACAAATCGGCTTGGTCGGCATGGGCAGAATAGCCCGACATACTGTGAACCTGTGCATTCACAAGCACCTCATCGCCATCGATCATCACCGAGTGATCGCCTTGCGCTATTGCTCGGCCCAGAGTGCCTTGTGCTTGGAAGCCCGCAAAGATCACATCGGTTCTTTTATCAGGCAACAGCGCTTTTAAATAGGCCATCACTCGGCCACCTTCACACATGCCAGACGCGGCCACCACAATCGCCGCTTCCCCTGTTGAGGCTAAACGGTTGACCAATGCTTGATGGCTTCGATAATCTTGAACGGTAATACACTGTTCAAACGCAAGCGGATGCCTTTGTGCATCCAAACGCTTTTTCGCCTCTTTTCCCCACAATTTTTTAAACTTTCGGTAAGATTTCGTCACCTGTTGCGCCATAGGTGAATCTAAAATAATCGGAATATTGCCATCAATTTCACCGCTGAAGATCAATTGTTCAATATCAAACAGCAGCTCTTGTGTTCGGCCCACACTGAATGCTGGAATTAAAATGGTGCCACCGTCTTGCAAAGAACGGTTGATGATGGCCTTTAAGCGCTGCGCCCGCAGCTGCACATTGTCGTGGGTTTTGTTCGCGTAGGTTGATTCAATCAGCAGATAATCGGCGCGAGGCGGAGAGACTGGGTCTGGCAATAACGGTGTGTTGCTGGGGCCTAAATCCCCTGAAAACAGGACAATTTCATTATTTGGCAGTTTCACTTCAATAAACGCTGACCCTAAAATATGGCCCGCAGGCGTAAAGCGAAAATAAGTATTGTCTAAATCACGAGAAATACGCTGCCACACACCATAATTCACCGGCTTTATTTGTTTATTGAGCCTTTCTAATATTCTTGTACGCTGTGTTTGCCCTAAGCCAAGTTGAAGCTTTAAACCATCTTCTAACATTAACGGGAGTAATTCTGCGGTAGCGGGTGTGCAATAAATAGGCTGATGAAAACCAGCCGCTAATAACCAAGGTATACGGCCGATGTGATCAATATGCGAGTGAGTTAACAACAACGCCTGCAGATGAGTTAATGGAAAATCAATCGCCATTGGTCGGCTATCACGCCCTTGGAATAAGCCGCAATCAACCAAAACCCCTTTCTTCCCAAGCCTCAGCTCATGACAAGAGCCCGTGACGGTCTCTTTTCCACCATGGTGAATAATATCCATATTCTTCTCCTGAATTTATGTTTGCTCGCATATTTAGCGGTTAAATAAACAACACAACATGGTTAATGTCTCGACAAAAAATATCACTCACTGTTGTAAAACGCGATGCCATCCTTATAAATTGATTGCATTAATTTCAAAATCATCAATATTGATTAATTTTCAATACCAAATACTCGGATATATATACATAAGAAGAATCGGTATACCGGGGATAATAAATGTAATTGGTATGACATATCAGAAAAATAGTCTATACTGCCCGCCCAAATAGGAATATTCCTACAAAGTAGGTATATCCTTGCAGGAAAGCATAAGAAATCAATGATAATATAATCGCGCTAGGTTATTAAATTAATAAACCAGAAAGACTAAGGCTATGACTGATATTTTTAATGAGTCAACACAACACCGTGAATCCGTTGCTGAACTCTCTGAATTAGGCGATTACGATGGACAAGATCAAACGATTGACAGTTTGGCTAATGAGATAGTGTACATTTATTGTCCAGACGAAGATGCGTGCAAAATTCACACCGTGCTCTCTCGACATCCAATTCACTACCAAGTAAACAACTACAACTTAGTCGATTTTAAAAATAAAACACTTTGTCATTTTAAAAGTGCGAATTTGTCTAAACGTCAACAGCTATTTTTAATCGCTGCGACCGAGTTTGGTGCATGGGTTGAGCCACTGGTCAGCTATTTTGACCGAAAAGTAGGCTATACAGAAACAGAGCTACTGCACAGCGGTTACTTCTTGCACCAAAAAGCCTTTTCTATTTTATCAAACAAAAGACATAGCCGAGAAAAACGTTTTATTGATCTCTTTTTTGTTTTCAGCTTATCGACTGTCGCAATACCTGTTGGGCTCATCACCGCACTTCTCATTAAGCTAGAATCACCCGGTCCTATTTTTTTCAAACAACGACGGACAGGACAATACAACAAAGAATTTGAAGTGATTAAGTTTCGCTCAATGCGTAATGATGCAGAAAAAAATGGCGCACAGTGGGCAACAAAAAATGATGCACGAGTGACCAAAGTGGGCAAATTCATTCGTAAAACACGAATTGATGAGCTTCCTCAATTAATCAATGTATTAAAAGGGGAAATGTCGATGGTTGGCCCACGGCCAGAACGTGAAGTATTTATTGATGAGCTTGAAAAGCAAATTCCCTACTACCGTTTTCGCCATGCGGTGAAACCGGGAGTTACAGGGCTTGCTCAAGTGAAGTACCCTTACGGTGCATCAGTAGAAGATGCAGTATGGAAACATAAATACGATGTGTACTATATTAAGCACCAGAACTGGCGCATGGAATTGAAGGTTTTGTTGTTGACCGTCAAGACAGTTTTGTTTGGGATGGGAAGGTAATAAAATCACTTAGAATAAAAAAGGTTCCGTAAGGAACCTTTTTTATTTAAAACAAGATTTTTATATCAAAACTTCATTATTAGCAGGCAATACATCATATCTTTTGAGTGTTGTAAAATACTGTTTGATGACCCATTTCTCATCAAACTTGTCTTCCATAAAGGCACGACCAGCCTTACCCATTGCCTGTTTCTCTGAATCACTGAGTGTTAAAAATTGCTCGCAACGCTGCGCCAGTGAAAGAGTATTTTTCACTTCACACAGATAGCCAGTTTGACCATCGAGTACTACATCACGACAACCTGGTGCATCAGACACAATCAAAGGTTTTGCCATCGCAGCCGACTCAATCATGGTTCTTGGAATACCTTCACGGTAAGAAGGTAAAACTAAACAATCCGCTTGAGCAATAATGGGGCGCACATCATCTGTTGTGCCCAAATACTCCACTATCCCTTCCTTTTCCCACTGGGCAATTTCCTCACGCCCAATCACACTTGGGTTAGGCACACCACAATCACCCAGCAATTGGAAAATAGCCTGTGGGTACTGCTTACGAATTTGTCGCGCCGCCTCAACAAACTCACACACACCTTTATCTCGCAACATACGAGCTATCAGTAGGAAGCGAATATTCTCATCAGGTTGTGGTTTGTTACTCGGTACAAAGTGGTTAAGGTTAACCCCCTCGCCATGCAGCAATACCGCTTTATTTGGCTCGATTAGACGATGACCTAAAAAGGCGCATCGATCATCCTCATTTAAAAACCACACTTCTTTAGGGTAACGGAAGGCGAACCTATAAAGTTGACGGGCTACTTGTGAAACCACATTTTGGTTAACGAAGGTATAGCCTAGGCCAGTGGTAATCGCTAAAGAAGGAATACCGACTAATTTAGCAGCTAGAGATCCGTAAATATTAGGCTTGATCGTATAGTGAATAATAAAATCGGGTTTTATTTCGCGGTAATGACGCAATAAACGTAGCATTAAACCGAAATCAGCAATAGGGTTTACCCCTTTTGCTTGCATAGGTAAATCGAGCACTTGACAGCCCATTTCAGCCAGCTTTTCTGAAAACTTATCCTCAGGGGCGATAACATAGAGCTCCACACCACAGCTCAATAACTCTTTAATTAGAGAGTGGCGAAAATTAAATACTGACCATGCAGTATTCGCCACCATAATTAATTTCATAAATTAAATATCCAACTGACAAATAAGAAAAATTAACCCTGATAAATTTCCAGCCACTTATCCGCAACTACAGACAATGAATATCGGCTTTCAACATACTTTCGCGCATTTTCCCCAAGAGTTCTCCGCTCTTGCGGTGAAAGTGCTAAGGCTTGCTCAATAGAATTGGCTAATTTTTCACTATCGCGCGGTGGAACTAAATAGCCATAATCGCCCACTACTTCACGAACACCACCACAATCCGTAGCAATAACCACCCGTTCGGTTGCCATCGCTTCGAGCAAAACCATAGGCATCCCCTCCCAAGCGGATGACATTACA
Source organism: Vibrio sp. B4-6 (assembly GCF_963888245.1). NCBI lineage: Bacteria > Pseudomonadati > Pseudomonadota > Gammaproteobacteria > Vibrionales > Vibrionaceae > Vibrio > Vibrio sp. B4-6. Next base: position 246,194 of record NZ_CAWPIM010000033.1, read on the forward strand.
TACAGATCTGCGGCTGACATCCAATCCACGATATCGAATCGCAGACCCAAAAGGACAACATATGACTTAAGCTCTAACTGCTCAATTAACGCCTCAATCGATGCAGATAATTCCCCCTTGCCTATAATGGCTAATTTAACATTAGGCTGCCGTTTGACCAGTTGGGCAAAAGCACGCAACAAATTGGGGTAATCTTTGGCTTCCGTAAACCGCCCCACCGCTAATAGCAACGTTTGATTAGCATTAAGCCCAAGTTCTTCTCGACAACGCTTACGAGCGATGGGTTTAAATGAAAATTTAACTAAATCAATACCATTATGCAATGCAACAATTCGTTCTGGTTTGGTGGCTTTTTTCGCGACAAAAGTATCGACCGCTTCTTGACTAACATTGGTGGTTAAATCGCACAATTTATCTGTTAAACGATAAGCCAGCATTCTTAATTTTCCGCCCTCATTATTACTGTGCGCAGTACAAATCAGACGAGGGATTGGAGAAGTTAAACACAGCAAACGGGAAAAAATATTGGCGTGTACCATGTGGCTATGCATCACATCAGGTTGAAATTTACGAATAAATTTTACGGCTTGCCAATACGCCTGTATAACCCCCAATGGCGTTTTATGCATCCTTAATTCAATTAGCTTTACTGTTGAGCTCTTGGGTTTATTAATGCCTTCCCCTGTTAACGAGAGCAAAAAAATGTCATGACCATGAGCCGATAATCGATCAATTAGGCTACAAACCTGAGTTTCAGCCCCCCCCATTCCGAGGCCAGTAATAACAAAAATTAATTTCATAGCCTACCAACTTTTAATTGTTTATTTAATAGTACATTTGAATCAGGTAATCTAGCCAACACACACAATATTATAAAAACATCACCAACAATCCGAGAAAAAAGGAATGGACCTTTAAATATGGAGACTAGAAATATAAACACTATGATAAATGCCTCACTAGTTCCAATTTTATTGCTTAAAAATAATTTCCTAGCAAGAAAAGCAAAACAAAACAAATATAAAATCAGTGAAAAAATACCATTCCCAAATATTATTCTTATAAATGAAACGTCCGATTTCACTCCTCCATCAAATGGAGGAAGAGAATTACCTATCAACAATCCGTGCCAATCATCAGGAAGAAAATAATGATTATTTATAAGATCATCCGTACTATAATCACCCAACCTTCCTGAATCAGATAACACCCCCTGAATAGGTAGTAATATATGCTCTACAGCAAATATTATTTGCGGATTAAAATACCCTTCAAACAGTTTAACAAAATATAGAATCAAATATAGTGAAATTAAAAAAGTGGTCAAATAAATTAACAATCTAGGCTTTCTAAATGATAGGAAAAACAAATATAAAGCCACCCCAACTAATAATGCATAAATACCCGTTCTACCTGATAACAATAATGAAGGCATAGTGAAAACAAGACATATATAAAATAATTTTTTATGCTCTCGAAATAATAGAATGAATGCACATGCTGCTATTATTGAATGCTCAGGATAGCCAGAGTAGAAACCAGGCTGGCGATAAATCATGTCAAATCTATCAATGAATTCTGGATTGTAATAAACAGGTAATCCATGCAATTCAGAAAAAAACTGAATATACATCATTATTGAATTAACCAACACAGCCACCATTATACCTTTGACGACATCAGTATAATTAATGGTGGTTAATGCTGTAACAGAAAAATAAAGTAACAAAATACGAACTGGCTTTAATGCATATTCTGATGTAATAATACCGCCATTATAAATGGCAGATAACAATGATATTGATAGAATCAGTAAGATAGATACAACAAATGGGTCAATTCTAAATTTTTTATCCCCTTTTAAAAGAGAAAAAACAAATAGGATCAATACACCTACATCAAAGAGACCGATCTTAGGAAATAATAATAAAAAAGGTATAATAAAAATCATAACTTCATTAAAATATATCTTTTGAAATGCGCACGATATAATCCACTTAGAATACATATTGGAACTATTAATGGAAAGAGAATTTTTTTTCTCTTAGAAAATTTAAGGAATAATATATGAGCTAATTTATGTATCGAGATAATCAATCTAGAATTATTTTCGCTAGATGGTATACAAGTATTCAGTCTATTTTCCATATAAAGATTTATTATCTTTTCTTTCATTAACATTTGATAATAAGAGTTCTTATTTGATATAGATGATCGATTAACTCTGTATTTTAACAAATAGCCTTGGACATTCCCAATTTTCATTCCTTTCATGAGAGCTCGCAATAAAAGATCATAATCTTCTGCATGCTTAACCTGTCGATACTTTAAATCTTTCAAGATATTTTTCTTAGCAAACCAAGTAGGATGATATGCAGGTGATTTAAAAAAAATTTCATGATTATTTTTAGTAACCATTTCTAATTGTTTTGACATTGGCTTTATTTCATCACCAAACTCATCAATACACAGCATATTACATCCGACAATATCAAGATTTTTATCTTCAAGAAATTTTCGTTGCTCACTAAGCCGATTTTCAAACGAAATATCATCGGCATCCATTCTTGCAATATATTTCCCCTTTGCTATCGAGATCATATAGTTTAGATTATAGATCAATCCTTTGTTACATGAGTTTTCGTAAAGTTTAATTCTGCTATCTGATTTTCCTATACTTTTAATCCATTCATTTACTGGTATGTTATCAGGGCAATCTAAAATTACTATTAATTCAAAATTGCTTTCATCTTGTGTCAAGATAGAATTGACTGAATCCTTAACCCATTCAAGAGGTTCTTTATATATTGGAAGAATAACAGATATAAGAGTATCAATCATCTCATTACCTTTTTCTTAACTATAAGAGCAAAATCAATAAGATTAATTATAGTTAAAAACTTGATAACCTTATGCTTGATTTTAATTTTAGAAAAGACCCAGAAACTTTTAAAAACATCAGTCATTTTACTTTTATTACTATATATCAACTTTATATCTACAATATCTTTCTCTTCATTTCTGTTTTTTTTGAATTCAATTATTGACCACAAATCAAGAAATAAATACCCTAAAAAACAAAAAGTAACAAGATCGTTATTAAACATTAGTTTCTTATCATAAGGTAGATATTGCGTGAAAGAATTATGCGTATTTTCTTTTATTTCACCATCGATATCTTCATCATAAAAATAATCGACATCTGATGATTTCCTCTTATTTGACAAAGAAAGAATTGCACTACCAGATAAAATTGCACTTGATGGATAACTCTCATTATTAAGCTTTTTTAAATAGTCAATACATATGTTACGATTAAATGAAAAGTTATTTATTAAAAGATTAAAGGCTTGTGACAATATAAATTTTGAATGAGCTATACATTGATCTCTACCATCTGTAATATGGACAGAGTGTTTACCGACACCTACAGTTTCTCTCAATTTATCTTTTAGTTCTAATAGATTTTCGCTTGTCTTAAACCAAACGATATATATGTATTTATCTTCATTTATACATGGAACAACCTTACCATCTGCTCCAGAAAATGAATTATCTACATTTCCAATCCAACTCTCACCAGAATAGAATTCGACAACTAAATTTTTAACTGATGTATATGTAGATTTCATGCTTTTAACAAAATAAATATCACTATAATCAGATAATAGCTCCAACAGGCCATCACCTTGCCAAATACAAGCCAGATTAATATCTTTTATGTATTTTAATCCATTTTTCAATGCTAATGAGCAATATTCATCAGACATACCATTATTAATAAAATATTGGTAACTATAATACTTACATTGTGAGTCTAGTTCTATAGTTAATACTTCAACATTACATTTTATAGTCGATGCAACTCTATGAGCCCCATCAAGTATATTTCCATCATTCCCAATAGGAATAATACTTTCCTCAGAACAAAAACCTGTTTTTCTTATACTTTCATAAATAGAAATAAACTCTTTTCTAAAAATATCATAGGAGTTCTTTCTTTTATTTCCTTTCTCTTTAACCGTGCCTTCTGTAATTATACATATATGTTTATCATATATCTCACTAGCTCTAGGATCACCCAGTTCAAGCATATCAAGATAGAGAAGCTTAAAAAAAAGATCAAAACGGCCTGGGGTGAGAAACTCAGTAGGATGCTTAATTGATTCTTTGCCAGATTTAAATCTTAAGAAATGATTTTCAACTTTCATTATCAACCTTACTAAATGAATATAAAAGTATAAAAAGAATAGATATCATATATATATATAATGGAAATATTCCGAGAGAAAAAAGAAAATTACCCCCATTCAATAAAAATAGTACAATAATACCTAACATCATGCAAAGTAACCTAACTCTCTCTTTCCTTATTCCATTAAAATAATTAAGGTTATTCCATAGAATACTTTGAAAAATTAACGTTATTGAGATCACATACAAAAAGTTAACTATAATAGAATAATCATTAGGTAATAGTTTTATAAGAAAAGGAATCGTAAAAACCCCAAATAAAGAAATCATAAAAGAAATACAGAAGCTGTATTTAAATGATTTTTTATAATGATTTTTTAATTCACTATTTCTGAGGTTATAAAATGCACTTTCCGTTGTAGCTAACGCTGAATTAACAATACTAAACAATGCATTATGCATTCGCATTGCAATAGCATATATGGCTGTAGTTTCTTTACTAAAGAAAAAACCAACAATTACCTTATCAATATTAAAAAAAGCGCTTCGTGCTAAACCCGATGCTAAAAACCATACTCCATCCTTCAATCTAAACTGATATTCACTAATACATGGCAAAGTAAATATTATTTTTTTATTGCTACTATAGATGACAGAATAAATATAAATTAAACATGAAAAAAATGAATACAAAACATAAAGGATGATAAAAAAACTCTCAGATGAATCAACATATGAAAGTAATGCACAAACTAAAAGGAAAAATAGAGAAATAGTAGTTCTCACTAGCGATAAAACCAACTCATTTCTTTCTTTTAATAAAGAAGCATAAGTAATAGCTTGAATTGAAACTATAAAGTGTTCAGCTAAAAAAATGGAAAATACCAATAAACTTAGATCATATAAAAGTGACAACAACAATAATAAAGAGATCAGAAAAAATGTATTTAATAGTGTTAATAATATTTCGGAAAAGTATATTTCTTTAACTTCTTTTTTAGAGGACATAATCAAGTTATATCCTCCAAAATTAACTACTGTAGCGGTTATTGCTGCGACTGATACGATAATAGAATACTCACCAAACGATTCTAGGGATAATGCTTTAACAAGCATACATATCCCAAAAAATCTTACTATCGACTCAAAAAAAGAGCTTGTCATAAGCTGGAGCATTTTAGCTGCTGTACCCGTCATAACGCTTATATTAACCAATATATTTATCTCGATAAGGTTTATAATTTATTTATCAATACCATAACTGTAGTTATAGTACCCATACCCATATGAGCTAGACGCTTTCTTCTCTACCGCATTAAAGATCACACCTTTCACTTCAATACCGGCTTGTTCAAAACGGTTTCTGGCGACATCAATCTCTTTGGCGGTATTTAGGCCAAAGCGTGCCACCATTAACGTTGTACCAGCATGGGCACCCACAATGCTTGGGTCAGTCACAGCAAGCACTGGTGGGGTATCAATAATCACTAGGTCATAATTTTGTGAAGCCCATTCAACTAAAGCTTTAAAACGTTGGTGCATAAGCAGTTCTGAAGGGTTGGGTGGCACTTGGCCGCGCGTCATAATGTCTAAGTTATCTACTTGGGTGGTTTTGATCGCTTGCGCGTAATCAATTTTGCCACTGAGCAGGTCTGAAAGGCCATTTTCCCATTTAACACCGAAAGGTTGTTGTAAGTAGCCTTTGCGCATGTCGGCATCAATCAGCAGCACTTTTTGCCCAGTTTTGGCTACAACCGCAGCAAAGTTAGTGGAAACAAACGATTTACCAATGCCCGGCGCAGGGCCAGAAATCATCACCACGTTGTTTTTGGCTTCTAACATCGCGAAGTGCAAACTGGTCCGTAGGCCGCGTAGCGCTTCAATAGAAAGGTCCGCCGGGTTACTTTCCGCCAGCAGCATCATCTCTTGCAGGGATTTACGCTTTTTATTGATTTTTTCTGCAAATTCCAACTGCATAATCGACTTAGGTACGCTGGCGTAAACCGAAAGGCCAAGCTGTTCAATATCATCTGGGTTTTCTACGCCGCGGTGCAGCGCCGCTTTCACCAATACCACGCCAACGCTTAATATGCCGCCAAGCAAGGTCGCGAGTACAACAAGCAGTGGTTTTTTCGGTTTCACGGCTTCTGCGTAGGTGGCTGCGCTGTCTAAAATGCGTACATTGCCGACCGTTCCGGCTTTAATGATGTTCAGCTCTTGCACTTTGTTCAGCAATTGAATGTAAATTTGCTGGTTTACTTGTACGTCACGCGTCATGCGTAAAATTTCGCGCTGGGTTTTAGGCAGCTTTTGTACTTGCTGATTTAAGCGCTCTTTTTCACCAAGCAAGATTTGGCGTTTATCCAATAGTGATTTGTACGCTGGGTGGTCAGTGGTGAAACGCTGGCTCACTTCACTCTCTTTAAACGTGAGTTCGTTAAGCTGCGCCTCTAGCTTCACCATCACTTCTAAGGTGGATTTCGCTTCTAAACTTAAATCAATCGAATCATTGGCTTGGCGGTAGCGGTTTAATACATCTTCCGCGCTGTCTAATTCTGTTTTAATGGTTGGCAGGTGGCCTTTTAAGAAAGCTAGGCTTTTTTCAGCTTCTGCCGAATTGCGCTGCACGTTCTGCAAAAAATAGTTTTGGCTTATATCATCCAAAATCGCTTGAATTTGGCTAGGGTTTTCGCCGGTGAAAGAGAGCTCAACAATGCCGGTTTGTTTACCGCGTTCAATCACTGATAAGTTATCTTTCAGCCATTTAATCGCATCTAACTCACTTTGTTTACTGATGTTAAATGCAAAACCGCTATTGGCATCTAAATCGGTGACAAACAGTTGGTAATCATCACTTTTTGCCAGTTCACCGACTTTACCGCTGAGTATTACGCGACCATCTTCACGCACTAACTGGTAGGTTTTTTGTTCTGCATCCTGCACCACTATTTGGTGGCCCGTTTGCCATGCATAACTTGGCAGTTCAAAGCGGCTGACTTGAATGCGGTTGATTTGCCCGCGAAGGCGCGCAATGCCTTTACCAATAACGAGAAAGTAATCCGGCTCAACTAAGGTTGTTAGGTTAAATTTATGAACAGTGTCGCCTAAAATCATCCGTGATTTGATGATTTCAATTTCAGTGGTGGCGGATGATTCAGAAGAGAAGAGATCGCTCATTTCCCCGCCGACTAATGATGAAATACCGCCAGAGCCTTTTTGTTCGATTTGAATCAAAGCATCGGCTTTGTATATCGGTGTTGAGAGCAAGGCAAAGGCAATGCCAAAGATAGCAAAGAAAGTGGTCGTCACGAGAATGATCCATTTGCCATCCAGCAGAAGGCCAAACAATTTACCGAGATCGATTTCGTCAGAAGTGGTGTCGACGCGTTGTTTAATCTGTTGTGCTGTCATTGTGTTTAAAGTCCTAACGGCCTGTTTTGGCTTATGGTGATTACAGCTTTTTGGCCCAAGCTTGCGCGGCTTGGTCAATTAACTGGTAGGCATGGTCAAATGCTTCTTTGCTTTGGCGATATGGGTCGGGGATGTCTTGCTGGCCTATCCATTGCCCAAATAACATGGCTTTGCCGCGTGCTTCAGGGGCTATCTCACTTAATGCACTAATGTGCCCCTTTTCCATCACGAGAATTAAATCATACTGGCTGCAAAGCGCTGACGTGAGCTGCTGTGATGCATGACCAGCTAAATCAATGCCATGTTCGGCAGCAACTTGGCTGGCCATGGTATCGGCGGGTTTGCCCTCAAGATGGCTTTTGGCGCTAGCAATACCAGCCGAAGCCACTTCTTTATTCGGCAATAGCTTTTGTAATACTCGCTCGCCTGTTGGTGAACGGCAGATGTTACCGACACACACCACTAATATTTTAGAAAACACGTTTTTTCTCTTATTTACTATTCAGTTATGGCCAATTTTTCACCCGTAACGCACCTTCAGACAGCTCATTAAAGCCGCTGATGGTTGGCAACAATTGCCTGATCAAACGGTTCCAGCGCCCAACAGGCGTGGTGGTAACATACACCACATCATAAGGTTGCAATTCAAACTCTGTGCCCATAACTAACGCCGTCGCATCTTGCATATTGAGCTGGTAAATATTGGCGATAGGGTCATCTTGGTTGGGCGCCGCGTGGCTTAACACGGCTTGCTGTTGTTGCGCGCCGCGAATCACAAAAATACCCGTGGCATCGGCTTCGTATTCATTAATGCCGCCGACTGTGCTCAAGGCTTCGGTCAGGCTCATACCTGTACGGTCAATTTTCAGCATTTGTGGCTGTTTGACTTCGCCCATCACAAACACTTTTTGCCCGTCGTTACGTGGCACATGCACGATATCGCTATCGCGCAGTAAGCGGTTTTGCGTTAAATCGCCTTTCTGGATCAAAGCATAAAGAGAAAGAAGTTCCTCTTTACCATTACGAGTCAGCGTCACATTGCGCCAATCTGCATCCGTGGTAATACCACCAGCACGGTTAATTGCATCTAATAATGTTAAGGGAATATTTGAGATGGCTTGCTGACCCGGCGTTTTAACTTCACCAGTAATGTAGGATTTTTGCGAGCGGAAAGAAGCGACGTTGACATCTACCTGAGGTGACTCAATGTACTTAGCTAACTTTTCTGAAATCACTTGGCGGATTTCCGTTACGGTTTTGTCCGCCACACTCACTTCACCAATGTAAGGGTAAAAGATGGTGCCATCCGCATGGACCCAGTTACCCGCTTCCGCCGAACTGCGGTATGAACCGGCAGGAATGGTTAACTCCGGGTGATCCCAGATGGTGATATTAAGCACATCACCAGGGCCGATGTAATATTCGTAGCGAGCAATTTCTTGTTCTAATGGAGCATTGGGTTGGGTAATAGGCTGATTTTTATATTTTTTCAGCTCTTTAATAAAAGCAGGAGTAAGGGGGTAGACATTCACTTGAGAAGATAAGGATTCGTTGCTTTCTGCTTCCCATGCGGCATTTCTTTCACCCGTAGGTAGGTGTGAACCCGGAATGGTGCACCCCGTTAAAACTACTGAGGCGATGATCAAAGGCAAATACTTTTTTGACACGCGAACGTTCCTGCTATTTCAATCACAGTCATGACCAAGGTGCTTATATGAAGCCAAGGCACATGAGTAATGTGTTTATATATCAATGTGCTAGAAGTCATACATAAAAACTTGCTGGCACGCTACCGCCCTAGGGCGCTCCCTATGACGGTGTTAAATACGTTTAAGCCGATGACAATTGAAAATAGGTTATTCATTAAAATGCAGCACAGCACCCACTAATCAGACGTTCAAATTACAATATAATCAATAAAAGAGTAATGAAAATAAAATTTGATTTATCAATTTTTTGTACTATCAAAGGCTGCGGAATGATACATAGGTTACTATTGAATGTGAAGTAAGTATTTTCCTACCCTGTAAGTATTTTCCTTATTGATTTCGCTTTATTTACTATTAAGTTAGTTAATAGCTGATTATTTTTTAATCTTAATTGAAATAGTCGATTCGCCTAGAGTGCAACTTGTTTACATTGACATCAATAATGTTTATTGTTGCGACGCCCAATCTATATTGGGCATACATCGATGTAATTAAACTTCATGGGGAATACTATGAAAAAAACAGCAATCGCACTATTAGCATCTTTTGCTTTTGGTGGCGTAGCGATGGCTGCTGTTGAAGAGACAACAGCAGCGTCAACCACTGGCGGAGCCGCTGGCGGTACAGCAGCGACAACGGCAGCAGTAGGTACAGTAACGGCAACGTCTGTAGCTATCGGTGGTGCACTTGTAGCGGGTGTAGTAGTTGCAGCAAGCAATTCAGGTACTTCTACTACCACTACAGTAACCGCAGCGCAATAAGCGCCTGCTTAATTCACAACCGCCATTGGCGGTTGTTTTTTAAATATTCAAATGACGAATTTTTATTATTAAGCCCCTATTATGAAGTTTGCTATTCACTCGTTATTTATTTGTTGCGGTTTTTTAATTACAGGCTGTACACAAAACACTCAATATTTTACTGATTCTTTAAATCTTGCTCTATTTGGCCCTGAATCATTAAGTATCTCGCAAAATAAAATTAATGAGTTGCCCTACGCTAGTATTTATGTAAAGCAAGGTGATAACCCTCAAGCATTAATGATATTAGCTTGGGCCGAAAAAGAGTCTAGCCAATTTCAATCCAACCCGCTGGCTTTAAAATATTTATCCGCAAATCATGAGATGATCGTTACCTCTGCAGGGCGAATCACTAAAACCGTGAATTTGCTGGATGCGAATTTATCCAATATTCGATCGCAGCAGCCTGATCCTCTAGCGATTGGTTTACATGATTCCAGCACCCCGCGCTACTGGGAATATGAGATCAGCTGGCAGCCGGGCTATCACACCCAGTATCACGCTCAATCTCGCTTTGTTATACAAGGTGAGGAGCAAAAGCTATTGCCACAGGGCGCTAGAAATTTATTACATGTAGTAGAAAATGTGACGATTTTAGCGATTGACCAACATTACACGAATCACTATTGGCTTGAGCCAAGCAGTGGCGAAGTCGTCGCCAGCGAACAAACGCCAGCTCCCGGCATGGCGCGCTTTGAACTGATTGTTGCTAAACCTTTCTCAGGAGCGAATAAGTCATGATTCTATGGCCTAACTTAATACGCTACGTTTGGCTAGAAAAACGCACGTTACTGAGCGCATCAGTGCCAAAAGCTACATTAATAAAACCCACATTAATGAAGCATTTTCTGCTGGGCGTATTATGCGCACTATCACCGGCTGCCTATAGTGCACCGGCTAGTGTGGTTGAAGTGAGAAGCGCAGAGAAACCTGCCCTCTCCCTCTCTTTTGCATCTGTGCCAAGAGTGGATGAATTAGTCATCAATGCGCTAAATGCCAGTGCGCAATTACCTGCCGATATCGATTGGCTAAGCAGCGCCTTGTTTGATGTGACCAGCCCGTATCAAAAAAAGCAGCAGGTTCTGCTTGCGATCACCCATCAAGAAAGTTTGGCCGCATCGGCTCACAAAAAGCGCTGGCGTCAGCTGAAAGAGCAGCTACGCGCGAATGCTTTTGCACAGCGTATTTTTACTCCGCTTGATCCCGACATCACGCGCATCACTACCAGTCAGAACCCGAAATTACAAGGTCAATGGCTGCTGTCACTCAATACGTTACCCACCACGGTATCAGTTTTGGGGAATGTTAAACAAGCTGGTGACATGGCTTGGAAACCACGCACCGATGCGGGTCATTATGTTCGCTCGGCAGGCCTTGCTGAGGCGGATATCTCGCAAGTATGGGTGATTCAACCCGATGGTCACGCCTCACTGCATGATATCGCCTATTGGAATCACGACTTTCAAGATATCGCGCCCGGAGCGACACTTTACGTGCCTTTCCCTATCGAAACGACGTCACTTTATCCTCAATATTCACTACACAATGTGAACGACATTGTCGTTGAACTGCTGCGAAATCAATTGCCATGATGAAACTGAGTTATCTTTCGTCTTCGACGATTCAACCACCTCGCGTCACTTGTATGGCGTGCTGCATTGCGTTTAGTTTGGCGTTACCGAGCCAAGCTGACGAATTCAGCTACCCGACGCTGGTGCATTCTCAAACTGATTTTGGTGGTACAGGCTTAATACAGATGCCCAGTGCCCGCATGATGCCAGAAGGCCAATTCAGTTTAAGCGTCACAAACAACGATGATTACATTCATTACGTCAGTTCACTCCAACTCTTCCCATGGCTAGAAGCGACAATTCGTTACACGCAAGTGCATGAGCTACTTTACAGCGGCGATACCAGCTTTAGCGGTGATACGAAATACACGGATAAATCGATTGATGCCAAACTGCGTTTGCTAGAAGAGGGATATTGGCTGCCAGAAGTGTCGGTAGGGTTACGTGATGTTGGCGGTACAGGTTTGTTTGATGGCGAATTTATTGCAGCCAGTAAACGTTTTGGCCCATTGGATGTCACACTCGGCGTTGGCTGGGGTTATTTGGGTAACAACGCGAACTTAACGGGTGATAAATCCTCAACACCAGATTGCGGTCGCGATGGTAGTTACAGTGGTAAAGGCGGCCAATTTGATATTGGACGGATGTTCACGGGTTGTACGTCGCTGTTTGGTGGGGTTGAATACCAAACACCTTGGCAACCACTGCGTCTAAAAGTGGAATACGATGGCAATGATTACCGCAGTGATTTTCCCGTCACCCGTGGTGATGCAGTAATGCCCGTTTCAACACCGTGGAACTTTGGTGTGGTATACGCTCTTGCTGATTGGGCCGATTTACGCCTTAGCTATGAACGCGGTAATACCTTTACCGCAGGCATTACCTTGGATACGAACTTGGCGACCATGCAACCGGTGTGGGTTGATGAACCCAAACCCAGTTATGCTCCAAAATCGAAATCACATGAGTTAGACGATGCTGAATGGCAAACGCTGCTTCATGACCTTGATGTAATCGCCGGTTATAAACAAGCGACTTTGTACCAAGATGATGCCACCCTCACGATTGAAGCTGAACAATATAAGTATCGCGATCGCAAAGAAGCGCATGAACGCGCCGCATTGCTGCTGGCGAATCAAGGCATTGATGCACAGACATATCGCATCATCGAGACGGCCAATAATCAGCCTCTCACTGAAACCAGAATAAAAGCGAATGCGTTTGCCCGCGTTGCTGACCGTGATTACCCTAACGCTCACATCACCGATGCCAGTGCGCGTGGTAACCCTGTCGCGATCAATGGCGAAGTAAAAGCGCAGCAGTATGATGCGTGGCAATTTGGTTTAGCGCCTGTGTTGCAGCAGTCTTTTGGCGGCTCTGAAGACTTTTATTTGTACGCTCTTGGTGTCAGTGCTAATGCCAGCGTACAAACACGAGATCATTGGCTACTCTCTGGCAGCCTTTATGGCAACCTTGCCGATAACTACGACAAATACAAGTACACCGTACCGCCAGATGGTACTGATTTGAAACGGGTTCGTACCTTGTCTCGACAATATTATGAAGATGCCGTTCGCCTTGATAGCCTGCAACTAACCTACTTTGATACTTTCGGCCAAAGTTGGTTTGGTCAAAGCTACGCAGGGTATCTCGAAACCATGTTTGCTGGTGTCGGCGGCGAAATACTCTATCGTCCATTAGGCAAAAATTGGGCAGTTGGGATTGACGGAAACTATGTAAAACAGCGCGACCCTGACACCGCTTTCGGCCTGTATAAAGAAGAAGTGCATTATGATCCACAAACGAAGAAAAACTATCGAGTACAGACGGGCACAGTAACAGGCCATGCAACGCTCTATTGGCAGCCTAAATTTTGGTCATTGATCGACAATACGTTACTTAAGGTCAGTGCAGGGCGTTACTTAACCGACGATATCGGTATGTCGGTCGATTTTTCTAAACAGTTTGATAGTGGTGTAATTGCCGGGGCGTTTATTTCTAAAACCAACCTTTCTGCAGAAGAGTTTGGTGAAGGCAGTTTTACCAAGGGATTTTATGTTTCAATTCCTATGGACTTGATGACCATTCGGCCGAGTACACAGCGCGTGACCGTATCTTGGTTACCGATTCAACGTGATGGTGGGCAAATGCTGAACCGACAATATCGCTTGTACGATATGACGGATGCACGCTCCCCTTGGTATGGTCGCCCTATCTCAAGCAACTAGCTTAGACTATCGTTACTAATAAGAAGAGAGCTCATTTATGGGCTCTCTTTTTAATGCCTGCCTAAAGAATATCCCTACTTTTCAACAAGAAACAGCCAACCCACTATTGACCAAGTTATCCACTATAACTATTTTTTATGTGACACATGGCAATGTAATCCATTGCATCTATACTTTATTAGGTAAACACATTTGATCTAGATGCGCATCAAGATCTCGGTATTGTTGGCTTTGAATAGGAGGTTCTTATGTTCCTTCAGCCTGTTATCGGATCTCATTTCTGTCGGTTATCTCGTTACTCAATGTTAGTGCTTACTTTCATTCTAGTGGGTTGCGCAGGATCTAACGGGCAAACCATGAAAGCGCAAAATCCCCCAGCGATTAATTATGAATTCACCGGTATTCCATTGCTGTATTTTGGTTATGGATCGAGTGTGCCCTTAACTCCAAATTTAAGCTTAACTGCAGCTCATGTGGCAAAAATGAATTATGCCAAAGTAGTGGCTTACCATCCCACTTGTGATGTGGCTTTGATCGAGTCAGACAACCAACATGCTGTACTTCCAGAATTAGGACTAGTTTATCAAGGAGAAAAAATAGAGGCGTTTGGTGTGAGTGGTAGTGGTGATGTGGTGATGGGGAAAGGGACGTACCATTTGGACTTAAACTTCGTTAATAGCCGTTACTTCAGCAAATGCCCAGCCAGCATTACCGACGCCCCCATACGTTCGGGCATGAGTGGCGGTGGTGCATTCAATGCACAAGGCGAATTGGTCGGTATATTAGCGGCTATTGCCAATAAAACAGATACGAGGCTTGTGAACGGAGAAGAATTAGATATCGAACGCTTAAGCATTTTTGTTTCGATCAATTTCATCCAACCGTGGTTGAAAGCACAAGTGAACACTTACCACCACGGAGAATATCAATGGCCAAATGTAGAAACGAACGAAACAAGGTTAGCGCGGCAGCAGTAAACTCAATAAGCAGAATGGATAGCCGATAGAGATTATCTGTTCGGCTATATTTTCTAGGCTTCATCGCTTATTCTGTTTTCAGTCTTCTTCTCTTCAGATTTAGCCAATTTTTTCCACACCAAATCACAAATACCATCACTAGGAGTAAAACCTGTCGGTGCTTCAAGCAGCAGCTCACGGATCCGCTCGTGGTCAAAGTTATGGCAAGCGATGTCGAGTTCTTCCAAAAGATGCATGTATTGAGGTAACGGTAAGTTTACTTCTGTCGCAGTCATAATTCGCTCATGCGCCGTATTCTCAACATTGTCACCTATCAGAAGCTCTTCATACAGCTTCTCACCGGGGCGTAGGCCTGTATAACTAATTTCAATATCACCGTATGGGTTAGATTCGTCTTTCACTTCCAACCCAGAAAGCTGAATAAGATTTTTGGCAAGATCTGAAATACGCACAGATTCCCCCATATCGAGAACGAAGACATCACCACCTTTGCCCATCGCTCCTGCTTGGATCACTAACTGTGCGGCTTCTGGAATGGTCATAAAATAACGCGTTATTTCAGGATCAGTAACAGTTAAAGGGCCGCCTGTTGCTATCTGTTTTTTAAACAGTGGCACCACGGAACCAGAAGAACCCAACACATTACCAAAACGCACCATACAAAAACGGGTACCTTTAGGCTTCTCATTTTCTTGCTCTGCCAAGGCTTGTAAACCTAATTCAGCCATACGCTTAGTCGTACCCATTACATTAGTCGGCCTAACTGCTTTGTCTGTAGAGATAAGTACAAAAGACTCAACTTGAGCTTCTACTGCAGCTTTTGCGGTGTAGTAAGTACCAAACACATTGTTTCTTACCCCTTCAACGACATTGAACTCAACCAAAGGAACATGCTTATAGGCGGCGGCATGGTAAATGGTTTGAATGCTAAAGCTTTTCATCACCATTGATAAACGATTAATACGCTGAACAGAACCAAGCAGAGGTACGATTTCAATATTTAGTTTTTTGCGGACAATAAGTTGACTAAGCTCTCGATCAATTTGGTATAGCGCAAATTCAGACAACTCAAAAAGAATCAACTTTTTCGGCTGGCTGAGAATAATTTGTCGACACAATTCTGAACCAATCGAGCCCCCAGCCCCGGTGACCATAACGACTTTATCTTTAATGTTTGCTTCCATTAACGAGCGCTGTGGTGTAACCGGATCTCGCCCAAGTAAGTCCTCAATCGCAACGTCTTTTAGCTCATCAATACTCGCCTTACCTTCAACAATATCTTTCATATCTGGTACGGTAAGTACTTCCGCTGAAAGGTGAACCAAGGACTCCAGTATTTTCTTTCTTCGAGCACGTGAAGCACTTGGTACTGCAAGTAGTATCTGCTTTACATTATGTTTAGCAACTAGCCTATCTGCATGACCAACATTATGTACACACAACCCCATAATCACGGTATTTTCAAGGGTTTTATCTTCATCAATAAACCCTACTACTTTATGAGTTTCCGAATTTCTGAGCGCTAGTGCAAGCTGCCTTCCCGCTGAGCCCGCCCCATAAATCAGCACTGGCTTGTTTCCTTGACCATTAAGTTGAGCAACGAGCACACGAACAATAAGCCGTGAGCCCCCACACAAAAGGCAGAGAAAGGTTCCGTAAATAATGGGTAAAGAACGCGGAATAGGCGCACTAAAATAAAATGCAAGAACAGCAACAGAAGCCGCTGAAATCACCGTGCCAATACTGACCACCGCTAACGCATGAAAAGTAAGATAACGCAATACCGCACGGTAGAGCCCAAGCCGTGTGAAAGAAAGGATGGTGATGATAGCAACACAACCCAGAAGGTAAGGAACCGTTGGTGATTTGATCAAAGCAATTTCACCAATTCTTACCCAATAAGCGGCATAAAAAGAGAAGACGATAAAAAGAAGGTCAATAATGACGCTGATAATGCGCTTATTAACCCGCGATAAGTTCCAGATAAAGTTCAGCCTAGCCATATTATTTCTCTATATAAACCAACGCCAGTATTATACTGGCGTTAATTTTAAAAGTCTGTTGTAGATAAATTGAAAACTGCCCTACTTTACAGCATCACCGCTACCACTCCCCATTGCAGTCATAATGATGTATTTGAAGTAATCTTTAATGGTAAGCGAATCAATCATTTGTTTGTCTATTTTTGCCAATAACCGTGGTGTAGACATATCGATATTCTGCACTTGCGCAAGGCCAGTGATACCTGGTAGAACATCATATACTCCTAACGCATCACGTTCTTTAATCAATTCCTCTTGATTAAACAAGTTAGGACGTGGGCCCACTAAGCTCATTTCACCTTTTAGAACATTGATCAACTGTGGCAACTCATCGATTTTAGTTTTACGAAGAAAAGCGCCAAGTTTTGTAATCGATGTATTACTCGCTAAGTGGCTTGCTACAGACTTGGTTTCTACCGACATAGTACGAAACTTAATCAACTTGAATGGCTTTTTATTACGCCCCACACGTTCTTGCACAAAAACTGGAGAGCCGGTGTCAAACAAACCAATAATGATAACAATCAATAAGACTGGCCACAAAAATAGCAAGCCAAAGAAGGCAGCTAGGAAATCTAAAAGACGAATCATATTTTACCACTGTTCTTTTTTGACTGAAGAAAGGCTTCTGCCGTTTTTTTAAAGCCTTCCTCTAACGTTTGGGGAGGTGTCCAACCTAAGATTTCTTTAGTATGAGAGATATCAACCTGCAATGAACCTATCAACCTATCCACGACATTTGATTTATTAAATAATTTACCGACTAACTTGTAGCACCAGATAGGTACTGGCAGTTGCCATCTAGGCTTATCTAGCGCCCTTGCCATTTCACGGATCATTTGAGAAGTCGATACATCACAGTCATCCGAAACAAGAAATGTCTGATTAGCCGCTTTAGGATGATCAATACAGGTGATGATTAAATCAACAAGATTTGTAACCGATACGAAACTACGTTTATTTTGAGTAATGCAAGCAAATGGCAGAGGAACGCCTTTAGAGACCAGATTCATTAATGACGCAAAATTTGCTTTTACTCCAGGTCCATAAACTAAAGTAGGCCTAATGATAACCACTTCCAACCCGGTTTCCTCTGCTAGCTTATTAAGCTGTCTTTCTGCTTCTGATTTTGATTGTCCATAAGCGTCATTAAAACAAGGTACGTCAGAAGACTTAAATGGATATTGATTTAACGTTGATTCACCATTAACTTTTATCGAGCTAATAAAAACGAAACGTTTGACACCTGAGTCAACGGCTGATTTAGCAAGTTTTAAAGTCGCCTCAGTATTAACCGATCGGTATTCAGCTAAGGGATCTAGAGAAACATCATGCATAATGTGAGCCCTTGCTGCTGAGTGGATTACAACATCAACATCTTGAGTATGTAATCCCATATCGGGCATGTGTTTCAAGTCATACTCAATAAACTCGCCAGAATAATCATCTGGCCTATTACGACCTAAAACTACTACCGAGTTCGTTTTATCAATCGCTTTAAGGATATGCTTCCCGACAAATCCAGTACTTCCTGTGAGTAAAATTTTCATATTCAATCTTTTAAAACTGTATGGATTATTTGCTGAGCAGCCGCCTCAACAGAAAAATATGCTTTTAATACCTCAAAACCTCTCTCGCCCATAGCGATACGCTGCTCTCTGTCATTGAATAGACATAAGGCGGCATTAAACAAAGAATCATCTTCACCATTGATGAAGGCCCAACCAGCACCTTCACCATTAATGAAATCTATCACATCATTACCTTTATTCACGCTACCCAAAATTGGCAGAGACTGAAGCATATAGCCAAGTAATTTCCCGGGGAAATTGTGCGCTTTATGCGTTTTGGCTAATGAAAATAACCCGATATCAACTTGTGTTAAAACCTCTTTATAAGCCTCTTGGCTAATCGAAGGCAGTAATGTCAAGTTATGAAGATTTTCAATAGCTTTAGTTTGCCTAACTAACTCGAACTCATCACCTTGTCCAATGAATAAAAAGTGAGCACGCGGATACTCCACCATTTTTTTCACTAAACGCAACAAATTGTTCATATCTTGAGCATGTCCAATATTACCACCATAAAAGTAGATAACCTTGTCACCTAAATTATATTGCTCTCTAATATTGATTAGTATGGTTGAATGATTTTTAGGCTTGATTTCGGCCCAGTTTCTCAATACTTGAAGATTATTATATTTAGAGTTAAGTGAAGAAAAATACCCTACATTTGCCGGTGACATCAACCCTATACTGTCTGATGCATTGTAGTTCAATCTCTCAAAAAATCGTAAATAGAAAGTAATAGGTGACTTGGCTGAAATAATACCTTCATCAATTACCCATTGTGGAAACATATCCCTCAATACTAGGTAGTTGAATGTTCGAACTTCTTTCTTAAACCAATGCATCAAAGGACCAAAGAAGATCGTCGGAGAGTAGTTAACACACAGATCAAATGACTGTAAATCCTTTGCATTTTTTAAGGCCATATAGGCATTAAATGATAGCAGTGATTCACTAATCAATCTCTTAACCTTGCCTTGACCTCGCATCGGCGGATTACGAAAGCGCCAAACCTCTACTCCGTCAATAAACTCAACTTCCAGTCGTCTTGTTTGCTTTCCATGGCTAGGGGTAATAATAATTGGATGATGTCCAAGCCTTTGAAACTCAAGTGCAAGCTCATGAAACATTTTTGCGTGCACTAGCGTACTATCAGGAAGATAATCATCTGGAAATAAAGCGATTTTCACAGCTTAGTATTCCTTCCACACCACACGTTTCACGTAATCAGTATAAGAATGAATAATCCGAACAACCTTGTCCGACACATTTGGCATACTGTAATCAGAGACTTGGCGTAATAGACGTTCATCACCTGATGGTTGTGACTCCAGTATTTGTAAGGCCTGCATCACTCGTTCAGCACCAAGTCCAACCATCATCACTGAGGCTTCTTCCATACCTTCTGGACGTTCATGCGCCTCTCGCATATTTAGTGCCGGAAAGTTCATGATAGAGGATTCCTCATTGATCGTACCGCTATCAGAAAGCACTACTTTGGCATTTTTCTGCAAATGGTTGTAATCATGGAAACCAAGCGGTTTAAGCAACTGAATATTAGGATGGAATTCTAATCCCTGCGCTTCAATGCGATTGCGAGTACGAGGATGCGTCGAAACAATAACGGGTAGATTGTAATGCTGCGCCACAATATTCAACGTCTCCGCTAGTTTTGATAACTGTTTAGGTGAATCCACATTCTCTTCACGATGTGCGCTCACAACAAAAAACTGGCCTTTCTGCAAACCTAGGTGAGCAAGTACATTTGAACCCTCGATTTGCGGCATATAATGGCTCAGCACTTCAAACATCGGGCTACCGGTTTTAATAACTCGATCAGCAGGCAAGCCTTCAGCGAGCAAGTAGTCACGTGCAATAGTGCTGTATGTAAGATTGATATCAGCTGTGTGATCAACGATTCGGCGATTGGTTTCTTCAGGCACTCGCTGATCAAAACAACGGTTACCCGCTTCCATATGGAATATCGGTACTTTGCGGCGCTTGGCAGGAATTGCTGAGATACAAGAGTTGGTATCTCCGAGTACTAACATTGCCTCTGGCTGAACTTCCTCTAATACTTGGTCAACTTTAATTATCACTTGGCCGATAGTCTCTGCCGCATTTTTACCCGCAGCGTTGAGAAAATAATCTGGTTTACGAACCCCAAGGTCATTGAAGAAAACTTCGTTCAATTCAAAATCGTAGTTTTGTCCTGTATGGACCAAAATATGCTCGCAGTGCTCGTCAAGTTTAGCGAGTACGCGAGATAGACGGATAATTTCAGGGCGAGTGCCCACGACTGACATTACTTTGAGTTTTTTCACTTTAATTTCTCTTGTATCAGGTCAAAGGGCGAGCAAAGGTATCTGGGGCCTCACGGTCGAAAGTCTCATTCGCCCAAAGCATCACTATCATCTCGTCATCACCAATGTTGGTAATGTCATGCGACCAACCAGGAACAGTTTCAACAATTTCCGGCGAGCTACCATCTGTATACAGTTCATAACGCTCGCCAGTAGCGATATGCTCAAATTTAAAGCGCGCCTTGCCCTTAAGCACTAAAAATTTCTCATTTTTACTATGATGGTAATGACCACCGCGAGTGATACTGGGATGAGCGGTGAAAAAAGAAAATTGCCCAGCTTGCTTAGTTTTAAGCATCTCACTAAAAACGCCGCGCTCATCACCATAGCTTGGAATTGAATAGCTGAATTGCTCCGGCGCCATATAGCTGAGGTATGTCGAATAAAGTGCTCGAGTGAGTCCAGTACCGACATTTTCAGTCACTAAATTGCCTCTACTCTCTTTAAAAGCACGTAATAAGTCAGCAACCTCGCCTACCGTAGTCAGATACTCTGGGACTACGCTCTTATAACCGCTCTCTGAATCACCTTCTAGCAGAGCAATTAAATGAGCACAAACATCATCAATGTAGACCAAGGTCACTGGCGCATAAGGATCATGAATAGTTATATCTAAATTGTTCAGGGTATTGTGGCAAAACGTAGCAACAAAAGAGTTGTAGTTAGGGCGACACCACTTACCGAATACGTTTGGGAAGCGGTAAATAAAATAGGATGACTGCGTTTCCTTTCCATACAGTTCAACTGCTTGTTCAGCTAGACGCTTACTCAATCCGTAAGGATTATCTCGCTCGGCCTGTGTAGATGAGCTGACAACCAACGGCACTTTTTTATGGCTATTTGTTAGCTGCTCTACGATAAAGTTGGTTAAATCCGCATTACCTTGCTGAAATTCAACTTCATTTTTTGGTCGATTAATACCGGCTAAGTGGTAAACAAAATCAGCATCACGAAGGGTCTCTGCTAATTGATCCTGTGTTGTTTCACGATCCACTTCTATGATATCTGTGTAGCCACTCTCGCGAAGCATTATACAGAGGTTTTTTCCAATAAACCCTTTCGCACCTGTTACTACAATTTTCATTACACACCTTCTGGTACGACTGCACTACCTGCCTCAATATTCGCAATAAAGTCCAACTTATGCAGTAGCTTGACCATACCTTGTACATCTAAACGCTCAGTATTATGTGAATTGTAATCTTCAATGAGAGAAAGATCCGTCTCACCTTCTTCATTATACTTGGAGTAGTTCAAATCACGGTTATCTGAAGGGATACGATAATATCCCCCTTGATCTTCGGCGACAAACATTTCCTCACGACTGCAAAGCGCTTCATAAAGCTTTTCACCATGGCGAGTTCCGATAATATTGACGGGGTGACGGGGCTTACCTGTAATTTGAAGCAATGCTTTCACTAGAACGTCAATTGTCGCAGCTGGCGCTTTTTGCACAAAAATATCACCATTAGTGCCATGCTCGAAAGCATGTAAAACCAAATCAACCGCATCATTGAGTGTCATCATAAAACGCGTCATGTTAGGATCTGTGACGGTAAGTGGCTGATCATGGATAATTTGTCGCAAGAATAATGGAATTACTGAACCACGCGAGGCCATCACGTTGCCATAGCGAGTTGCAGAAATAACGGTTTTCTCTGGGTCAACATTGCGTGACTTTGCAACAATCACCTTTTCCATCATCGCTTTGGAGATCCCCATAGCATTTATTGGATAAACCGCCTTGTCTGTACTTAAGCATACCACTCGTTTGACTTCATTTTGAATAGCAGCTTCAAGCACATTCTCAGTTCCCAAAACATTGGTTTTGACTGCTTCCATAGGATGAAATTCACAAGAGGGGACTTGCTTAAGAGCGGCAGCATGATAAATATAATCAACACCACGTGTTGCATTTAAGACACTTTGATAATCGCGAACATCACCAATATAAAACTTCAATTTTGAGTTGTTATATTTTTTACGCGTATCATCTTGTTTCTTCTCATCGCGAGAGAAAATGCGAATTTCTTTGATTTTAGTATTTAAAAAACGGTCCAAGACTGCATTGCCAAAAGAACCCGTCCCCCCAGTAATTAATAACGTTTTATTTTCAAACAATTCTTAAACCTCTAAAAGTTATTTACTAGCCGCATCTCTACAAAGTTGTATCTTTTGTTCTGGTGTAGGGTAATTAATCAATACAGCCCGATACTTCCCTTTGAACACAAAAAGGCTACCAGCCGCAGCACCAATAACGCCAAGTCTTTTAATTAACTGGCTAATATGGTCCAAACTACCAGCGCCACCTAAAAATGTCACTGGCACACTGAGTGATGATTTGAATAACTCTGCATAACCGATATCATAGCCATTCATAGTGCCGTCAAGATCAACAAAATTAAGGACAATCTCCCCTGCGCCTGCTTCTTGTAAAGATTTCGCTAGCACCAAAGGATCTTGATTAACTATACGAGTGGCGTTATGAGTACAAACTTCATACCCTTTAGAAAAAAAACCTTTTTTTCTTCTTACATCAAGAACGGCAACAACTGACTGACGCCCAACTGCTGCTGCCATTTCACTCAAAAGCTGAGGATTATTAATAGCCGCAGAACTTACTGCTACTTTTTCAACCCCCATATCAATGATTTTAGAGGCTTGCTGAGCATTACTAATCCCACCGCCATAACAGAGGGGCATGCGGCATTCTGCTGCTAATTTTTCTATCAAATTAAAATCAGGCTCTTTACCACTTTGTGATGCATCAATATCTAAGACCATCAACTCGTCTGCTTCTTTTTCATTAAAGATCTTAACGGCATTGATCGGATCACCAACATATTTTGCATCTTTAAAATTTTGTGTTTTTACTAATCCACCATCATGAACTAATAAACAAGGAATAATTCGGGATCTAAGCATTGATTAGTTCTCTACAAAATTTTTGAGTAACTGAGAACCCCAGTGATGGCTTTTCTCAGGATGACACTGCACACCGTGAATATGACCTTTTGAAATCACTACATCAAAATTAATCCCATAGTTTGCTGTTGCCACAACATCATTTTTGTCTACAGCGTCGTAATAATATGAGTGTAAGAAATAAAACTGTGGATCAGAATCGAAGCCTTGTGAAAAAAGTTGAGAATCTAGTTTTACCTGCAAATCGTTCCAACCCATATGTGGCATTGGTAGCTCAGCAGTGAGAGGATTGCTGGCAAATGATTTTACTTCTCCCGGAATCCAACCTAAACCAGGCAATTTTCCTTCTGCCGAACGATCAGCTAACATTTGCATCCCAACACAAATACCCATGATTGGTATACGTTTTACAAGTACGGCTTCTTCTAATGCCATACGAAGGCCAGAATCATTCAGCCTTTGCATTGCATGGTCAAAGTGACCGACTCCCGGAAGAATTAGACGTGTTGCATCGCTGAGTTCTTCTGGGGTACTAGCTCTCATCGCTTGAATACCTAACCTTTTAAAAAGTGTCAGAAATGCTTGGATATTGCCAACCCCATAATCTACAAGTCGAATCAACGGAAATACCTCTTTTCTAGACCTAACCAACGAAACACGTTTGTACCAAAACCAATGAGCCAACGTTTATTTGTATAATCTTTGTAAGTTTTTTTAGGCAAATCAAATAACTGCTGAAGCTCATCAACAGTCAACCCTAATTTGTGAGCAACGTATTCAAATTCTTGTTTTAAGAAATGTTCATCCATTTCCGGCCGAGAGATTCTATCCAAAGCCTCTTCGCGAGTCATTTGCTCCGTCATTATTAAACTAGAAAAATGTGCTCTACGCTTTTCAAATCCAAAACGGCGAGGAAGCCAGTAATCTTCATAAAAACGAGTGAAGCGGGATTCGTGATGTTTATGTTTAAAACGTTTCCAACCAAAGAGACGCTCTAGCTCATCTTCGGCATTGAGTTTGACGTAAGGTACCAAATTGAGAGGGTGATGAACTTTCATTCCTAGAATTTTTTGATACCAAAGCTTATAAACTAGAATGTCTGTAAGCGGGAACGTTTTCAGCTCTCCTTCACCAAATTTTGACCATATATCACCAAACAGCGTCTTATCGATACCAAGATACCCTCCCCACTCTTCAGGTTCACGACAACATTCAGTCGAAAAATTAGATCCCGTGATAATATGCTTAATCCCATGTTTACGTGCAAATTTGTACAATCCTGAAAAGAAAGCAGCATCTTGTACAAGATCCTGATCTGGTATGCCGGCACGCAAAAACGCGACTTGCAACCGGCGCATTTCATCCCAATTGACAACTTCTGTATAAAGATCTAATCCAAGTCCATCAACTAATTTTTCAATATTACCTACTGCTTGGTCTGTATTCCAACCCGCATCAACATGAAAAAGTAAAGGACGCAATCCCATCTTTTCTTTTGCAATATACGCCGCATAAGAGCTATCGAGCCCCCCGGAAAGTCCAATGATGCAGTCAAAATCTTTACCTTGACCATCTTTTCTAATGTTTTCTGCCAGTGACGTGAGTTCTTTTAGACCAGCCACCTGAGTATCCCAGTTAGGATAAATAACTGAATGAAAATTACTGCAATAATGACAGCTACCTGAGTCATCGAAAGTAATGCTAGGATCACTTGTATCCATAAGACAAGTTGAACAAATTTTGTACTCTAACATAAAGTGGTTCTCTTTTTTAATTCTTCATGAATCTGAATGATTATCGATGACGAGCTTAGTGAAGTATCATGAATGCTGTGCTGAATCACTGTCTTACCACTCAAGTGGTATTCATAAGCTAGTGTAGATGGGTATGATACTACAACATCAACATCCGGAAAACTGTCCAACTTATCGTAAACTTTCCAGCCTAAGTTGCGTGTTTTCTCATCCATCGCCTGAGAAGGGTGTGGTTTATAAAAAAAATCGATTTCCGGATATTTATTTCTTAAAGATAAATACAGATCAACATGAAATTTTAAACAAATAGAGTGCCCAACAAATAAAAATTTAATGTTCTCAGAGTTAATAAAATAGAGATTTAAAATAGGGGGGGAAATTTTAAACCTACAACTATCATTAGATATGATTTTTTCCAAAAAAATTCGCTTTGATAACTCATCATAAACAATTAAATCAGTGACATTATTCAGCCTAGTTGTAAGATCAAATGGCAAACTTGATTTATCATCGTAATAATCAGTAGTTAATATTCCGTGCTGAATTATGGTAAGTGTAATTATTTTTTTTTCTTTTTTTTCTATTTCTGAAACTACTTTATCGGTTAGAACAGCCCAACGATCAAAATGATCCACTATAATTAAATTTTTCTTTATTCGGCATAAAGCTCTGTATCGAAGAAGAATACTGAAGATAGTATATCCCTGCATAACCCAAGGCCTGGTATTGAACTCAATCAGTAATCTAAAATTATAAAAAACTGAAATTATAAATATTTTAAGTAAATCACAGAGAGTAACAACCTGATAAGGACTGATAAAATTAAAATCTACATTTTCATTTTTAAATAATTCAGTAAAATCCCCTAATATAATTGTTTTTTCAGGATTAATGAGTTTTTTAGCTTTGAGAAAAGAACTATCTCCATTAGCAGAAAAAACAGACACATGCTTAGTTTCAAATTTATCAATTGAATATCTACCCAAAGAAGCAAAACGATAAACGCATGAAGCAAAAAAACATATAATAAAATACACCGGCGCTAATAAATATGGCCAAATCAATCTAATAAAAAAACTAATACTCTTAATGAATTTAAAAAATCTATGATTTTTAATCTTAACAATTCTTGGGAGATAGTTACACTCTTCAGGTTTTAAGTTATTAATAGAATAAAAGTACTTCTCAACTTGGATTTCGTTACTAATCGCAGATAAGATCAAACTCCAACTCATAATATCCTCACTATATCTTATAATATCTGAAAATTAAAAATATAATTACCATATAAGGTATCATATAAAAATCCGTATGATTATAAAGACTACCTCTTAAATGAGATATCATAAATATAGTCATAAGTAGACTTACAATTGAAATGCCAAAAGATGATGTGACAATTGATCTCTTATAAATTGCTCCAATCGCCACCATATAGAAGAAAATAAATGGTAGACCAGCAAAAAAGTAAAAATTCAAATATAAATCAGTTTCAACTGGCCATTGTTCTGTAGCTCTTATCTCCCAAGCCTGAGGATAGTAAATGTCAGTTAGATAGTGATTCATATCATAGTATTCAACACCCGAATCTAAACCAAATGGAGATAAAAACTTGTTGAATGGTAACCAAAAAGTAAATTCTGAGCCTGGTTCGAAATCAGACACAGAGATTGCCAGATTATGTAATGTAGAAAAGTAATTAAATAGGTTAAATAGCTTATCAACATTTGTAATATCAGCATCTCGGAATATCATCCCAAGCAAAAATATCATTAAAAATGAAGTTACAAGTAAAATACTTGTTAAACTGAAGGTTTTTCTTTCTCTCAACCATGGTAGCAAACTGAGAATGAAAAGCAGTGAAATTTGGAACTTACTTCCATGGACAGGGGATGTTAATAGCAACCAAACAAAAAATATAAGCCACATGGAAAAGCTCTTATATTTGTAAGCATATAGTCCAACAAGAGAAGATAAAATAATAGAAGAGAAGTGACTCAATATTACATAGACACCAGATCCTGCTCTATTTAAAAATGCATCTCCTGGATTATCTAACCAAACATTAATACCACCGCTACTATTAATAATCATAAATATCATTAGTGATGATAAAAAATACAATCCTAAAATTTTCCTAAAAGTACTATCTTTATCTATAGCAAAAAATTGAGGATTGGTATTTATGCTTTTCCCGATCAATATACCAAACTTTATTCCATACAGACAAATAATAAAATTTGTAAATACCAAACCAATTGATACTCTATAGTCATAAGAATTCAATAACTCATCACTGTAACCAGAGCCTAATAGCGGAGAGAGGAAAAACCACAATCCATAATATGCAAATAAAATATTTAGTGGTGATAAGATGTCTCTAGGTATATTAAGTAAAATTGTGGTAATAAAAAAAAATGAGAACACATAGAAGGATGAAAAATCTGAGTTAATACTCATCCAAACAAATATCACACCAACTACAGAATATGAAAACTTAAGCCAATTAACCAGAATATTTAGGTCAATTATTAGTTTATAGGCAAGAAAATATTTTTTTTCCATTTATCCAACTCAGTTCTGTAATAATAAAATTTCATTACAAAAGTAACAAGACTCGAAGATATAAGTGCGATAATGACACCGTAAACATCAACAGTAAAGAGCATCGTATACAGCATTATTAGTGAGTAAACAAGAAATCCAACCAATGTGCTTATAAGAATAAGCTTATCTCTATTTAAAGCGTAAAGAGCAATATGAGATGGCAGTGAAAACACATTTATCATGCAGAATACAAGAAATCCATAGAACAATGATTTATAATTAGAATAAGCTTCATTAGCATACCAAGTAAGTATATTATCCATAAGTATAATTACAATCATGGAGGTAGTAATTGAAACCAAAATACAACCTTTAGAAAAAACTCTAAGTTGATCCTGGAAGTTTTCTATGTTTCTACTTTGTGCCGCAAATATAATTTTAGGAAACATAAATGACACAATTGCAGTATCTACGGTTGCAATAACAGCATTACCAATTGTTGCATAAACTGAGTACGCTGCTAATACTTCTTTCGTAGAAATTATTTCTATAACAATTCTATCGAATGTCACCAAACCTCTTGTTGCAATACTAGCAACAAACAAAGTAAAACATGTAATTAAACCTTTGAATATAATACTACTCTCAAGCTTACATTTTAAAAATTTTTTTGGTGTAGAATAAAAGCTTATAAGTAATGCAAGTAAAAGAGATAAAAGCCAAGTGACCAATATAAAATCTAGTGTTCTCGTACTAGGGTAAATAAATATTATTAAGGATGCTATAATTGCCCAAGCTCCTCCCCTAAAAAAAAGAACAAAAGTTGCATTTGTTACTTTTTCAATTGAGATCAAGATTCTGTTCCATTCTTGACACAAGTGTTCAAGAATAGATATTGAAACGATAAGAAAAATAACACGACCATCGAATTTAGCTAAATTTAAAAAGAACACTAATATAGGAACAAATATTACATATCCAAAAAAATAAATAACAAGCTGATTAAATATCATATTGGAATCTTTTTCATCTCGATTTTTTATCAATTCTCGATTAGCGAATGTGTAATATTCAAAGCCAGCAATATAAATAAAATATCCAACAAGAGCAGTAAGGTATCCATAATTACCCATCTCTGCAACAGGAAGAAATTTAGCTAACACGATTATAAATACAAATCTTATAGCTAACGTTACAAGTCTTAGTGAAATGTTCAACGTTCTAATAAACAATTATAGCACCTTCCTACGTTTCATATGTCCGTACATTTTTTATTGAAAATATGTGAATAAAAAACAAAATTCAGTACACTTATGACTAACATACAAATGGCTTGAGAAAATTCAACAGCAATTCCAGAGTATTTATTAAGTATAAATAGCATTGCACTATTTACACTAAGCATAAAAATATTGATAAATATAAATTCTAATATTTTCCTTTCATTTGCTTTGAAAACATATCTTTTATTTAAAAAATAACTAATTAGCATTGCTGTAAAATATGCAATAGACAATGAAAAGAACTCCCGTTGTGTCGCATAGTTTAGAATAATGAATGTAATATATGAAACAAGAGTATTAATTATTCCGACTATTGAGAACTTAAATACTACTAGTATTTTGGGGGGGGAGATCGTCATACTTCTTCTTAAAATTTATAATTTGTTTTAATTGATTAACGTTACTTGGTGATACTAAATAACCAAAATATCTCTTGTCTTGCTCTTTTTTAAGCATTGCATACTGATATAAATTTTCAACAAGATTACTTTCACTAATATATGATTTTATACTTTCACTTATTTCACAAGATAACATTTTCTCATGATAATCATCAGAACGTGTCAACTTGACATAGCTATTATTTCTATATTCTGATTTATCTAGTTTTAGTCCACTACCACTTATTCCGTATGCCCATAATCTAAGATCAATTTCACGAGTACCCATTATTATATCTACATCGCCCGATAAAAACGAACTTTTCACCTGTTGATCAATATGTAAACCATCCATTCTGTTAATAATTTCTTGATATAAACCTGTAGATTTTATACCGGAGAGACCCAATCTCACTTTTTTCTTCTCACAAGATTCTGACAAATGAAAAAGCGTCTCTTTAATTTCACTTAGATGTTCTCTATTATCCCAGTGAATCATTAGTGAATATAGGTTTCGAGCAAACAAATCTTCTGAAAGAGAGGTCATCTTTGTAAGATTTTCTCTTGAAAGATTTATTGTATTAATTTTCTCGTTTGTAACACTTCCGATCTTAAAAAAAACTTTTAAATCATTGACTCCTGACGTTTTAATCCATTGTGATATCAACTTTGCAGAATAAGTAAGTTTGTTTTTTTCACCATTAATTGGGTAATTATATGCGGTATCAATATAACGACCGCCAGATTCATAAAACCTATCTAATATATTGAGCGCCACTATTTCTTTAACACTCCATCCCCACATTGCTGTACCTAAGCAAATTCTTTTACTCATGGTTTTTAAGCTCTCTCATTGCTTTCAAATACTCAATTGAAAGCGAAATTATTTTAACTTTACTTTCTTCATCATCCGTCCACTTAACAGGAAGCTCTACAAGATTTTTTTTCATCTTTTCACTTACTACAAGTAACTCTGTACAGAAAAACCAACCATCGCTAGATGCTCTATTCTGTATCACTTCCGTAAAAATTGATTTTTTTAAAAATTTAAATCCACACATTCCATCACTGAAACCAACAGATAAATATTTTTTAAGAATCCAGTTAAATATTCGACTTGTGATTTCACGCTTAACACTGCGACCGATAACTTCAGAAGTTTTATGTAATCGACTACCGTAAACAATATCTACACTATTATTAGTTGAGAAAATATCTACAACTTGCATGATATGATTGATATCTGTAGCTAAATCTAAATCCATATAACCGACTATGTCAGCATTACTACTTTCCCAAGAAGTTTTTAATGCAAGTCCTACGCCTTTTTTACTAACCTTGACAAATCTAATTTTTTTGGGATACTCCTTCTCTAGCTTTTCCGCTATATCCCTCGTATTATCGGTTGACCCATTATCGGCAATAGATAGTGTTATATCTACAGTACCAATATTGATTGACTCTAAGTAAGCCATAATTTTAACAACTTGAAACCTTAATGTTTTTTCTTCATTCAACACCGGTATTGTAATTTCCAGATTCATCATATTGATTCTTCTAATACGTTTATTCTATTTTCATCGACCATAACAGTGCTATTTAGTTCATTGACTATTGCGTACTGTTCTCCAATATTATTCTCATCTAACATTCTGCCTATATATTCTGATAAGAAGGATAATATTATGAATAAAACCATAAATTGAAATGAAATCAGCACAGCTATTGATGCCCAACCATCAACCAACTGATCATTAAAAAATTTCTGAATGACGCTATATGTGGCAAATATTAAACTAAATAAACTTGCAAAAGCACCTATCACAGCCATTAATCTAAGAGGTTTTATTGAGTTAAAAACCATTATATTCAGTGTGTCTGGAATACTTTTTAACACCGACTTTTTTTCTTTGCGAATAGAATGTGTACATTCATATATTATACTTTCAGAATTCAGGCCAGACTGAGCAATTCGCAAAAACAATTTATGCTGTTTCCCATGGGATAGAGTAATGCTATTAGCAGAGTTACGTGAAAGAACATAAAAACCTGTAGCATTTCTAGGAATTTCATAGCCAATCTTGAATAATAGTTTATTTATAAATGGTCTTATTAACTTATATGCCATTGTAGCACTAACGCTTTCACTGACACCAACAACCACATCAACACCAGACCTGTTAATATTGATCGCATCACCAATAATTCCTAGTGGATCTCTGAGTGGATTAAAGAGCACTACAGAGTCACCTATTGAGTTTTCAATACCAATTGTATAAGCAAGCTCTCTGTCTAGATGAGATACTGTTTGAATTATTCTTACACCTTCCACCTCTTTCAGTACAGACGACCATCTTTGATTATATTGACTTGAAGAGCTATTATTATGATCTAATATTATTATTTCATAGTCATAAAAATTTTTCATTAAACCACATTGAATACTGAAAAGTATATCTTGTTCTTTATTATAAATAAGGTCATCAGAAAGTAAAATAACTGATACAAAGGTAGAGCTTTTACATTTACTCATGAGTTTGTCCATAAATCTTTATTGTGCACTGTTTCTATATCAGACCAAAGTTTTCAATTTTTTCAATTGCATCATAAATATTGTCTATTTTCCCCCCCATAATGCAATGGTGACCATTCACTCCGTGATTAATTTTAAACAAAATTGGCCGACTGTCATCAACATCACTTATAGGAAGTATAGTTTTCACTTCCCATAGAGAATCTATGTACTGGGATTTACTGAGGATTGGTATATATCTCTGAGCATCTCTTATTATTTTATTCCAAGCACTTTTCTTTGATAGCTTTTCAAATAAATCATAATTATCATATACACATTCATCATCTCTCCAATCACAGTGAGGTGTATATCTTACGTGAGATAGGGTATAATAATCTGTTGATGGAAATGGCATTATAGAAAAAAATGGCCCACACATTACAGTAAACGACATACCTTCGATCTCATTTGGTATTTTAATAAGGCACATTTCAGTTAATTCATGTCTCAAGGGAATTATCTCAAAACCGGAGAGTTCATTTAACCTATTAATTCCTGAATATGTACAATTAAATACTTGATCAGAGAATTCATATCTAAGTCTACCATCTTGTTCTCTTATCGTTATTTTTAAACCCTTATCCTCATCTTTCTCAACTTTTATTACATCAGAATTTGTTTTAAAATTTACACCAGCTTTTTTTACTCTTTCTAGCATTATTTTTTTTAATTTTACCGCATCAAATGCAATTTCGTCAGTTTCATAAACCCCATCAATAAGTTTTTTATTTACTAAGGATTCAATCTCAACATTTGCTTTTTTGATTGGCGCTTTAATTCGTTTACAGAATAACTCGAATTGCCTACCAGATATTTTTCCTAATGGTTTTCCAACTAAATAATATTTTTTGAAGTTTGAATATATTGTTTCTTTAAATTCTTCTTTGAATCTTGGATATGAAACTCGAGACCTTAATGCAGTCAGTGTGCTTCTTGGATAATGATAACCATTGTGAACCCGAGCCTGATTTTTTAAAGATGCTCTCTGCATGTAATCATCTTCTTTTTCAAACAGGTCTACAACATACCCTTTCAGAGAATAATACTCTGCTATATATAAGCCGTAAAATCCACCACCAATAACTATAACTTTCTCAGTTGTCATAAATAATTCTCGAAGAAAACTTAACATCCACTCGATCACCAATCAAACTCAACCCACTGATCATGTGTATATTTTCGCTATTTATTTCAAGTGTTTTCATACAGCTTGGTTTTTTTGATGGCAGCATATACTTATCTTGATAAATCTTTTTTTCAAATATTTCCGGATCGTTTTCCCAGTCAAATTTTGAATATAAATATGAACCAAAAACTTTGTTTGCAATATATGTTAACTCATAATTATTAAAATAATTATAGTTACTAGGGGAGTTTAATTTAACTATTAAGCCACACTCGCCAATCTCATTTTGGTATTTATTAATTGAGAATTCAATCCCATTTTGTAAAATGATAGCTTTATTTTTAATAAGCATGGAACCATAATATTGGTAGAGACTATAAGTAAAAGTGTATACCAAAATACCAACTACTCCTATTCTAGAAATTATCTTATTACTTGAAATTAAATTATTCGACATTGCTGAAAAAATTAAAGACAAAGCTGTAACAATTGTTATTGCTTGCCTTTGATCCCAGCCTTGCACACCAAAAAGATGACTATACCAAGCAGGCTTTCCTACCAAAACAAATGGTATAATATTGACGATTAACATAAGTGCACTAATAATTATTAGTTTTATATTACTAATTTTATCAACTAGGAGCGCTAAGATTAAAATTATAAATAATGGATAGACATTGTTTATAAAATTTAAAAATGTCTCCCAAATACTTTCATTGAATATATTTCTTATCACTATTTCATTATAGCCAAGATATAACCCATTAGCAGGAAACATCAATCGGGTACTAATAAAATAAATAGAGCTTATAATAATGTATGAAAAGAAAATCTTTAACTCATACCTATTTCTATAATTCAACATAATGTTAGCAGTAAGTAGTGTTATTATTAAAACCGCGCATGAAACTTGTTGATATGAAATGAATGATAGAAGATAATAAAAAACAAGCTTTTTATTATCTTTGCAAGTGATAATTTTTTCAACGCAAAACAAAGCTAAGGCAAGTGTGATAGAATGCATTAGAAAAACAGTTGAATAATATATACTCCAGATTGGTGAAAATGCAAAGATTAGAGCTCCGAATACTGCTGAAATATCTGAACATTTGAATGTTAACTTTGATAGTTTATATATATATATAGTAGAAATAATATGGCATGTAATCATTGTTAACTGGATTGCCAACAGAAATGTTTTATCACTAAATATATTAAAAAAAACATCATACATTATCGGAGTTAAAAACCACCCTGATTCTGTAAACCAATTCCAATATATCTCTCTGTTACCGGATTCAAATGCATGGCTAATAACTACCCCATCCCACAAATCTCTTGCCTGAAAAAACATTGGCATGAAACTTAGAAATGAAGCTGAACATAATAAAATTAAAGGGATTATCGCATTTCTTGTTATTTTCATTTACAAACTAAACCCATCATCAACGACAATATTTTGGCCAGTAACATAACGTGATTGCTCCGAGAGCAAAAACAGTACCGAGCCAACCACCTCTTCCACATCCAACATGCCTGCACCGTGTGTTTTCTCTTTATAGGCTTGTAAAAACGCGTCGTGCTGATGGTCAAAAATACCGCCAGGACTGACACAGTTAATACGGAAACGGCTGTCATTCACGTAAGAAACCACGTATTTGTTAAGGTGTTGAATCGCAGACTTGATCGCTGCGTATTCGACTGGCATAGTCATTGTTGTTTTGTTATAAATCTCAAACTTCGGTGCTACAACACCATAAATCGAGGATATATTCACCAGCGAAAAAGGCTGTTGCTGACGCTTAAAGTACACAGCACTCTGCTGCGTAAAGAGAAACGCACTGCCAAGATGTAACGACAAATTCTCGTTGAAGCTCTCTAAGCTGACATCAAAAAAGTGCTTACCATACGTCTTATTACGAGGATAGGTTGCGTTGACCGCGCCATCGATCTGTTGAGTCTGCTGATTATAGAACGCTTTGACACTTTCTTCTTTAGTTACATCCAACTCACAACAACTCAGCTTCTCATTTTGTAGGTCAACACCGAGCGAAGCAAGCCGTTCACGCATCGCCTCCAAATGAATATCGGCTGCGATGACGTGTGCGCCTTGCTTTAGCAAAGCGAGCACTAAACGCGTTCCAAGCAGGCCACCTGCTCCCGCCACCACAATGGTTTTATTATCGAGTAGCTTTTCCATTATTGACAACCTCCGACAATCGCTTCTGCTAACATAAAATCGTAAATATCATCAATATCTACGGCGCGCTCTTTCGGTACATCAATGCTAGTGACGTTGCCAGAAAAAAGACCGTAATTGTTCAAGACAAACTCGGGCGTGGTGGCATACACAACGGTGGTGATATCGAACACCGCTGGCGCATCTTGACGACGTGCCACTTCACCCTGTGGCTTGATGACCAACTCAACCATACCTGAGTCGGTCTGCTTGACCATATTGAAAAAGGGGCTGCGGCTGGCGGGGGTCACTGAGATACAAATATCGGCGCTAACGGCCATTCGTTGCTGGATGGCACTTTCGATGTCACTGACCGCCCTCAGGGGAGCTGTCGCAGGCAAGCTAATAAAGCCGTCAAAGTCGCCATAGTTAGCACGCACCCATTCAATCGCATGTCGCCAAGAAAGCCACTCTGGGCTGGTATCATCCGCCAGCTCTGCAGGACGATCGATAACGATCGACCCGCCATTCCTCGCCACTTGCGCAATTTCGTCATCATCGGTGGAAACAAATACCTGCTCAATAGACGGAGCGGCCAACGCGCTGTCAATCGAATAGTGCAGCAAGGGTTTGCCAGCAAGTGGTTTAATGTTTTTTCCTGGCAGGCCTTTTGAACCGCCACGAGCAAAAATAAATGCATAGTTTTTCATTGGATATTTACCCTTTACGCCATCTAGCTCGCCGTGATGGGATAGCGCATTTTGATTTGTGCAATCAGTTCAAGGCTTTTAGCCGCCTCATCAAGCGACACACACTGACTCGGTTGGCGATGGATATAGGCAACAAAATCCAGCACCATCGCTGTATACATTTGGTTTTTATCCCAAGTGGGGTCGCTGTAGAGTACTTGCGTGCCTTGCGCGGAAACAAAGCGGATCTCATTGCCAATCAAATCCCACTCTAACGCGCCTTGGCTACCGACAAAGCGGCACTGGCGATACGCTTTACGCTGCAAAAAATCGAGATGCAGGTGCACAACTGCTTTTTGCTTAGTGCTGAGGAGCATATCGGCACTGTCCTCAACTTCCAAACCAAGCTCTTCACTTTGGCTCAAGATAGCGTGCTCTAGAGTCAGCTCACCCAATAACCATTGGGTGTAATCAAACTCATGGCTAAGCTCTAAAAGGACACCGCCACCTAACATCGCTCTGGCTGATACACTCTCACGGTAATCTTTGCTCGGACGCCAATCTGGTAAATACTGACCAACCTCGACATGAGCATGGTACATATTCCCCAACATCCCAGATGCAAGACATTTTTTCATCTCAATCGCAGAAGATAAGTAGCGTATGCAATACCCTACAGCCACAGGAGTTGAGTATTGAGCTGCCACCTCTTGCAGCGCTTTTAATTCGTCGAGCGTAGCGGTGACTGGCTTCTCAATCAGTACGGCAATGCCCGCTTCAATCAACGGGATGGCATGCGCCGCGTGAAAAGGGGCCGGAGAAGCGACAATAACCAGTTGAACCTGTTGCGTGATCAGTACATCAATCGACTCCACTAGATGATCGGCGTGACTGACCGCCTCGTGCGGCATACGTCCACTGGCTGACATAGCATAGAGCTGAGCATGTGGAAAAAGCTGTTTAATATTTCGGCGATGGCGAGTAGCAATGTTCCCCAGCCCAACAACGGCAACTCGTTCCATTAATCCAGCCCCAAGGTATGAATGTCTGCTTGCGCACGGTTGAAATCATCCATTCGGCCAATATCTAGCCAATATTCGTGAATAGGAAACATGAGAATCTTATCTCGCTCTTGCATGTGTTGCTCAAGCAGTGTTGGCATATCAATGCGGTAATTTTCTGGTACAGATTGAATCACGCGTGGCGAAACCACATAAATACCCGCGTTGACAAAAAAGCGCTGAATAGGCTTTTCCACCATACTAGTGATTTTATTGCCTTCTCCATTAATCACCCCATAAGGAATTTGATAATCGTACTCACGCACACACATGGTAGCATCGGCATCATGAGTAATGTGGAAATCAAGCAAGCGCTGGAAATCTACTTTAGTCAGCACATCACCATTCATCATGATCAATGGTAGGCTTTCTGGCAGATCTTTCGGTAACAGACCAAGCGCACCACCAGTACCAAGCGGTAGTTCCTCATGCACATAAGTGATATTAGCCCCAAGTTCAGAGCCATCACCAAAATGTGCCTGAATCAACTCGGGCATGTAATGGGTCGATATATAAAAATTGACAAAACCCGCTTTTATAAAACTGCGGATCACTGTTTCGAGAATAGGCTTATTGCCGATCTTAAGCATTGGCTTGGGGCAATTATCCGTCAAAGGACGTAAACGGGTACCAAATCCCCCCGCCATCAGAAATACCGGATTTTGATATTTAGGACGATGTAATGCACCATGTAAGGTTTCAAGCCCCACCACTTTTCCTGCATCATCTAGAAGCGGGATGGAGAGGATGCCCTTTTTCTCCATCAAATCGAACAATAGCTCTCTGCGGATTCCAGCTTGAGCTGTCGTGGGAGATAAATTCATCACCAAAGAAACGGGATCTGCCAGCGTCAGATTTTTGAGTAAGCCACGACGAATATCCCCATCTGTCACTACACCGACCAAATGTTGATTATTGTCAACGACTAGTGCCACTCTCAGGGCTTCATTATTGATAATCTCCAGTGCATCCCGAACCGAGTTGTCTGGTTTAATCAATACATTGTTCCAGCAGTAGCTCATGAAATATCCTTGAATTCTAATTATTTTCTTTAAGATAGGTACGGGCAGGGTAGCAGGTATAATTCTTCATCAGCGACCGATTCACGATGGCTCCAGCACCAACCACACTCTGAGATTCTAAAACTAAACCTTGAATCACGGTTGCATTCGCACCAATGTAAACCGCTTCGCGCGTACATACCGCACCACACAGGGTCGCGCGTGGCGCAATATGGTTATAAGCGCCGATTTGGCAATCGTGCTCAACCAAAGCGCCGCTGTTCACTATGGTATGTTCGCCAATAACCGCGCCAGTTTGCACTTGTGCCCCAGATAAAATCTGCGCGCCGGAGCGGATAGTCGCAAACAGTGATACGTGCGCATCACTGGCGATCACCGTTTCAAACTGATAACCGAGTTCGAGAAACTGTTGATTGACTCGCTGACGCAGCATAGAACGAGGCAACATGCCAATACCATTGACCAAGTACACACTATCCGGTGAAAAGCGTTTCACCTCTTCATCTTTAGTCAAATGCGCCAAGCCAGCAAACACTGCTCTTGAGGAGAGAGCATCTGGGGAAATCACCGCAAGGACTTCTCGTCCCTGACCAAGCAAAATATCCGCCAGCACGCTCGCGTGGCCGCCGCCGCCGATCAAGACCAGCGGTTTGTACTTATTCAAGGATTAAATCTCCCACTTGATAGTCTCGGCTTGCCGAGCGCTCAAGCATCTCCCAATACTCATAGGGCGACATGCCACTGCCCGGACGTTTGATGGTCAAGTTGTCTGCAGTAAATGATTCACCCGCTCGAATTACTTGGCTCGCCACCAAACTTTTGCGTGCCACCGCTTTGTTTCTCACCTCCGAAACGGTCGGCGATTTTACCGCCGTGCCCAGCGCCACTTCCACTTGGCGAATCGCTTTCACCATTGCAGCCAGTTCATCTGGTTCAAGTGAAGCCTTGTGATCGGGGCCTTCCATATTTTTATCAAGGGTAAAGTGTTTTTCAATCAACACCGCACCGCGCGCCACCGCAGCAATGGGGATGGTGATCCCTTCGCTGTGGTCAGAATAGCCCGCAAGCAAGTCAAACGAATTGCCGAGCGTATCCATTGCTCTAAGGTTGATTTCTGCCATCGGCGCCGGGTATTCAGTGGTGCAGTGCAGAATGGTCACTTTTTCTTTAAGGGCTTTTTGCCCCGCCTCTGAGGCGTAAGCTTGCTGAAACGCCAGTACCGATGGCGCTGCGTTGTCCGACGCCGTATAACCAAAGGCAATAACCCCAAGCGCCATTTCAATCTCGGCCAGCGTCGCCATACCTGTGGATACAATCAAATCACAGCCGGTGCGTGCATGCTCAAGAACCAAAGGCGCATTGGTGAGCTCGCCAGAAGGCAGTTTAAGGCGCGTTAAACCCAGATCGTTAACAAGGAAATCTAGGCTTTCAGAGTCAAAAGCTGTCGAAAGAAACTCAATTCCCAAGGTCTGGCAATGTTTGACTAACTGGTGATGGGCGGCATAGGAAAGTTCAAGGCGACTGAGCATCGACAATTGCGACTCTTGTTTTTGCGTATTAGCCACTTGGTAGTCGGCTTGCTTGGCTTGCTCAGTGACTAAGTTTTTAGCTTTAAAGGTTTGAAACTTAACGATGTCGGCACCGGCTTGATGCGCAGCATCTACAAGTTGAAACGCCAGTGCATCATCTCCGTTATGGTTTACGCCAGCTTCAGCAATAATAAGTGTCATAATATCTCCTTTATAAGCATAAAGGCTTCAGCCGCATTAGCATTACACTGTACTCCTCTTAAATAAGCCAAAGATTCCAATGCTTTTCTTGAGCGAGGAAATGGAAAATCACGTACCTCAGACTCAAAAACGTCTAAGATAGCGAGCTTTTTATTGAGGTAAGTAGATATATCAATAAATACATTCGGTTTAAATCCACCATCTTCAGGCTTCATGCCGAAATCTGTTTCAGAAAGCGTCTCATAGGCAAGTATTTTTCTAACAAACGGGGCACGAAATGACTTCGCCGCAGACATTACCGAATCATAGACTATTTCGTGATCGCTGTGAGCATCATTCCTATAGGGGATAAATATAATTTCAGGTTGTATTTCATGTATAGCATGTGAAATATCAACCACAATATCACCTTTCGATATAGCATCAAGCCTAGCTGGTGGAAATTTTAATTCATGAATAGACGTAAAGTTATACAAACTTGTAACACTCTCTATTTCATTTTTACGAATTTCTATTTGCTTTTTTGAAAATCCAGCTTCTTCACTCATCCCAGTAACAAGCAGCCAATGAACACTATATCCTTGAGAAATGAGTTTTAGAATAGTTCCTCCGCATCCTAAAGTTTCATCATCAGCATGAGGAGCAACAATTAATACAGGTTTATTGCTCAACATATAGAGGGTCCTCATATTTTTTATATATCGCAGAGAATTCTATCGATTTTATAAGTTCAACAGCTTTATCTGATGCATTGCCATCACCATACGGATTAGAAATATTACTAATAGATGATAAAAATGTTTCGTCTTTTGTTTTCATAATTGCATCTTTTATCTGATTTAAATCAGAATCTATAAAAATAACATTTTCCGCACTCATACGCCCACGCTGCCTCAGACCAACATTGATACATGGAATTGGTACACTAGCAGCTTCAAGAATACCCGCAGATGAGTTTCCCATGATTAATTTACAAGCTTTAAATAATTGAACAAATAAATCCCTTGGTAAGTTACCGTACAAAGAAACATTAGAATCACTAGAATAATTATTCAAAACCTCTCTAATTCCTGAATAACCATGATCACTATTTGGCAAACCAATAAATACATGGTAACCATTTTCAATAAGCTCATGAATAATATTGCAAACAAGCTGTGGCGCTATCTCTATTTCATCTTCAACTGGATGAAAAATAAAAAGAGCCGCAGGCCTTGAAACTTTACGGCCAGCAACAAAATCCAATATATCATTACGAATCGGTATTTCTTTAAATTTATCTAGAGCAACACTTCCAATATTAAAAATCCTACTTGATGGTTCACCTATTTTAAGCAATCTTTTTTTATGTTCTTCAATACTAACAAAATGGCACGTTGATAATTTCGATACTGCATGTCGGATGGGATTATCTATATGCCCATCCGACGCATGATC
Source organism: Vibrio sp. B4-6 (assembly GCF_963888245.1). Classification (NCBI taxonomy): domain Bacteria; kingdom Pseudomonadati; phylum Pseudomonadota; class Gammaproteobacteria; order Vibrionales; family Vibrionaceae; genus Vibrio; species Vibrio sp. B4-6. The sequence goes on from NZ_CAWPIM010000033.1 coordinate 287,765, forward strand.
ACCACCAAAAAAATGAACGGTAGGAATACCAAGATATCCACCAAGAAGAGCTCCGATCATAACATCTTCTCTATCACCAGCATAAATTATCAGATCTGGTGAAAATGCATTCACCAGATCAATACATGATAGTAATAAAACCGAGGCACTTTTTAATCTGGCTGCACTAGAATCAGAATCAATCAAGCTATCAATTTGACAAAGTATATTAAAACCATCTTTTTTTATATCTTTAACTGTTAAGCCAAACGATGGTGAATTATGGCAACCTCCAACCAAAAGACGAAGATCAATTCCAGAATCTCTATCTAGCTTCTTATAAACATAACTCATTAAGTCATATTCAGAACGAATTGATGTTATTGCTAATATTTTCATTAAAAAACATCCGACATGCACATTTGAACATTGAAGGAAAGTTCATTTTCCATGTTGAATGTTCGATATCCAAATCTATATGGAAATAATACATTTCTATCATCTTCATTTTCTACATCAGAAAATGGTGAAACTATATTTACAGACTTACCTGGCTTAAATTTAAACAAATCATTGGCGGTGCTATAATACATTAGATCATATGCATCGTTTATTTCCTTTACACCAATTCCTTGATGAATATCCCAAACCTGATTAGGCTTATTGCAACGCCACTCCTTAATCTTTTCTTCTGACATATCAAGTTGGAATGCACCTTCAATTTCCGCCCCCTGTATAAGAGAGCATTGACAATGCCAATCATTAGGATGAATCTGTCTTACTTTATATTCATCAGATATTATCCATCCCAACCTCTTTCTAAAACCAGCTATAGAGTTATGATTTGGGAAACCATAAACAACACTAGGAATTTTATTAGCATCAATCTTACTATACACTCGTTCGGCTAATAATTGAAAAATGCCAAAGCGTCGAAAATTCGCTGATACCATCGTTGTCATTGATAAATAACCGATGAGCTTTTTCTTATTATTTGTTAGTATCTGTGGTATTACTGCATAATGCCCAATAACTTTGCCATTAAACAAGGCCAGTGAAACTAATGGTTTTCCACATGGATTGTTCAAATATGCCCATTCCCATAGATCTTTATTTAACTCCCTTTCAAAACACTCAGCAAAAAGAGATTTAATTTCAGGAAAAAAACTTACCAGAACATCAATATTATGGACATCAATATACTCTATTTCATCTTTCATAATTAGATCTCTTTTATTTTATTATTTCTATTCCGGAATATATATTTCAGCACTTCCAGTAATCACCTTAGAATTACCAACTTTACAGTATGTATCAAAATAAACTCTTCTTCGATTTAAATCGACATCTTTAACTTCTATATATGCTGTAACTGTATCACCAACATAAACTGGTTTTCTAAACTTAATACTTTGAGAAACATATACACATCCAGGGCCAGGAAGCTTCATCCCAAACAAAGCAGAAAAAAAACTTGTACTAAACATTCCATGAGCAATTCTTTTTCCAAACCTTGATTGTTCTGCATATAACTCATCCATATGGACTGGGTTTCTGTCACCAGAAATATTTGCAAAATTCTTTACATCAGCATCTGATATTGTTTGAGAATAGGACTCAGCCATACCGACTTTTATCTCTTCCAACTTGTACATCAATTTACTCTCTTTGGTTAACTATTTATCAAGGTGGGAAAGCTTGGGAGATTAATCAGATGTTCTTCTAGCCACTGTGAATTGTTAAGATCACCACGTAAAGCATGCTTAAACATCGGCAAACGGTGCATTAACTGCCAGATTGGGCGCGTCATTATGCCAGCTGCATTAGTTTGCTCTAGCAGTTCATTGCGTTGCTGTGTATCTGCGCAAATGATGGCATTGAGCCAATAGTTTGATTGTGCGTATTCTGGCTCGACCACAAACGTCACATCGCTGCTGGCGAAAAATGCTTGGTATTGATGTGCCAATTGACGTTTTTGCGCCAGATAGCGTTCCAGCACTTCCATCTGCGCACAGCCCAGCGCCGCATTTAAGTTCGGCATGCGGTAGTTAAACCCTGGTTCATCATGGAAGAACTCATATGGGTGCGGCACTTTCGCCGTCGTAGTCACGTGCTTAGTGCGTCTGCCCGCCTCTTCCGTGCCACACAGCACCATACCGCCGCCACCCGTGGTAATGATTTTGTTGCCATTGAAGCTCACCGCACCAAATTCACCAAGCGTTCCGGTGTGTTTGCCCTTGTAAAACGAGCCTAAACTTTCTGCTGCATCCTCGACTAACGTGATGTGCCATTTCAAACAAACGGCAATCAGTTCATCAAGTTCTACCGGATGACCAAAGGTGTGCATCGGCACCACAGCTTTGATTCTTCTACCCGTTTTCTTATGGATACACCCAGCATCAGTGGTTTCCGCACTATCTTCTAGGAAGGCATCCACCGCTTTAGGGCAAAGCCCCAAACTCACGGGCGAAACATCCGCAAAAATCGGCTCGGCACCCATGTGATAAAGCGCATTACAAGTAGCAACAAACGTCAGTGCTTGGGTGATCACCAAATCCCCCCGCTCAACGCCCGCCATGTACAACGCAGCATGCAGCGCTGCCGTGCCGTTGACGGTGGCAACCGCGCGGGCACTGCCAGTAAAGGCTTCCATCTTGCGCTCAAACTCATCAACAAATTTACCGACGCTCGATACAAAAGTGCTATCAATGGTTTCCGTAACGTACGCTTTCTCATTACCCGCAAAAGTAGGGGCATGCAACGGAATAAAATCTGGGGTTTGGTATTGGTCGCGTACAAACTCAACCAGTAACTGTGCGTTCATTCTTCTTCACCCTTACATCTTGCTATCAAGGTATTTGCCCGTTTCTTTATGACCGAAGTCGGGGATCATCGTAAAGAAGAGCGCCACAATCTGCTCTTTGCTCCAAGCTCGTTGATCTTTCATTTGGGCAATTTTTTCTTCAAAAAGACTCAACAACTCCGGTTGATACAGAGGTTCATTTTTGATGATGCCCAAATTTTCAAAACGTGCCATATCAAGCACTTCTTTATCAGTGAAAAACTCTTCGAAATCCTTTTCACCCGTCGTATCACTTTCGGTGAAAAGACAAGGCCATTTGCCTTGTGCTGGTAGCGTTTTCGCCAGTTCACGAGCTTCATCTTCATCCGCGCATAAATGCGGCTCATAGCCACGTTGCTTAAGGTACTTAACTGCGATGTCGGCAAAGGTAATCAGATGCAGCGCTTCACTAAGTTTCGGGAAGAAAATATCGCAGTTTTCGCCAAAAATGCACGACATGAGGCACAGCTCACCGGATTCTTGGGGCGTTACGAAATAACGCTTGATGTCGTTTGGCGCGACAATCGGCTGATTTTTTTGAATACGTTGGTTAAAGCCGTGCAACAGAGATCCATCAGAAAAGGCAACGTTAGCAAAACGCGCAGTCGAGATTGAGATCTGCTCACTTTTGCGCATCAAGAACATTTCCATAATGCGCTTCGACGCCCCCATCATATTGACCGGGTTGGCCGCTTTATCGGTCGACACGCAAAAGTATTTTTTCACGCCCGCGTCAATCGACTGCTGAATGGTTTTATCGGTGTTGAATACGTTGACATCAATCATACGCATCAAGGTAAACGGGTCTTTTTCGCTGCGTACATGCTTGAGGGCAGAGAGGTTTAAGACATAATCATACTGACCGTCGGTTTTGATAAAGGCATCATACTCAATCGAACCGATGTCCAAAGCGAAGGTTTGGAAATCGCCGCCAATGTAGCCAAATGAACTGCGAATATCACGCACCAACTCCACCATATTGTTTTCGCTGATATCTACTACATGCAGTTTCTGCGGATTGCGCTTAAAGATTTCTTTAGTAACCGCTTGGCCAATTGACCCAGCTCCGCCGAGGACAAGAAAGCGTGACTGTGAAACGATACGAGATAACTCAGCTTCGTGCTGGGCAATGTCTTGAGTGAACAGCGCATCGGTACGACCGATCAGAGATAGAATATTATTCATTATTTAACCCAAAAAGAAAGTAATGCACTTAATAGAATGAATATGTAATTAAATTAAGAAACGTGTTCATCCGATATTAATTTTTTATTTAAAATAGAATTAACTAAGACAAGTGTCACTCCAAACATCACACCGAATATCGCACTGAGCACAATGATTAAAGTTCTTTTAGGTTTATCTCTCCTTATTGGCTCTTCAGGTTCTTGAAGATAATAAAAAGCACTAACATACCAATCTGTTTTTCCGCTAATTTTATTTATTCCGAACTGGGATATTTGGCTTTTTAGTAAAGATATTCTAGGTTCAAAAATACTCAAATCTGTAATACTTTTCAATGCATTAAGTTTAGCTTCCAAAGCACGATAGCCAATATTTATCGCAAAAATTTCATTATCACCAAGATTCTGAACTGGTAATTTTACATCAGCAGATTTTGCTATATCCAGCGCATACTGAGTTCTTTCTAACTCGACTTTCAATCTCAGCTCAGCCTGACTTTTTAGATTTTTTTCCAGTTGTTTTAACTCACTATATCGTGTGTTTAAGGTATTATTTAAATCACTCTCCAGTTGCGCATTGATCCTATTATTTACAAAATCGACATAAGATCTAAGTAGTGATACAGCCGTTAATTTATCTACCGATTGTAAGCTGAGGTTAATTATTTCAATATTTTTATCATCTGCTGATGATTTTTTATCCAATGATTTAGCATTTATTTTAGAGAACCATTCTTGATAAAACTCCTGAAGATTAGTCTCACCTTTATTCTTTAGCAGATCATCTCTAATCGTCAAAAAGATCGAATCTGTCTGCATAAAAGCTCTTTTTGCACCATTTGAATTAAACTCAAGAATGAACCGTTTAAATATGATCTCTGGATCTATCAGTTTATCTAAAGTTTCACTAACTATGACCGTTCCATCTTCTTGATATAAATCAAATAAAGGCTGATATTGTTTTACCGCTTGCTGGTAACCAGCAATATCCTGAATTTGTGGAGGACTAACTGTAGCTTTTGCACTCCACCATTCCTGTGCAAAGAAAACGTACGCCGAAGCAATAGAAAGAAAACAAAAGGTTGACAAGGCTACTAACCATTTCTTTTTCCAGATATTTATTAGTAATTCACTAAGCTCAACACCACCTTCCATACTTGGATAGTAGTTATCTGAAGATGTTTTTTTTCCTTGACTACACTGTGATGAAATCACTTACATTCCTCTCTCATTTATCCAAGCTACCGCCCTTAGGTCTCGCTCCTAAATAGCGCTATGCATAGTATATTTTGCAACGGAGTCTAAACCAAAATCACTTAGAGGGCGAGTCCTCAAAAAACGGGGCGTAGATTTTGTGATTACAGCCACTAGCTAAGCCGCTATAATGCGCATAATTGTTCGTATTATAACCATAGGAATTTTGTATGATCATCGTAACTGGTGGCGCTGGCATGATTGGCAGCAACATTATCAAGGCGCTTAATGAACAAGGTATTAATGATATTCTTGTTGTCGATAACTTAAAAAATGGTCGTAAATTCAAAAACCTGGTTGATCTGGACATTGCCGATTATATGGACAGAGATGATTTCTTGGTGCAGATCATGTCTGGTGAGGATTTCGGCCCTATCGAAGCCGTATTTCATGAAGGCGCTTGCTCTGCCACTACCGAGTGGGACGGCAAGTATGTGATGCTTAATAACTATGAATATTCTAAAGAGCTACTACACTACTGCTTAGAGCGCGACATTCCATTTTTGTATGCTTCATCAGCCGCAACCTATGGCGATACCGATACCTTCATTGAAGAAAAAGAGTATGAAGGTGCGCTGAATGTGTATGGCTATTCCAAGCAGCAGTTTGATAACTATGTGCGCCGCATTTGGCAAGAAGCACAAACACACGGTGAAACTCTTTCCCAAATTACCGGTTTTCGTTATTTCAATGTCTATGGCCCGCGTGAACAGCACAAAGGCTCAATGGCTTCTGTTGCTTTTCATTTAAATAATCAAATGAATGCGGGTGAAAACCCGAAACTGTTTGCAGGTAGTGAAACCTTCCAGCGTGATTTCGTTTATGTGGGTGACGTTGCGGCTGTGAATTTATGGTTTATGAACAGCGGAGTATCCGGTATTTATAACTTAGGTACTGGCAATGCTGAATCTTTCCAAGAAGTGGCCAAAGCCGTTATCAAGCACCATGGTAAAGGTGAGGTTGAAACCATTCCATTCCCAGAGCACTTAAAAGGTGCTTACCAAGAGTTCACCGAGGCCGATTTAACGAAATTGCGCGCCGCTGGTTGCCAACATCAATTTAAGACGGTGGCTGAAGGTGTGGCTGAGTATATGGCGTTGATTAATAAGTAATGATGGCTGAAATCACTCCCTCCTAACCTCCCTCTAAAAGGGGGAGGAACTAGTAAACATATCTCCCTAAAAGGCTGCTCTCTTCTTACTGGAAGACTAATATGGAGTAACCATTGGAAGGGGAAGAATGAAAAATTGATCGTGTTTTTTAGACATATGAAAAGCATTTGCTGCTAACTCGTGGAGTATTGATGAATATATTAATGGCTTTATCTCAACTTGAGGTCACTGGGGCAGAGGTTTACGCCACAACCGCTGGCGATGAACTGACAAAGCGTGGGCATAAGGTATTTTATGTTTCCGATACGCTAACAAAACCTCACCAAGGGCTATTTTATAAACTCCGTTTTAATAAACGCAGTATTCCTCGCCGCTTTTGGCATGTGGGTTATCTTATTTATCTGATTAAGAAACACCATATCCAACTAATGCATGCTCACTCTCGCGCCTCCAGTTGGAGTTGTCACATTGCTTGCAAATTAACAAATACGCCTATGGTCACCACAGTACATGGTCGTCAGCCTGTACACGCATCTCGTAAAAAATTTCACGCCATGGGTGACAAAGCACTACCGGTTTGTGAGGCCATTGAACAACAACTCATGACTGAATTGAATGTTCCACAAAGCTCGCTCGTCGTAAGCCGAAACGGCATTGAAACGCAAGAATTCACTTGGCAAAACGCTCCTCAAAATAGCAAACCCGTGGTCAGTATTATTGGTAGGTTAACCGGCCCCAAAGGGGATCTTTGCTATCGGTTGCTCGATGAGTGTTTAGACTCAGCAAAATACCAGATTCAGGTCATATCTGGCTCTAAAATTGAAGCGCGTTTTGATAAGTTTACTTCTGACGTTCACTTTCTTGGTTATTCACAAGATGTCGTCTCGATACTTGCTCAATCAGACTTAGTCATTGGGGCTGGCAGAGTGGCAATGGAATCTTTGCTGTGTGGACGGCCTACCCTGGCAATCGGTGAGGCAAGTGCAATTGGTATTGTCGATGACGATAATATCGCTGCGGCCATGGCAAGCAACTTCGGTGACATCGGGCCTAAAGATCTCGATATTGATTTTTCAAAAGTTAGTCAATATGTAGAACAAGGGTTAAAAACACCACACTGCTCGCCACAAGTCAGTGAGATAATTCAGCACAGCTACAGCTTAACCAATGTGGTCGATCAAATAGAAGATATTTATCAAACGGTTCATGTTGAAAAGCTGCGTAAAGAGATGCCGATTATTATGTATCATCGCTTTATTAAGGATGAAAGTGAAAAGGGCGTACATGGTACCTATCTGCATATTGACATGCTTGAAAAGCACTTCAACCTGCTAAAAAAAATGGGGTTTGAAACGCTAACCTTTAAAGATTTAGCGGATAAAGGGCTTATTCACCGCCTTGAATCAGGCAGGCGCTATATCATCTTAACGGTTGATGACGGCTATCAAGATAACTACGAATTGATGTTGCCGCTATTACGAAAATACGGTTTTAAAGCGGTTGTCTATGTAGTAACGGGGGAGGATTTTAACCGTTGGGATGTTGAAGTACCGAGCAACCCAGAAAAACCAGTGCCTTTAATGTCTCGTCAGCAAGTCAAAGCATTACACGATTCAGGGCTAGTTGAAATTGGCGGCCATACAATGACTCATCCATTTCTCAGCAAACTCAGTGAATCTGAACAGCGTAAAGAGATCTCACGCAATAAGCTTGAACTCGAAGAGCTACTAGGCGAACAACTGGTTTCTTTTGCATACCCCTATGGCGATCATGATGCGCACTCAAAACAGATCGTGCATCAATGTGGCTATCAATTTGCGGTTGCAACCAACAGCGGCCCATTGTTAATTCATCAAGATCCATATCAAATACGACGTATTGCTATTTTCCCTAAAACCGATGTGTTTGGCCTATGGCGCAAAGTGCGCGGTAATTATACATTCAGAAAATCGACGAAATAATAAGAATGGAATCACGAATGAACAAACTTCTTAACGTGAATAATTTTGCGCTATCATCATTATTCTTAGTTCCAGCACTCCTTCTATCGACTAATAATTTTAGTGTTGTCATTGTCGCATTTATCGTTTTATTCTCAATTCACGACCTAGTTAAGAATAGAACTCATTGTGATTTTAATAAATATGACTTACTGATCACTTGTTGTCTTGGTGGCTATTTTTTTGCCAATTTACCAATTACAATAGTCGATGGTAGTACGTTCAGGTACTTTCAAGGCGGTAGTCGTTTATTGTTATGTATTCCTGTTTATTTAATGTTCAGAAAAGCTTTCATCCTCCGCTCGGCACAAGCCTATGAATGGTTATCTATTGGCGTCATAGTTGGTTCTTTTGGTGCGCTGGTTATTGCTCTTTATCAGTTCGTTATACTCCATATGCCACGTGTTGACGGTTTTCTCTTTAGTATCAACTTTGGTTATTTGGCGTGCTCATTGGCATTTCTATCTTTATGTTTATCTATAAAAAATCCTAAATATAGAGTCTTATTATTTTTAGCATTCATCGCCTCAATTATTTCAACAGTATTAACTTTAACTCGTGGCGCCATATTTGCTATTCCGCTACTTCTGATATTGTGTGCGCTACTAAATTGGAAAAGACTAAATCTAAAATTAACATCAACGTTCATTGTGGGTTTTATCGCTCTATCATTAGGGACTTATTGGAATTCCGATTCAGTAAAACAACGAATAGATTATACAGCTTATGAGGTGTCTCATATTATTTCCGGAGATGTAGAAGCGGCAACATCTACAGGTACTCGATTCTATTTATGGAAAGCTGCAACGGAAGCGTTTAAACAAAGCCCATTCATTGGTTTACCTTATAATGAACGAGAAACTCTCAATAAGCAGCTTTATGCTGAAGGTAAAGTGAATGAATACACTCGGAATTTAACTCGTGGTCATGCCCATAGCCAATATTTCGAAATGCTAGCGAGTAATGGAATATTAGGTATAATTGCCATTATTATGATGCTTGTAGTACCTTTTGCGGTCTTTACTCAACACTACAGGAAAACCGATAGCCTCTGGGGTTACACAGGTACGGTATTTGTCGCTGGGTTCATGCTCTTTTGCTTAACAGAAGCACCATTACAAGCTAACTTAATCAGCGCATTCTATGGCTTTATGCTTGCAACCTTCTTTGCTCTTATTCGTATAGAAAAGTACAATGCCGTTCAACAGCCAAACTGATGAGCAGCAGGACATGAAGATTCTGATTATCGGCCCTTCTTGGGTTGGCGACATGGTCATGTCGCAAAGCCTCTACACCACATTGAAGCAAAACTACCCCGCTGCGACGATTGATGTTCTAGCCCCCGCTTGGTGCAAACCGATTTTGGAGCGCATGCCAGAAGTGAATTGCGCCATTGAAATGTCGATTGGACATGGCGCATTTAATCTTGTAGGTCGATGGGCACTGGCTAAAGAATTAAAGCGCAATGGCTATACGCACACATACGTTTTACCTAACTCGGCTAAGTCAGCTTTAATTCCTCTGTTTGCTGGTATTCCATCTCGTACGGGCTGGAAAGGTGAATTTCGTTATGGTTTGCTCAATGATCTTCGCCCAAATCGCAAAGTTTTTCAGTTTATGGTGGAGCGTTATGTTGCTCTTGCTTATTCTAAGGAAAGCATGCTTAGTGAAGTTCAGCTAGAAACCTGCCCTCGCCCTTCTCTATTCATCGATAGCAAAGCTCAACAGTATGCAATGTCAAGATTAGGCTTATCGACCATAAAACCGATTATCGGTTTATGCCCAGGAGCAGAATTTGGCCCAGCTAAAAGATGGCCAGATAAATACTATGCTGAAGTTGCGAAAGCTTTGATTGAAAAAGGCCAGCAAATTTGGTTATTCGGTTCAGCCAAAGATAAAGTGGTAACAAGCGCTATCCGCAATGCACTTCCAAAGGAATTACAAAATTCATGCTTTGATCTAGCCGGTGAAACTTCCTTAATTGAGGTAGTTGATTTGCTTGCAGCTTGCCATACTGTCGTCTGCAACGATTCTGGGTTGATGCATGTATCAGCCTCTGTTGGGTGTAATATTGTTGCAATATATGGCTCAAGCTCACCAAAATACACACCACCATTGGCAGATAATGTCGAAATTATACACACTGAAATAGAATGCCGCCCTTGCTTTAAACGCGAGTGTCCACTTAAGCACCTTGACTGTTTGAACAAGCTATCACCAGATTTGGTAATGGCTGCCGTAAACAAATTTATTGGATAAACTTGATGCAACATCTTTGGTTTGAACGCGGTGCTTATGCATCCAAGCAAGCAAAAAAATACTTAACTCATGAGTTTTCACCCGAGAAGGTGAAAAAGATCGCGATTTTTCGTCACGCTGCATTAGGTGATCAGGTCATTGTTCGCCCCTTTCTTATTGAAGCGAGAAAATTTTTTCCTAACGCAAAAATCACGCTAGTGGGTGTCTCTAACTATCAATATGGAACACCTTCAGATCTTGCTGATGAAACCATTTTTATGATTGGTCGACATCGCAAGCATGAACTGAATTGGAAGCAGAAGATCCAGCAATTTACGCAATTAGAAGAGCAAGACATCATCTTTGATGTAGCTGGCACAAGCCGTTCTTATTGGATGACGTTGCTCAGTAAAGCAAAACTAAAATTTGGCTTCCCATACAAACCTTATTTATGTGGAAGCTTGTACAATATTGCGGTATTTCGATCTGATTTTCAGCCAGAGCTTGAATGCATGCTCGATATGCTAAAAATGCTTGGACACAATCCACAAAGGCCATTAGATTTTGCATATCCAAGTCACCTAGAACTGTACGATAAAGGACAAACTAAACCTAGCATTCTTTATTTTAATGGCGCATCAACTCAATCAAAAATTCTGACTCGAAAACAAATGAAGAGTTTCATTGAGCTCGCAATTACAACTTTTCCAAACCATCAACATGTCTATCTAGAAGGAAAAAATGATTTTGAAAAAGGTGATTTTCTTCGTCATTTGGAAGTTAACCATAATTTCACGATTCAGCCTTGTCTGTCATTAGATGAACTAGTCGAATACATTGCCAAGGCGCGCTTAGTGGTGGCTCCTGATACGGGAGTGAGAAATATTGCGGTGTCAACTCATACACCGACCGTTGGTATTTTCTACTCAACCGTACCATTTAGATACACTCCACTAGAAGGTGATCACCGCATTGTCATGAATGCGAACGGTGATATTCCTAGTAACCAACAAATTACTGCAGAGATGGCTACTGCATTAGAACAAAATAAAGAGACCGTATGAATAACTTCCCTATTATGGTTGCAAACCGCACCATCAAGTTGATTGGTAATATTTTTAAAGTGCTTTCATACCCATTCCACTTTGTTTTCCCTAAAGTACGATTCACTATTCCTGAATATTCTCCAGCCAAAATTCAAACAAAAAATAGCAGTGGTGTACCTAAAGTTATTTGGCAAACCAACTATTCAAACCGTAGTAGCCTACCTATCTATTTGAATTATCTATTCAATCGTCTAATGTCACTAAGCTACGATTATCGCTATGTCAGCACCGAAGCACGAGAAGAATATTTACGCGAAAATGCATCACAAGAAGTTTATGATGCATATATGAAGTTGACCGATGGTGCTGCTCAAGCCGATTTATGGCGTGTGACAACTTTATACCAACAAGGCGGTGTCTATATGGATATTGATGCCACATTGGTTTGGCCGCTTAGTCGACTACTAAAAGGCATCAATGACGCGTTATATATCAAGATCAAAAATGGGACTGAAATTACTAATTACTTTTTAGCGACAGCGCCACAAAACCCTCATTTCCAGAAAGTGATGGATACGATTGTGTATAACATCCAGAACTATGATGTTAAAAAAGGAGTTTACGGGACAACTGGGCCTGCGGTATTCAATGATGTTTTAAAAGATGAATCCATTCAATATCGTCGTCGCCGTCATGTTTGTATCCAAGGCACATTTACCAATGAGTATTTTCAATATTTAGACAAGCCTCGTGGTAAATGGACTCACCAGAAACCTGAAGATCTAATCAAGAAGTAAACGAGGTCATTGTGCTCATTCGTTGGCTGTATACGTTCCTACTCACTATTGTTTCTCCATTTTTGATGTGGAGCCTGTACAGAAAACGAGATGGTAAACCATCCGTTGGTGCTCGCTGGAAAGAACATTTTGGTTTCACACCGCCACTTGAAACTAATAAATCACCGATTTGGATCCATGCGGTATCGGTTGGAGAAGCACTTTCCGTTTCTCCACTGATAAAAAAACTCAAATCACAATATCCTGATCAGCCGATCGTTATTACCACCACAACGCCTACTGGCGCAGAACAAGCGGCTAAATTACAAGGCATCGCCGAACATCGCTATATGCCATTTGACTTCTCTTTTGCCATTCGTGGTTTTTTAAATGCTATCAAGCCTAGCCAACTACTCATCATGGAAACTGAGCTTTGGCCGAATACGCTACATACAGTCGCAAGATCGGGTATTCCGATCACTGTTATTAATGCTCGTTTATCTGAGCGTTCATGCCAACGGTACGCAAAAGTTCAGCCAATATTTAACATGCTAGCGAAAAATTTAACTCGAGTACTATGTCAATATCCCGACGATGCACAGCGCTTTATTCGATTGGGTGTGGCAAAAGAAAAAATTTTCGTCACTGGCTCAATTAAGTTTGATATCGATATAGACCAAACAACCATACAAAAAGGCCAGCAGCTAAGATCTGATCTAGGGAGAAATCGTCCAGTTTGGATTGCGGCAAGTACCCATCAAGGTGAGGATGAACAGGTATTAGCAGCCCATGCTGAAGTACTTAAAGAGCACCCTAACGCATTGCTTATTCTTGTCCCGCGTCACCCAGAGCGATTTAATGCTGTTTTTGAGTTGTGTAAAACACAATTTATTAGTGTGCGACGAACTGAAACAGAGACTGAACTTGATCCAGAAGTGCAGGTTTATCTAGGTGATACAATGGGAGAAATGCTGGTACTAATGGGTACTGCTGACATTTGTTTTATGGGCGGAAGCTTACTGGGTGATAAAGTTGGAGGTCATAATATGCTTGAGCCTGCAGCACTAGGTAAACCAGTGCTAACAGGACCAAGTTACTATAATTTTACGGATATAACAGAACAACTAATCAAAGCTGAGGGATTAGAGGTTGTCACTACAGCTAAAGCAATCTCAAAATCTATATCTCAAGCATTCAATGATAAAAATGTACTTCACTCTAAATCACAATCAACTCGACTCGTAATTGATAAAAACCGTGGATCACTAGCGAACACAATATCAGCCATTGAACTAATAATTTAATTAGATTAGTGCTTGCTTTAGCTGTTCCTCTTCGAAATTATTGATATCTGTAATAGCAATAATAACATTTGCATGTTCAGAGTTAGGGTGCCAGTTGCTGAAATTAACCTTATCTTGTTTATAAATTGCAATCTGCGGTTTATTAAAACCAGATGCGACGTGAACTATTGATGTATCAACAGAAACCACTAACTTCGCTTTCTCGACAATAGCAATGGCATCATAAATAGAATCACTCTGATCAAAGTGACGAATACTTGCAGTAGTAAGGGACATAGCGTCCAAAAGATCTCTTGTATCAGGAGCCGATAATAGAACCACACTCAATGACTTATCCCATTCTTTGATTGCACTAATGATTTTATTTATCGAGTCCTTGTTCAACTTCCTTTCGTTGCCACTACCAAATGGATTAATCAGCACAAATTCATTGATATTATTTTCAGTCAAGAAAAGTTGTACTTTTTCCATAGAAGAGGGAACAAGAGGAACTATATAATTCTCTGCTGATTCAGTTATACCCAATAGAGTTGCAATATAGTTAAACTTATCAGCATAATGCATATTTCTAATATCATCAGAAATGTTTAAATTAATCAGCTTTAAATCAGGATCTAGGCCAATATTTATTTTAGACTTTAACTTGTTCAGCAAATAAATATCTTTCATTTTCATATCAAGATTAAAAGCGACTACTGCATCGACCGACCCAACTTGCGTACAGACTTCTTTCATTTCACTGTATGACGGTCGCTTACTTAGATGCACAACTTGATCAACACCAAAGTGTTCTGTAAACAATGGTGCCATCGCAGAGGTAGTCAGCACTTTAATTTTTATTTCTGGGCGGTACTTTTTAAGTTTCTTGAGTACCCCGGAGGAAACAATAGCATCACCCAATTTTGCATCATTACGGATAAATAGAATGCTATTAACATTCTCTAAATCTAATTTAGATACTTTTGATGAATCAAAAAGAATGATTCCAAGATGACGTCTTATTTTATCTCTGGTAATTTGAAGTCGAGATATGAGTCCCCTTATCATAGATAATTACCTTTTAATTGATTTATGCATAACATTCCACCATGCCAATCTGATGGTCCTTGAAAGCCTTTCTATTTCTCTAAAAATTTTATTCTTTAAGGCAACTTTGGCTAATTTTGTTTTGTTCTGAATTTGGCTTTCCATATCAGATGGATTGTATATAGCATATGGCAATAATCCCATAGAAGATATGTGATGTTTATATGGTTCGCCAATAAAATTATCGACAGCACATAACCATTGCTCACTTTCGTCTAAAAATCTACGTGCCGCTTTCGGTGTAATGCTATATCCCCTAGCTCCTCCAGCATTATCCATCCACATCACAACTTGAAAGCCATCATGAGTATTTTCAATCATTTTACAATTAAAGTTTGTATCCTGAGGCTCAAGACGTAAATAGTCGTATTTTTTATGTAACTCAGGAAGCTTATCAATAACGAGCGAAAAAAATGGTGTTGGTAAAAAATCATCTTCAAATATTACTATGGGCTCATCTAACTCAACGCATTTTTCCCAGAGTAAATAATGACTCGCATATACGCCCTTTTCCCCAGGAGTCAAAGGTCTACCACGATATTTGATTCGATAATCATCATTTGGCTTCATAGCCAACTTAGGTGGTAATCCACTAAAACCATTTACAGCTTCAAAAAACTCACATTCAATATCTATTTCTGACAGTTTTTTCTGGACCCGCTCTCGTCTAGCATTGGCCTCTTTCAAGTTAATCACAAATAATTTCATTTTCTTTTACTCTCACTATACGCATGTAATAGTTGATCAAAACTTATCTTTAAGGTGTTGATAGATCTATTTTTTTGTTCTTTCTCAAACGATCGTTTCAATCTATCTAAATTTCCTTTCTTCCAGCTCTCGCCTTGTTGCTGGTAGCACTTATCAAAATCAATAATCCATACCTTCTCTTGGCCATCAATCAAGATGTTATGGATATTGAGATCGGTGTGATTGACTTGCGCATCATGCATTTTGCGAATTTCCAGGCCGATTTTCTCATACATTTCAGTCGGTAATGGACGTTCTTGTAAAATAGACACCAGATCGCGGGCGTTCGGGATTTTTTCGCTGAGTAAATCGGCCTGGTAACAAAAAGTGCGCTTTACTGCTCGCGCTGCAATCGGGCGTGGAACATTCACCCCAGCCTCTCTCAGTGTATTGAGTAATTCGAATTCTTGAAAACTGCGAGTTTTCTGCCAACCTGAAAAAAGGTAGTGATCACTCACTAACTTACCGAATAATCCACCACGCTTATAGTGGCGTAGTGCTGCTTCTATTTTTTCAGCTTTTACAAACCATGTCGTGCCGCGTCCCGTTGCACTACCTGTGACGCTACCAGCTTGCTGCCAATACTCAGGGTTAAAACAGCGGAGCGGATCTTCAACTAGCAAATGCTCGTCATACCAAATTGTTTGATTCTCTTTTTTCAGCGTTTTCATCGTTTCACTTTTTAATGACGAGATTGAATGTGCTTCATCGTGCTTGTTTGGCATTTTACATTTATCAGCGCTGTCTGCATAATTCTTACTAACTTTCTCTATACCGATGTCACTTATGGCTCTTTTTTCTTCTGCTCCACGCTCTATTTGTGTGTTGCGTCTGTCGGCGATTGGCGATGTGTGCAATGCAGTGGCCGCCGTGCAAGCAATTCAACACCAATGGCCTGAAACTCATATCACGTGGATCACTGGAAAACTGGAAGCGCAGTTACTCACTGATTTTCCTAATGTAAACGTGGTTATATTCGACAAAACGCAGGGATGGAAAGCATATCAAAAACTGTGGGCAGAGCTTAAAGGGCAATCCTTCGATGCGCTTTTGCATATGCAGTATGCCTTTCGTGCCAGTATTGCCACTCTGGGTATTAAAGCTAAATATAAACTCGGTTTTGATGCCGCCCGCAGCCAAGATTTCCAGCACCTATTTACCAATGTAAAAGTGATATCGCCTCAAGCACCTCATGTATTAGATGGCTTACTCGCGTTTGCAAAGTGCCTTGGAATCAAAGAAATAGAACCTAAGTGGTCACTCACTTATTCAGATTCCGATCATCAATGGGCCAAGCAGCAACTTGCACATTCAAAGCGTAATTTAGTCGTGGTTCCTGCCGCGAGTAAGCCTTATAAAAATTGGACCGCTGAAGGCTATGTAGAAGTGATAACGCATGCTCAACAACTTGGTTGGCATATCATTTTAGCCGGTAGCCCTGCGCAAATTGAAGTTGATCTAGCAGCCGAAATAGCGAGTAAACTGACTCAGCCGGTACTCAATGTCGTTGGTAAAAGCCAGCTTAAAGAGATGTTGGCACTGCTCGACTTAGCCGATTTAGTGATAGCGCCAGACACAGGCCCAGCGCACATGGCCAATGCAATGAATACTCCCGTTATCGGTTTATACGCTCACCATAATCCGCAGCGCACAGGGCCTTATCAGTATCGTGATTATGTAGTGTCGGCTTATGAAGAAGCACTGTTTGCCGAAACAGGAAAAACGAAAGAGCAAGTCAGTTGGCGTACTCGCGTCAAAGATGAACAAGCGATGCAGCGTATTCAAGCAAGCCATGTTATCCAAATGTTTGATAAGATAACGGCTGATTTTCAGCTAAACCCAATATCCGAGGAATGAATGTGAGCAAACCTACTTTAGCCGTTGCGCTGATCGTTAAAAATGAAGCGCAACATCTGCAAGCTTGCTTGGAAACCGTTCACCAATGGGTAGATGAAATCGTCGTCTTAGATTCAGGTAGCAGTGATAATACCGAAGAGATTGCACGCCGTTATACTGACAAGTTTTTTGTCAATTCGCAGTGGCTTGGGTTTGGCCCACAGCGCCGCTTAGCGCAGTCGTATGTCGAGTCTGATTATGTGTTGTGGCTAGATGCCGATGAACGCATGACCAAAGAGTTAAAAGATAGCATTCAGCAAGCGGTCGCGGCTAATAAACCCAATACACTGTATCAATTTTCCCGTTTAAGTTGGGTTTTTGGCCGCTATATTCGCCACTGTGGTTGGTATCCTGATCGCGTGTTGCGCCTCTACCCAACTCAATTAACGCAATATAACGAGGCTTTGGTGCATGAAAAAGTCGAAGTCGCAGATGGCATGAAAGTCGAGAATCTTGCAGGTGATGCGATTCACTACACCTATAACGATATTCATCATTATTTACTTAAATCCGCAGGTTATGCCAAGGCATGGGCAGAGCAACGAGAAAAACGTGGTAAGAAAAGCAGCATTAGCCAAGGTATTTTTCATGCGTTTGGCTGCTTTTTGAAAATGTACGTTTTAAAAGCAGGCTTTTTAGATGGTAAGCAAGGCTTCTTGCTTTCTTTATTATCGGCGCACTCAACCTTTGTTAAATACGCCGATTTATGGGTTAGAACCAGTACTGAGCCGCCCAAGGGTTAAGTTCAGCTAACACCGCATTAATATCAATGCGACTCATATCGGCCTGAGTTTCTTTGTCTTTTGCTTGTGGTGGACAAAAAGCGATATGGCGACCTTGTGAATTCAATGGTCGCCAACGCAGTGGCGTGGCTGAACGTTTGGCGGGGAAAAAGCCAACTGTGGGCACATCAATCGCAGCGGCAATATGCAAAGGCCCAGTTGAACCTGCGATAAAAATATCAGCGCAAGCAATCGAGCGTGAGAAATCAACAAGCCCTTCATTTTTATCATACAGTGCCGCTCGCCCGCCCTTTTCTTCAATCAAAGCTTTTAACTGCGCGGCTTTCGCCTCTTCTCCCGGCCCGGCGGTGAGGATAATTTCTTGCTTACTATCAATCCCCATCACTAACTGCGTGTATTGCTCTAGCGACAAATTATTCGCTGAACCGCCGCTTCCGGCATGAACAAACACCCACGGTTTACTGGTATCGAGATGAAGTTGCGCAGCCAGTTTGCTTTTTTGTTCAACAAGCTTCGCTTGATCAAATTGCAGATAAGGTGCGCTCGGTTCGACAACCTCTTTGCCAGTATCATGCAAAAAAGCGCGTACCAAATCTAAGTTATACTCATATTCTGGTTTGGCTGATTGAGAGCGTTTTTGCTTAATTCGTTTGTTGTAAAAAATTTGAGCGAATTTAGTCGCCGGAGCTAAACGATAAGGAATACGAGATTTCCAAACTAATAGTGCATTGTAAGTGGTCGAGAAGAGGTTGATCGAGGCATCAAAGTGTTGCTGTTTAATCGCTTGAATACATTGTTTTTTCTGCGCAGAGGACGCGTTTTCCGTTGGGTCGACCATCACCGCATCAATCCACGGGCAAAGCTCGGCCAGCGCGACGGTATAGCTGGGGACTAACGCGGTAATATGGCAATCTGGCAACGAGGCTTTTAGCATCGCAAAACTTGGCCAAGCCAGCATGAAATCACCAATTTTATCGTTACGGATCACCAACAACTTGTTCATCGTCTCTTCTCTCACTCGCTAAGTGTCACAGTTTAATGCGGGCTACATCATACCGAGTTCAATAGGTAATTTTGAGTCTTTTTGTTAATATCAATGCCAGTTAACCAATATGAGCCTTCCACTGTGAGCCAAAAAAGAATTTCGCGTGTGATTTATCCCGGCACTTTTGATCCCATCACCAATGGTCATTTGGATCTGATCGAACGCGCCGCCAATATGTTTGATGAAGTGATCATCGCCGTCGCCGCCAGCCCAAGCAAAAACACCATGTTTACTCTGCAAGAACGGGTCGCCTTTGCCAGCGCAGTCACTCAACATTTAGAGAATGTCACTGCTAAAGGATTTGCTGGGTTAATGGTCGATTTTGCGCGTGATGAAAAAGCCAATGTGCTGATCCGCGGTTTGCGTACTACGGTTGACTTCGAGTATGAATTTGGTTTGACCAACATGTACCGCCGTTTGATGCCGGGGCTGGAAAGTGTGTTTCTTACACCATCAGAGGAGCATGCATTTATCTCCTCCACCATTGTGCGTGAAGTGGCGATTCATGGTGGAGAAGTTGATCAATTTGTTCCTGACATTGTCGCTAACGCCTTGCATGGCAAGAAAATATAGCCTTTAGGACGTACCTTATTTTTGGCAAGCAGAGCAGAAAAAGGTGTTACGCTGACCAATTTTCAGCGCTTCAATCGCTTGCCCACACGCTGGGCAAGGCTGCTGCGCTTTGCCATACACATTAAGCTCTTGAGCAAAATATCCCGGTTTGCCATCCGCTTGTGCAAAATCTTTTAAGGTTGTGCCACCTTGTTGAATCGCCGTTGCTAAGACTGATTTAATTTCTCGCACGAGGCAATTCCACTCAGTCAGTGTCAGCGAATGAGCGGGCCGAGTGGGGAGAATTCGCGCATTAAACAATGATTCACTCGCGTAGATATTGCCTACGCCAACCACTACTTTATTCTCCATAATAAATTGCTTAACAGCGATACGTTTATTGTTCGCTTTTTGCACAATATAATCTGCATCAAAATCATCGGTTAATGGCTCAGGACCGATATTACTCAACACCGAGTGGCTTGCTCCTTGTTCGCACCATAGCCAAGCGCCAAATCGACGTGGATCGTGGTAGCGCAGTACCTTGCCATTGGTTAATCGCAGATCAACGTGATCATGCTTACCTGCCGGAAAATCACACTCCAATACTCGCAATGAACCTGACATTCCCAAGTGAACAATCGCACTGCCAATATCGGTCTCTATCAATAAATATTTGGCCCGGCGGGCAATATTGCGGATCACTTGCCCTTCTAACTGTTTCAGCTCTTGAGGGATGGCCCAACGTAATTTTGGCGTGCGAAATGTCAGTTGCTGGATCGTTTGCCCAACTAGATGCGGGCTAATCCCCATTTTACTTACTTCAACTTCGGGTAACTCAGGCATGATACATCTCGATTCTTCGTTCGTCGTTATTGGTTTGTTCAACGCTCAAAGAGAAATAATGACTCAGTTCGGAAAAAGAAAAGCTTCTTCTACCGAAAGTGCCACCCATTTCTCTTGCCAATTTTTCAATAACCAAAACTGGGGGGTTTGGTAGTAGGTGATCCTTTGCGGCTCTTCGCGATCCTGATACCACACCTCCACGGTTTGTGGGTTGCGTAGTAGAGACGCAAGCGACTCGTAAGTGGCATCATCTACTTCTGTACCAACTAAACTCTGCCAGCGTTGTGCTAATATTTCAGGAGCAACTGAAATTGCTTTGCTTGATCGCCAACGGTTTTGATTCAGTTCAAGTGACCAGTCAGTAAAATGCAGTGCTTGCAGCTGTGCATTTGGATTAATCACATAAGGATAAGGGCTAGCAGGCGGTTCAATAAGATAAGTTTTGATGACTGTGGGTAAATTCAAAATGGCAATAAAAGCAATAACAGCCAAGATAAGAATATTATTCCAACGGCGGCGATTGATACGCATAAGTGATCCCTAAGAGTTTATCTTTGAGTAACTTAGCACATTATAGTGAGAGCTGACATTGCAGGGTACAAATTCCAGACAATAAAAAACCCAGCCAAAGCTGGGTCTTTCAATGCTTACAAAGCGTAAAATCAATTACTTGATTTTGCCTTCTTTGTAAAGAACGTGCTGGCGAACTACTGGATCAAATTTCTTGATCTCAAATTTGCCTGGCATGTTGCGTTTGTTCTTGTCAGTTGTGTAGAAGTGACCAGTACCTGCAGAAGATATTAGTCGAATTTTCTCACGAATGCCTTTAGCCATTGCTCAATTCCTCTTAAACGTTTTCGCCACGTGCACGGATATCAACAAGAACAGCATCAATGCCTTTCTTATCGATGATACGCATGCCTTTAGCAGTTAGACGTAGTTTAACAAAACGTTTTTCGCTCTCTACCCAGAAACGATGAGTTTGTAGGTTCGGCAGAAAACGACGCTTAGTAGCATTTCGTGCGTGTGAACGGTTGTTACCCGTTATTGGACGCTTACCAGTTACTTGGCATACTCGGGACATGAATGTCTTCTCCAAATCGTTTCAGCTCGATATCAACCTTGGTGGCCGAACCTCGTTCTCGATGTATTAAGAAGTTTGAGGTTAAAAACCGTTATGGAAAATCCATACAAGGCTATCAAAGGTCGCGTATTATACTAACTTGACATGCATTGCTCAAGACCCGAACAGATCCTTTTTACGGATTTGGCGATCTTTTTTTAAGCAGAGCTGATTTAGGTTGATAATTTAGTGCGCGAATCATACCAGAATAATCTTAAGTCACAACCTAAAATGTGATTCAAATCCACCCTCTTTCTGCAAAAGAAATCACCTCGCCGTCGCCCACCACAAAATGGTCCAAAATACGGATGTCCACTAACGCAAGCGCATCGGTTAATCGACGTGTGATTCTGCGATCGGCTTGGCTAGGCTCAGCAACGCCTGACGGATGATTATGGGCCAATATTAATGCCGCCGCATTATGGTGGAGCGCTCTTTTAACCACCTCACGAGGGTAAACGCTGGCCGCGTCAATCGTCCCCTCAAACAATACTTCATCGCTGATCACTCGGTGTTGATTATCCAAAAACAGAATATAGAAGGCTTCTCGATGGCGATCGCGTAGCACACTCGATAAATAAAGCTTGGTTTGCTCTGGGCTAGTCAAAGCGCCACCTCGTTTGAGCGTTTCGGCCAAATAGCGCTGCGTCATTTCAAGCACCGCCTGCAATTGAACGTATTTGGCTTCGCCCAACCCTTTATGGCGGCAAAACTCTTGCTGGTTGGCCGAAAAAAGCGCTCGAAGTGATCCAAACTCGCGCAGCAGCAGATCCGAGAGAGCGAGCACATTCATTCCTTGAGTGCCAGTACGAAGGAAAATCGCCAGCAGTTCAGCATCAGATAATGCCTGAGGACCGCGAGCAAGCAATTTTTCGCGCGGCATTGATTCTGTGGGCAGTGATTTGAGGCTCATTAAGCACTCCTAGGGCTAAAGGTACTCAGACAACATAGAGAAATAGCCAAGCCTGCAACTTTGCTTCTCTTTATTTAGGCTTAATTCATGGTTTTTTGTAATTGATAAGTGATGAAAGACGCAGAAACACTCGTCCAATATGAAAGGATTGAGCGGATCATAAGGTCACTCGATGCGAGAGTTGTGCTAACATAATGCGCAGAATTTTTGAGGAAAAGACAATGCAAACACTGGCAGGAAAAAAGATTCTGCTCGGCATTAGCGGCGGTATTGCTGCGTATAAATGTGCTGAGCTAACGCGTCGCTTGATTGAGCGAGGCGCTCAAGTACAAGTGGTGATGACCCACGCTGCAAAAGAGTTTATAACGCCACTGACCATGCAAGCCGTCTCTGGCAGGCCAGTTTCAGATAGCTTATTAGACCCAGCCGCCGAAGCGTCTATGGGCCATATTGAACTTGCCAAATGGGCAGACTTAGTCCTACTGGCTCCCGCGACTGCGGATCTCATCGCGCGCGTCGCCGCAGGAATGGGTAATGATTTACTCACCACTTTGATTTTAGCCACCAATGCGCCAGTGGCCGTCTCGCCGGCAATGAATCAGCAGATGTATCGCAATATCGCCACACAAGAGAATATTGCCACGCTTAAACGCCGAGGCATGATGATTTGGGGCCCAGCAGCTGGTGAACAGGCGTGTGGCGATGTTGGCCCGGGCCGCATGCTTGAACCGATGCAATTGGTTGAGCGCTGCGAGTTTTTTTTCCAAACAGAGATGGCAAACAACACACTGCTCGCCGGTAAGTCACTGTTGATTAGCGCAGGCCCAACCCGTGAAGCACTCGATCCAGTCCGCTATATCAGTAACCACAGTTCAGGCAAAATGGGGTATGCGATTGCGCAGGCCGCCGCTCAATTGGGCGCGAAAGTGACTCTGATCAGTGGCCCGGTCAATTTGCTCACACCGCCACAAGTACAACGTATTGATGTGGAAAGTGCCTGCGATATGCATCAGCAAGTGATGGCGCAAGCGCAATCACATGATGTGTTCATCAGTTGCGCAGCCGTAGCCGACTATCGCCCTGAGATCGTCGCCGATCAAAAGATCAAAAAAACCGATGCGAGCGATCACATGCTCATCACCATGGTCAAAAATCCCGACATCGTCGCCAGCGTAGCCGCATTGAAAGAAAACCGCCCGTTCACGGTAGGCTTTGCTGCTGAAACGCAGCAAGTTGAAAAATATGCCCGCGCTAAACTGCTCAACAAAAAACTGGATATGATCTGCGCCAATGATGTTTCTGTTGCAGGCCAAGGCTTTAATAGTAACGACAATACGCTGACCGTTTATTGGCAAGGCGGAGAGCAAGCATTACCTTTGAGTTCAAAATCTGCATTAGCTCACGCGCTGATGCAACTGATCGCGAGTCAACTGTAGGCTACAAACAGACGTTCTAAGCTTCTTTTAGGGTTCATAGCGTTTATTGGGTGGTAAAATCACCACCCAGTTCAATCATTTTCATTTTTACGCTACGCAGTCCGAAAACTGTCCGTTAAACTACTGCGCTTAATGGACAATACCCAAACCATCTGAAGGGTATAAATATTTGCTCACAAGCATGTGGTAACTAAAAGGAAATCGAGTCATGGCCGTCAATAAGAAAATCAATCGTCGTGAAGAGATTCTACAAGCACTCGCTGAAATGCTGGAATCTAACGATGGCGCATCACGCATCACCACAGCAAAGCTAGCCAAACAAGTGGGCGTTTCTGAAGCGGCTTTGTACCGTCATTTTCCGAGTAAAGCACGGATGTTTGAAGGCTTGATTGAGTTTATTGAAGAGTCTTTAATGTCGCGGATTAATCGCATTTTGGATGAAGAGAAAGATACACTCAACCGCATCCGCTTAGTGCTACAGCTTATCTTGGCTTTTTCGGAACGTAACCCGGGCTTGACACGAATTTTATCCGGCCATGCTCTAATGTTTGAAAATGAGCGACTGCGTGAACGGATCAACCAACTGTTCGAACGCATAGAAACGTCACTACGTCAGATCCTTCGCGAACGTAAACTGCGTGAAGGTAAATCCTTCCCCGTCGACGAAAGCATTTTAGCCGCGCAACTGCTTGGCCAAGTGGAAGGAAGCCTAAATCGCTTTGTGCGATCTGACTTTAAATACCAACCGACGGCAAATTTTGAAGAGTATTGGGCATTATTAAGCGCTCAGATTCAGTAAAAACAAACCACCACCGTCGTGACAAAGAATCATCAGTGAAAGAATCAAGAGTAATGAGCAAAGAAAAATACGGTAAACCTGAGTTTTCCCTCTCGCTACTGCACCCTAAATATTGGGGCGTGTGGCTTAGCTTTGGGCTACTCGCTTTAGTGGTCAACCTGCTTCCTTATTCTGCGTTACTAAAAATAGGACGCAGCATGGGCGCGTTTGGAATGCGCTTTGCTAACAAGCGAGTACACATTGCCACGCGTAATCTACAGCTATCTTTTCCAGAGAAAAGTGCAGGTGAGATTGAGCATATTGTTAACGAAAACTTTAAAAACACCGGCATGGCACTGATAGAAACCGGAATTACTTGGTTTTGGCCGACTTGGCGTTTTGCTCGCCTACTTGATGTGAAAGATGTCAGCGCCCTTTTGCAACTCAAACAAGAAAAACGTGGCGCACTGCTGTGTTGCGTACATGCGTTAAATTTAGAAATTACGGCACGTGCTTTTGGTGTAATAGGCCTTGAAGGCTATGGCGTTTACCGCCCACACAGCAACCCTGCGTATGAATTTATCCAATACCGTGGTCGCACACGCAATGGCAATAAACTTATCTACCGCACCGACATTAAACAGATGATCCGCGTACTCAAACAGGGCGAGCGCCTATTTTATCTACCCGATCAAGATTACGGCCATAACAAATCGGTGTTTGTTCCCTTCTTTGCGGTCAAAGAAGCGTGTACCACCACAGGCACCAGTATTCTGGCTTATACTAGCCAATGTGCGATTGTCCCTGGTTCAGGGTTTCGAAACGCCAACGGAAAATATGAAATCATCGCCGATAAAACCATTGATGGCGACTATCCAAAAGATGACATGACCGCCGCCGCCGCTTACATGAATAAATACGTTGAAGAAGTGATTCTACGCGCACCAGAACAGTGGATGTGGCTGCATAAGCGTTTTAAATCTTTGCCAGATGAAACGTTAACTAACTCTCGCTATTTATAACTAGAAAAAGGTTTTGCTTTCAATGAGCAACAACGAAAACAGCACAGACAAACACTTGCACAACCCCACATTCCAATGGTCTTTTTTACACCCAAAACATTGGGGAACTTGGATTGGGATCTTCTTTGCCGCTCTGTTCGCCTTTATGCCACCCGCATGGCGAGATAGGCTAGCGCGCAAATTATCCACCTTTGCGGTACGAAAAAACGGCCGTGTTGTACGCCGCACGCGAGTGAATCTGGAAAAATGCTTTCCTGAAAAATCCCCGCAAGAACGCCAGGCTATTTTGGAAGAAACCTTTGTCAAAGCAGCACAATACATGCTCGGTTATTCGGAGTTTTTGGTTCGTTCCACAAAACACAATCAGCAACGCGGCATCATGATTGGTGAAGAGAACTTATTGCCATTGTTAGATGCTGGCGAGAACGTGATTATCCTCGCTCCTCACGCTTGGGCGGTCGATTACCCTGCGGTAATGCTTGCTGCAAAAGGCTATAAAGTAACCACCATCATGAAGCCACAGCGCAATCCTATCGGTGATTGGTTAATGCACGTCCAACGCATGCAATATGGCGGGCGTATTTTTGCACGTTATGCTGGAGTAAAACCGTTTGTACGTTCAATTAAAGATGGATACTTAGGCTACTGGCTGCCCGATGAAGACTTTGGCCCGGCCAACTCGGTCTTTGTTCCATTCTTTGGCACTGAAAAAGCCACGTTAAAAGGTTTTGGTAAAATGGCGCGCCTATCAAAGGCGAAAGTCGTGCCAATTTTGCCTGCTTATAACGATAAAACCTGTAAGTACGAAGTGCATATTTTGCCTGCATTAGAAAACTTTCCAACGGGCGATGAAGAGCAAGATGCACGCGCTATGAATAAGGCGATTGAAGATTTAGTCACACCACGCCCGGAACAGTACATGTGGAATTTATCACTGTTGAAAACGCAGCGTGATGGCTCGGAAATTTACGATAACTCGCACCATGGCGATCAAAGTTAATCGCTAGAATAACTAAACTCATAACAAACAAGCCCCGAGCGTCAAACTCGGGGCTTTTACTTTTCAATAAGTGGCTCTACGATTCGCAAATAAGTTGATGCTTAAATTCCGTACTGAGCACGATACGCTTTTACCGCCTCAAGGTGCTTAGCATCTGCCCCTTTCTCTTCAAGGTAAGTAACCAGATCGGTCAGGCTAACAATTGAGATGATCGCGCAACCAAAATCACGCTCGACTTCTTGAATTGCAGAAAGCTCTCCTTTACCTTTTTCTTGGCGGTCAATTGCTACCAAAACACCAGCAAGATCCGCACCGTTAGCTTGAATGATTTCCATCGACTCACGAATGGCAGTACCAGCCGTAATGACATCATCCACCAGCATAATGCGCCCTTCTAATGCGCTACCGACCAAGTTACCGCCTTCACCGTGGTCTTTCGCTTCTTTACGGTTAAAGCAATACGGCGTATCAACATCATGATGATCAGCCAACGCTACTGCAGTTGTAGTCGCAATTGGGATCCCTTTGTACGCAGGTCCAAATAGCACATCAAACTCAATCCCAGAATCGACCAAAGCAGCGGCATAAAAACGCCCTAAGCGCGCTAAATCACGGCCAGTATTAAACAAGCCAGCGTTAAAGAAATAAGGGCTTTTTCGGCCAGACTTCAAAGTAAACTCGCCAAACTTCAAAACTTCTTTTTCTAGTGCAAATTCAATAAATTCACGCTGGTATGCTTTCATGATTTTCTCTCTCTTAACTCATACACTTTGGTTTATTTCTCTTTCTCAACAAGAACAACCCCCTCCTAGCCTCCCCCTAAAAGGGGGAGGTACTAAAGTGGTGCTCACCTCCCCGAAAAAGGAGAGGTACTAAGCTGGTGCTCACCTCCCCCGAAAAAGGAGAGGTACTAAGATGCTGCTCGCCTCCCCGAAAAAAGAGAGGTACTAAGATGGTGCTCGCCTCCCCGAAAAAAGAGAGGTACTAAGATGGTGCTCGCCTCCCCGAAAAAAGAGAGGTACTAAGATAATGCTCGCCTCCCCTAAAAAAGAGAGGTACTAAGATAATGCTCGCCTCCCCTAAAAGGGGAGATACTAAGATGATGAATTCCCTCCCCTCAAGGGCAATATTAGGAACACTTCCTTTATTCCCTCCCCTTATAGGGGAGGGTTAGGGTGGGGTCATCACGTACAACAATACAATGAATAAAACGGGCAAAAAAATAGCCCCCAACTGGGAGCTACTTGATCAATCTAATAACGATGCTTTCTGCGCTTCAACAATATCAGCGATGCCTTTCTTGGCAACGGCCAGTAAATCCATCAGCTCTTCATGGCTAAACGGTTCACCCTCTGCGGTGCCTTGAATTTCAATCATCTTACCGTTTTCAGTCATCACCACATTCATATCAGTGTCGGCGGCAGAATCTTCCACGTATTCCAAATCACATAAAATGTTTTCACCCAAGATGCCAACTGAGACAGCAGCAACATGGCCTTTCATTGGATTCTTCTTCAATTTACCGCTAGCAACCAGATGAGCAAACGCATCCGCTAGTGCCACACTTGCGCCCGTAATTGATGCAGTGCGAGTACCGCCATCCGCTTGAATAACGTCACAGTCAACCGTGATCATCACCTCTGGCATTGCCTCTAAATCCACCACAGCACGTAAGCTGCGAGCGATGAGACGTTGAATCTCCATGGTGCGGCCACCTTGTTTACCGTTGGTCGCTTCACGACGAGTCCGTGAATGGGTTGCACGTGGCAGCATGCCGTATTCTGCAGTAACCCAACCTTTGCCCTGACCTTTCAACCAGCGAGGAACACCCTCTTCGACAGTGGCATTACACAATACTTTGGTATTACCAAATTCCACCAATACTGACCCTTCAGCATAAGCAGTGTAGTTGCGAGTGATTTTAATTGGGCGAATTTGATCGGCCGCGCGGTCATTTGGACGCATAGTGCATCTACCTTTTATCGGGTGAGACGGAATCGATTGGGGCGAGATTATAGCGGATTAGCCGCCTTGACGCTAGGTTGGTCACCCTTTGCATTGGCGTGAACCTAGTACACGCGTGAAGCTAGTGCTAACATATCTCTCGTTTGATATTTCATCTTCGTGAGCAAAGGACAAATCAATGATTTACAGCATGACCGCGTACGCGCGTAAAGAAGTTAAAGGTGATTGGGGTACCGCGGTATGGGAAATTCGCTCGGTAAACCAACGTTATCTTGAAACCTATTTCCGCCTGCCGGAACAATTTCGTGGTCTTGAGCCTGTACTGCGTGAACGCTTTCGCCAACGTTTAGCGCGCGGCAAAGTAGAATGTCACTTACGTTATGAAGCAAACCCTGCGGCTAAAAGTGAGCTGAATATCAATGAAGCACTCGCCAATCAAGTGATTAAAGCCGCCAACCAAGTAATGCACATGACAGGCGAGCTAAGCCGCATTAATCCGTTTCAAATCATGCAGTGGCCCGGCGTAATGGAAACGCCAGAACAAGACATGGACAGCATTAATAAAGCCTTATTAGCAGGCTTTGATGACGCAATCATTGAATTCATTGACGCACGTAGCCGTGAAGGTGACAACATGAAGGCGTTAATCGAACAACGCCTGACGGCGATCAGTGAAGAAGTGGTAAAAGTGCGCGCACGCATGCCAGAAATCCTGCAATGGCAACGTGAACGTCTATTGACTAAGTTTGAAGAAGCAAAGATTGAGCTTGATGCAACGCGCGTCGAGCAAGAGCTGATTTTACTTGCACAAAAATCAGACGTTGCCGAAGAGTTAGACCGCCTCGATTCGCATGTCAAAGAAGCACGTAATGTGCTCAAAAAAGGCGGCTCATGCGGCCGTAAGCTCGATTTCATGATGCAAGAATTTAACCGCGAATCGAACACGTTAGCCTCGAAATCAATCAGCACCGACATTACGGCCTCTGGCGTAGAACTTAAGGTTCTGATTGAGCAAATGAGAGAGCAGATCCAAAACATCGAATAAGGGTTTTTGAGTCTCTCTAAGCTTACCAAGCCCCTGTAAATAGGGGCTTTTTTTCAGGAAATTACAGGTCTTTGCCTCTGTTTTCAACCAACTGGTGAGTAACTTTCCAGCACGAGAGAGAATACTATGACGAATTGTGCTTTACCCCAAAAGTCTCTTGATTTCAAATATCGATTCAACATTGCGTCCAGTTATGGCTGCTTTTTAAGAATTTCCGATCTTAAAGTTAACAATCAAAATTACTCGTGACGGACTTGAAACAATTGCGCTAACTCATTAATTAACCAAGTAGCGGCTAATAGATCTGCACTGCCGCCGGGGCTTAAGTGTTTTTCAATCATCGCGCTATCGAGCGCCGTAAGAGCTTGTTCAATTTCTTGATATAAAAAGCCGCCTTTGGCGAGCAGTTGCTGCGCTTGCGCTTGCACAAAATGCAGCCCTTCTAATCCACCGCGAGCAGCGAGGTTGCTGTCGTTATTGTTGACCATCAACACCAATAAGGTATGCCACAAGGCTTGCTCGGTGCTGGCTCCTTTGGTTAAACAGGCTTGGTAGGCTGGCAGCGCATGTTGCATCACCATCGCAAGGCCAGAAGCGGCTTCACCGCGTGCGCCGGTTAAACCGTACCGACGATAAATTCGCTCGCCTGCCGTTTTGGGAGCCGATTCACGCTTCGCTTTTAGCTCATCAATAATCAAAAACTGGCAAGCTTGGCGAATGGTTTCGCCAATATGCTGCGCATCAATTTTGAGTTGATTGGCTTTGAGCCACCCCACAGAGCCGCAAATAAGCCCCAAGATAAAAATCATCCCTTTATGGGTGTTCACCCCTTGAGTGGCAGCAAACATGGCTTGCTCAGCTTCTATGCCAATCGGGCGCAAGGCGGTCAGCAACTGAGCGGCCGGATTTCCCGCGCTCTCCCAACCTGCACTGACAAAAGATTGCAGATAAGGCGCAATCGCCTCGGCACTGGCGATAAAAGTGTTGAGATCCATATCGCGGTGCGCGCCATTATTAGCAGTATCCACCAAACCCGGTTTAGGGGTGAGATGCACCTCTAACATCATGGCATGATAAGCCAGATGCCCCACTAAGCGAGGCAAGCTGAACGTTTTCGCGCCACTTGTGCCAGAGGCTTGGCTAGGCAGTTCAAGCAGAAGATCAAGCGCAGCAGGAATAGTCATGAACCATCTCCTCTATTTTAGCCAACAAAGCCTCAACACCGTGCTGCCGCGAGCGAGCACAGATCACCGCATCGCGTTCACACAGCAAGCAGCGCCGTCTTGGCAACTGCGCACCTTGGCGCGAAATAATATGTCCATCGACATCAATCACATCCAGATCCATCAGTCGCCCCAGCGGATGCTCGCGTTCAATCTTCATCATGGCTTTTTTCAACATGCTGGCTGAAGGAGCCTGAATCACCACAAAGGCTTCCGGCCCCGTTTTTTCCACCAACAGCTGACAAGCCACTTGCCGCCAGCCCGTTTGCTGACACAGTTCTTGAATGGCACGCATACCTGCATCCATCACGGTTTGGCTGGCAGCGTTGAGCTTAACCGCGCCCGGCATGTTAACCGTGAAAGAAACCAGAGGCAGTGAATGGCGTTTTAGCCACTCACCTTGTTGCCGAACCCGCACTTCTTTACGCAGAAGTAGCTGGTCCAGACTGACTGAAAGATCAGGATGGTGACTCATAGGCTTTTTACCTGCTTGATAACATCAATGATCGAACCGTCACGGTAGTGAACAAAGGCAACGGTTTTGTCTTCGAATTGCAACGGCTGGGGTTTACCCGTCAGCAACTCCGCACGCTGTTGCAACGCTTCAATCTCGACAACGGGCAGTTGCGCCGCGATGAAACGCGCTTTCAGTTCGGGACGATTCGGGTTTACCGCGATACCTTGATCCGTCACCAACACATCGATAGTGGCTCCTGGGGTGATGACGTTAGTGACCTTCTCGACCACGGTCGGAATGCGGCCACGCACCAAAGGCGCCACAATAATCGATAAGTTTGCCGCCGCCGCCGTGTCACAATGACCGCCGGATGCGCCGCGAATTACCCCATCAGAGCCGGTGATCACGTTAACGTTAAACTGGGTATCAATTTCCAGCGCACTCAAGATAACCACATCCAGCCTATCCACCGCCGCCCCCTTCGAGCTTGGGTTGGCGTATTCGTTAGCAGAGATTTCGAGATGATGTGGATTGCGCGCTAACGAGCCCGCCGCCACCGAATCGAAACACTGCACATCGAGCAAGTAATCAATCAGTCCCTGTTCATGCATTTCCACCATAGTCGCAGTGATACCACCGAGAGCGAAAGAAGCGCGAATGTTTTGGCGCAACATCTTCTCTTTCAAAAAGCGCGCAACCGCGAGCGATGCACCGCCCGAACCGGTCTGCATTGAAAAACCATCATAAAAATAGCCAGAATGCTCGATGACTTCCGCAGCGCGTTTGGCGATCAGCAGCTCGCGCGGATTAGTGGTCATGCGCGTGGCATCGCCACCGATTTTGCTTGGGTCGCCCACTTCCGCCACCTGCACAACCGCATCAACGCGGTCTTGAGTAATGGATGCAGGGAAATTGGGGAAACCAACGATGGCTTCAGTCAGCATCACCACTTTTTCAGCATGTTCGGCATCGACTTTGGCATAGCCGAGTGAGCCACAATTGGATTTGCCTTTAAAGCCGTTGGCGTTACCAAATTCATCACAGCAAGGTACACCAATAAACGCCATGTCGATGTAGAGCTCACCGCTTTGGATCAAATGCACACGACCACCGTGCGAGTGAATATGCACTGGTTCATCAAGCAAGCCGTTAGAAATGCTGTCGGCCAGCGCTCCGCGGATCCCAGAGGTGTAAATCTTGCTCACTACGCCGTTTTTGATGTGTTCAATCAAAGGCGAGTGGCAAGAGGTGAGCGAGCTTGAGGCGAGCGTGAGGTTTTTAATCCCTAGTTCAGCAATCACCTCCATCACCAGATTGACGGTTTTATCGCCGCCACGAAACGCATGATGGAAAGAGATGGTCATGCCCTCTTTTAAGCCAAGATCGACAATCGCTTCGCGGATCGAACTTTTCACTTTGCGGCTTTTTTTGGCTTGCTCATTCAGCAGATGCGGCGTGATCGCGTGCGCTTGGGTATAAGGCGTCAACGCGTAGCGTTCCACTTCCAGTACAGACAGAGGGTTATTTAATATATTAATACTCATGAGATGACCTTTAGTGTTTGATGCCGGATTCAGCACGTTGCAATGTCCAATGTGCGCGTTCGATGATGGGTCCATCGACCATTTTGCCGTTAAGGGAAACCACGCCCAGCCCTTTCGCTGCCGCTTCTTCTGCCGCTTCGATGACTGCGATGGCGTGATCGATCTCTTTTTGGGTTGGAGCAAACACGTTGTGCAGCAGGTCAATTTGGCGCGGGTTAATCAGTGATTTGCCATCAAAGCCAAGCTGTTTGATGTGCTCCGCTTCACGCAAAAATCCCTCTTCGTTATTGGCATCGGAATAGACGGTATCAAACGCCATGATCCCGGCAGCACGCGCCGCTTGCAGAATGGAGCAGCGCGCAAACAGCAGCTCAATGCCTTCCGCTGAACGCTGCGTGCGCAGATCGCGCACATAGTCTTCTGCGCCGAGCGCAATCCCAATCAGGCGGCGTGAGCTAAAGGCAATCTCGACTGCGTTGTTAATGCCTTGTGCGGTTTCAATCGCCGCCAACATGCGCGTGCTGCCCACTTCGCGTCCGCATTCACGCTCGATCTGCTCGATGACTTTTTCCATCTCAACCACATCGTTGGCGTTATCGGTTTTCGGCAGACGCACCACTTTGGCTCCGCCACGCACCACGGCATTGAGATCTTTGATACCAAATTCAGAATCGAGCGGATTGACCCGCACCACAGTTTCCATCTCTTGGTACATAGGGTGTTGCAGCGCATGAAACACCAACATCCGCGCGGTGTCTTTTTCACGCAGCGCGACCGAGTCTTCCAGATCGAACATGATCGAATCAGGTTGATAGATAAAGGTATTGCTGAGCATGGCGGCATTCGCGCCCGGCACAAATAACATACTGCGACGAAGTTTGGTCATGATAGTTGGCTCCACTCAATGTTCTGCACATCACAAGCGCGCATCACCGCGGCCTGTACGCGCGCGCGGATCACACAATCCAGCGCACCTTTGTCTTCGATGGTGACCAGCGCGTCGTGCACTTGCATCGTTTCGAGGGTGCGCAGCACGACCTGACGAATCGCATGACCAAATTGCTGCTCCACTGTGCTGTCTAGCACCAGCTCAATACCACCATCGTTATTAGGTTCAATCCGAACCTGAAGATCACTGGATTCCAGTGTTCCCGCAAAAGCGGGATGGGCAATTTTCATGGGTACAACCTTGTTAATGAGTTATTGGATAAAACAGTGTCAACACCGAGCTCATACCGCTAACAGTTGCGGAGCGGCCTGTAGCGAATGTTCCGCATAGTGCTGACAAAGGTAGGAATAGGTCGTTTTCGGCACGAGATCGGCAATCGCGGCAACGCCATATTGTTTGAGCAAATAGCGCACGCGCGATGCTGAAATAGGCTGCGAGGCTTGCTGGCTGCGCTCAATTTCCACCACTTGGATCGGCGCACTGACATCGTGCGTTTCTTCTAGCCAGCGGCGCATGGCTTGGTTGTAATGACGAGTCACAGTACAAATCGGCTCACTGCCGACAAAGCGGTGCGTAATGCCAAGGGCAGGTGCTATTGAATGGCGGAAAATACTTAAATCCAGCGCGGTATGGGATTGATTCACCACTTGTTGATCTTTAATAAAATAACTGGGGAAGGTCGCGCGTGAAATAATATAATCCGAGCCGGAATGAATAGTTAAATTCAATAAATGTTTACTACCGGCCTTAATCATTGCCATACGGTCAGCATAAGAGAAATCTTTATTCTCTGCTTTTACGACAAATAAATGCACCCAGTCGCATTGTTCGCAAGCTTGCTCAATTAAATATTGATGACCTAAGGTAAACGGATTGGCATTCATCACAATACTGCCAATTTTACGGCCAGACATTTTTAATAACTGCAACTGCATGCAATATACCGCAAGACGATTGGGGCTATTTTCTAATAAAGCAATATGCGGTTCGACTTTACCAACTAAGAAAAAACCACACTGCCGGAATAAATCGATATTGGCCGGTTTAGTAAAAAGAAAGAGTGAAAATCGCCCCATTTCATAAGCGAAGTTGGTTAATTCGGTCATCAATTTGAGTGCAAAACCGGTCCCTTGCAGTGCAGGAGAAACCGCGATGGACTTCAACACATGCCCAGCAATTCCACCGCAAGCGATGATTTGGTTTGTACCATAGGCCACCACAAAATGCTCCACATCTTCATCCACCGTGAGTTGGTGCTGGCAGAGGAACTCTTTGATCTGTAAGAGCTTGACTTTATTCTTGGTTGAAACTCGCGAGAAGGTATAAATATCCACCATGGTCAGCTTCCTCACCTATTTTTTCTGGCTTTATTATCTAAATTCAGCCGCAAAGGTTTAATGAGGGTAATCACTTTATTTCCCGCCGTTAACGCTCTTTATGGTTTTAATGAATTAAATTTTTATCTATTTGATTTTCAATTCTATTTAAAATTTAAATCATAAAAACCATTGAGACTTTTAAAGCCACTGGTTTGGATGACTATTTTCACAATTATCACTAGCTATTTTATTTAATGTAATAAAGGTCTTAATAACCTCATTGGACATGGAAATATGAACGAGAAAACCCTACATTTAGATAAAAAGTCCGCAGGTGGATTAAATCTAAGCCAGATAAAAATATTTGGCACTCCACTCCCTTTATTTTTATTTTTACTGGTCACTATATTAGCCGCTCATTTTACTGACACTTTACCTAGCGGTCTGGTTGGTGGTTTTGCCTTTATGTTTGTCGTCGGTGCAATATTTGGCGAAGTTGGCAAACGCCTACCTATTTTTAATAAATACATCGGCGGTGCGCCGGTGATGATTTTCTTGGTTGCTGCTTGGTTCGTGCATATGGGCTGGCTCAGCGACCGTGAAATCAAAACCGTGACCGAAGTGATGGATAAGAGCAAATTCTTGGATCTGTTCATCGCGGTGCTGATCACCGGCTCCATTTTGGCAGTCAACCGTAAACTGCTGATCCGCTCTCTAGCTGGTTACATTCCCACCATTCTGGCTGCGGTTGCCGGTGCGGCGATGTTTGGTATTGCTATCGGCCTAGTATTTGGTATCACTCCTGATCGCATCATGATGCTGTATGTGCTGCCGATCATGGGCGGTGGTAATGGCGCGGGTGCAATTCCACTTTCCGAGATATATGAATCGGTCACGGGTGGCTCAAAAGAACAATACTACTCAGTAGCGGTCGCCATTTTAACTATCGCTAATATAGTGGCTATCATCGTAGCTGCTGCTCTGAATATTATTGGTGAAAAGATCCCATTATTAACTGGCAATGGGGAGCTAGTACGCAGCTCGAAACTGGACGTTAGTGAAGAAGCCAAAAACCTTACCGTGACTCATCGTGAAATTGCGATTGGTTTAATGCTGGCTGCTTGCGTGTACACCTTCTCTTATTCGCTATCGAAAGAGATTTTACCCGGTTTTGGCTCGATTCAAATCCACACCTTTGCGTACATGGTAGTGATTATCGCCATTCTTAACGCGGCGGGTTTATGCAGTGATGAAATCAAAGAGGGCGCGAAACGTCTGTCTAATTTCTTTTCAAAACAGATGCTATGGCTATTGATGGTTGGCGTTGGTATTGCTTACACCGATCTAGCGGAAATCATCAATGCCCTCACCTTTGCTAACGTGATTATTGCCACTGTTATTGTACTTGGGGCGACTTTGGGTGCGGCTTTAGGTGGCTGGGCGATGGGTTTCTATCCTATTGAATCCTCTATCACCGCAGGTCTGTGTATGGCTAATCGCGGCGGTTCTGGTGACCTTGAAGTACTCGCTGCCTCTAACCGTATGAATTTGCTCTCTTACGCACAAATCTCTTCACGTCTGGGTGGCGGCATTGTGCTGGTTATCGCCAGCGTGGTGTTCGGTATGTTTTAACTCTTTAACCCTTGCTCCTTGGGATTATTTGGCGCGCCTAGCGCGCCTCTTTTTTCCTCTATTCTCAACCCTGTTTTTACCACTGGAAGTGACTATGCAATCAACCTCACTGCTCCTCGAAGGGATTAATTTACTGACCCTAGGGATGGGCTTTGTGTTCATCTTTTTGATTTTCTTAGTATTTGCAACTCGTACCATGTCGTACTTGATTGTCCGTTTTGCCCCGCCTGAAGCACAGACCAAAACGGGCAATAAAAAAACACCAGCCAATAAGGCTAAAGCCAAACAAAACCAAGGTGAGTTGCTCGCGGTGCTCACCGCCGCCATCCATCACCATAAAGCACAACAAAAATTATCTTAGTGAAGGAGAAATAACACATGACTCAGGCGATTAAACGCGTAGGTGTAACCGATGTCGTATTACGCGACGCGCACCAATCTCTTTTTGCCACTCGCTTACGGATTGACGACATGCTGCCGATTGCGCAGCAATTAGATCAGATCGGCTATTGGTCTTTGGAGTGTTGGGGAGGCGCAACCTTTGACAGCTGCATCCGCTTTTTAGGCGAAGACCCATGGCAACGCCTACGTTTGCTCAAACAAGCCATGCCCAATACGCCACTGCAAATGCTACTGCGCGGGCAAAACTTGCTCGGCTATCGTCACTATGCTGATGATGTGGTGGATACTTTTGTCGAGCGCGCAGTGAAAAATGGCATGGATGTGTTTCGTGTATTCGATGCGATGAACGATGTGCGTAACATGCAACAAGCACTACAAGCGGTGAAAAAGATGGGCGCGCATGCGCAAGGGACGCTCTGCTACACCACAAGCCCAGTACACAATTTACAAACTTGGGTCGACATAGCACAGCAACTGGCAGAACAGGGGGTCGATTCGATTGCCCTGAAAGATATGGCTGGCATTTTAACCCCGTATTCTGCCGAAGAGTTAGTCTCAACCCTGAAAAAACAAGTGGATGTCGAATTGCATCTGCACTGCCACTCCACTGCTGGCCTTGCCGATATGACCTTACTCAAAGCGATTGAAGCGGGCGTTGATCGGGTCGATACCGCGATTTCCAGCATGAGTGGTACTTATGGTCATCCAGCGACGGAATCTCTGGTCTCCACCTTGCAAGGCACGGGCTACGACACCGGGTTGGATATCGCTAAGCTCGAAAATATTGCGACCTATTTCCGCGATGTACGCAAAAAATACCACGCCTTTGAAGGCATGATGAAAGGCAGTGATGCACGTATTTTGGTGGCGCAAGTCCCGGGCGGTATGCTGACCAACATGGAAAGCCAACTCAAACAGCAAAACGCACTTGATAAACTCGATTTAGTGCTCGAAGAGATCCCGCGTGTACGTGAAGAGCTTGGCTTTTTGCCACTAGTGACTC
Source organism: Vibrio sp. B4-6 (assembly GCF_963888245.1). Lineage (NCBI taxonomy): Bacteria > Pseudomonadati > Pseudomonadota > Gammaproteobacteria > Vibrionales > Vibrionaceae > Vibrio > Vibrio sp. B4-6. The sequence continues at coordinate 326,226 of NZ_CAWPIM010000033.1, forward strand.
CGACGTCACAAATCGTGGGTACACAAGCGGTGATCAACGTCGTAATGGGTGAGCGTTACAAAACCATCACCAAAGAAACCAGCGGAGTACTGAAAGGTGAATACGGTAAAACACCTGCGCCGGTCAACGTGCAGTTGCAAGCTCGAGTATTAGCAGGTGCTGAGCCCATAACCTGCCGTCCCGCTGATTTGATTACTGCTGAAATGCCAACCTTGCAAGACCGCGTATTACAGCAAGCTAAAGAGCAACACATCACTCTAGCCAAGAATGCGATTGATGATGTGCTGACCATTGCGCTGTTCGATCAAGTGGGTTGGAAGTTCCTCGCGAATCGCCATAACCCAGAAGCATTTGAACCCGCACCACAAGCAGCAAAAACTGGTGACGCCTCTCAAATGCCTACGGCAAAAACCAAAGCCGCGTCAGTGGAAAGTCAGTCCGTCGCAAGTAACGGTGTCTACACCATTACCGTCAACAACCAAAGCTATGTGGTGAAGGTAGATGAAGGCGGCGAGCTGACACATGTCGCGCCAGCAGCGTCGGCCAATAACTCACCAGTACCGAGTGCAGCAGAAGGTGAAAACCTCGCAGCCCCCCTTTCTGGCAATATCTGGAAAATTCATGCGGCAGCAGGTGATGAAGTGGCTGAAGGCGATGTCTTGCTGATCTTAGAAGCGATGAAGATGGAAACTGAAATCCGCGCCCCACGTGCCGGAGTGATCAGTGTCATTGAAGTCAATGAAGGCGATGCAGTACAAGTCGGCGACGCCTTGCTAGTACTAGCGTAATCAGGGACAAAAAGAATGGAAAACGTTTTAGCTATGGTGCGTGATTTTGGCCTATTCCACCTCCAGTGGGGGCAAGCCATCATGATCCTTGTCGGTTTAGCGCTGCTCTATCTGGCTATTTTTAAACGCTTTGAGCCTTTGCTACTAGTGCCTATTGGGTTTGGTGGCATTCTCTCTAATCTGCCCGATGCAGGGCTTGCCATGTCGGCGATAGAAAATGCCTTGTATGCCGCCAAACCTGAAGTGATGACGGCCTTTTCAGAGGTACTGCAACTTAGCTCGTACATGCCTTTGGAGATTAAGCAAGCACTGAGTAGCGCAACGCCACTGCAAATGACCACCTTGCACTTGCTCGCCGAGCAGTATCAGTACAGCGATGGCATGCTTTATCTGTTTTACAGTCTAGCCATCGCTTCCGGAGTTGGGCCTCTACTCATTTTTATGGGCGTAGGGGCAATGACGGATTTTGGTCCACTGCTCGCCAACCCCAAAACCCTGCTGCTCGGTGCGGCGGCTCAGTTTGGTATTTTCACTACCGTACTGGGTGCATTGGCATTAAGCAGTTTAGGGGTGATGGATTTTAGCGTGGCGCAAGCCGCCGCGATTGGCATCATAGGGGGTGCGGATGGCCCGACGGCAATTTACGTCTCGAGCATGCTCGCACCTGAATTGTTGGGGGCAATTGCGGTCGCAGCCTACTCCTACATGGCGTTAGTGCCTATGATTCAGCCGCCGATAATGCGTGCGCTGACCACGCAAGAAGAACGCAAAATTCAGATGCGTCAACTGCGTCAGGTACACAAGCTAGAAAAAATTGGCTTTCCACTGCTGCTACTGATTTTGATTGCGCTCTTACTGCCTTCTGCAACGCCACTGCTCGGTATGTTCTGCTTTGGCAACTTGATGCGTGAGTGTGGTGTGGTGGAGCGTTTATCCGATACAGCACAAAACGCACTGATCAATATAGTGACCATTTTCCTTGGTTTATCAGTTGGCTCCAAACTGATGGCGGATAAGTTCCTGCAGCCCCAAACCATTGGCATTTTGGTGCTCGGTATTGTGGCGTTTTGTGTCGGCACTGCGGCTGGGGTTTTGATGGCGAAACTGATGAATCGTTTCTCCACCACCAAACTCAACCCACTGATTGGTTCAGCCGGAGTTTCTGCCGTGCCGATGGCGGCACGCGTCTCCAACAAGGTCGGGCTAGAAGCCAACGCGCAGAACTTTTTGCTGATGCATGCCATGGGTCCCAACGTCGCTGGGGTCATTGGCTCTGCAGTAGCGGCAGGGGTTATGATCAAATATGTGATGGGATAGCCATTATTGATTGGTTTTTCTTAGACTCTAATCAATAAGCCTCATTTATAGCAAGGATAAACTCGCCGGCATGAAAATATCACTAGCCCATTTTTTACACACCAAAGTCTGCCAGACTCTTTCATTTCAGCAAAGGGTCGGTGCACTACTGGTTGCTATGGTAGTGATCCAGCTTTTGCTGGTAGCCGGCTTTTTCCATCAAACTCTTAGTGAAACCCTACAAGATCAGATCAGCACTAAGGCACTGATTCAAGCGCGTGAGATTGCGACTGACCCCAATTTAATTACCCTAATCCAACAAAATCGTCTCACCGAAGTACAGACTAAAATCGATCGCCTACAACGCATTTCAGATGCCAACTTTATTGTGATTGGCGATGCCAATGGTATTCGTATTGCTCATCCAGATGAGCAAAAAATTGGTTTACCCATGCAAGGTGGTGACAGCAGTCGAGCGTTAAAAGAGGGCGAATATTACACCTCAACCCAAAAAGGCAGCCTAGGCTGGGCAATTCGCGGTAAGGCTGCGGTTGTCTCACCTTCCGGACAGGTTCTGGGGGTGGTTTCTGTGGGCTATTTACTCGATCATATCAGTGATTGGCTACGCATTTACTCCTATCCAATGCTCAGTACAGTGGCCCTACTCATGCTGCTTTCTGGATTGAGCGCTTGGCTGTTTACCCGCCATATCAAACAGCAGATGTTCAATATGGAGCCGGAAGAGATCGCCATGAACCTCAACCTGCAGCAATCCATTCTACAAAGTGTGTATGAAGGAATAGTTGCGATTAGCTTGAAAGGTGAAATCCTTTCTGTCAACTCTAAAGCACTGAATATTCTCGGCATTGCCCACCAACCGCATCATCTGATTGGACGTAATGTTCAAGAGTTCATCACTCCGACTTACTTTTTTATGGGTGCTAGTCCGTTTGGTCAGTTAGCACAGCAAAACAGCACCAGCCAGCAAGATGAACTGATTAGCTGTAACGGTGAAACCTTGGTGGCGAACCGTGTGCCGATCAATTCAGGACAACAGCAAATTGGTTGGGTGGTGAGTTTTCGTCGCCGCAACGACTTCAATACGCTGACTTCCCAGCTTAGCCAGATCCGTCAGCACAACGATAACCTACGCGTAATGAGTCACGAGTTTGCTAACCGACTATCCACCATCGGCGGCTTAATTCAAATCGGCGCATACGATGAAGCCGTCAAAACCATTCGCCGCGAAACCGCCGAGCAGCAGCAACTGATCGATTTCATCTCCCAGACCTTTCATCCCAAAGTGATCGCAGGATTACTGCTCGGTAAATACAGCCGTGCTAAAGAGCTAGGGCTGTGCTTGGAGTTCGACCCGATGTCACATCTACATCAAGAGCCGCAATGCATGACGTCAGATGAGCTGGCGGCAGTGCTCGGTAACCTACTGGATAACGCATTTGAAGCGACGCTAAAAAACCCAAACAACAATAAAACCATATCGCTGCTGCTGACCGATAACGGTGAAGAGTTGGTGATTGAAGTGGCAGATAATGGCAATGGCATTCCTGCCGACATTGCCCAAACCTTGTTTCTCAAGGGAGTGAGTAGCAAAAACCAGCAAGGACACGGTATTGGACTTTACCTTGTTCATCGATTTGTCACTCAGGCTCATGGTTCGATACTTATCGACAGTGCAGAGCCGCAAGGGACTATTTTTTCTATTTTTATTCCCAATCGACCCAACACACTTGTGGCGGAAAACCACTTACCACTAGCTGAAGGGCATAATAAGAGCTGATTATGATGGAATTAATCGACGTATTGATCGTAGAGGATGAAACGAGCATTGCTGATGTGCACAGCTTTTATCTCAAACAAACTACCCGCTTTCGCCCTGTTGGCGTGGCACAAAGTATTAATGAAGCACGTAACATGGTGCGCATTCTCAAGCCTAAACTGATTTTTTTAGATAACTACCTACCCGATGGTCGTGGCATAGAGTTTTTAAAGGAGCTAACTCATCAACCGCAAGCACCAGATGTGATTTTTATCACTGCCGCTTCCGATATGGAGACAGTACGCGAAGCCGTTCGCTGCGGAGTATTTGATTACCTGTTAAAACCAATTGCCTATGATCGAGTGCAAAACTCGCTGGAGCGTTATCTAAAATACACTAGCTCGCTACGCGCTAATGACAGCGTCAATCAGCGCCACGTTGATGAACTGTTTAATTTTCAGGCTAAAACTGAGCAACTCGATAGTTTACCCAAAGGGATAGATGAACTTACTTTGATCAAAATCCAAGAGATTTATCACCATGAACCACAAACCGCGTACACCGCAGAGTTGTTAGGACAAGCGATTGGGATCAGCAAAACCACAGCCAGACGTTATCTTGAATATTGTGTGGCCAGTGGTTTTCTGGAAGCTTGTATCCAGCATGGTCGGGTAGGTCGTCCTGAGCGGCTTTACCAAAAATGCTAACTATCGCTTTGATTTATAACGTGTAATGGAAGGGGAGCACTTCGGTACTCTCCCCTATTTCCAGCACCCCTTCTAAGTTGTCGCTATGACACTGACAAAGTGGGATCACAAACACCCCTTCTTCATCTTTATCGCATTTTACCAACATCGCCTGAGAAGACGGTGCTAAACAGTTAATCTCGGAACAAAACGCCTGACTTTCACGGCTAAAATGTTGCCAATACGCCAACCAATTTTCTCGCGCTTGAGCAGAAGCCAAATCTCTAGAAACCTTTCTAACTAACATCGCATCACCACTGTGGCTATTGAGTCGCTCTATTACAATGGATTTCGACTCGCCTGAGCATGAAGTAATTCAAAGTTCGCCGTAACGGAAAAAATCTTATTGGTTTTTATGTATTTATATAGCGATGAACGTTGAAGTAGTCACGTTGTAATGGCGTGGAGGGTAACTGGTTGCCTGGCCGCAAAATAGGAGCTGGGAATGACCAAATTTTCATTAAGTAAAATTAAATATTGTTATGTTTAATACCAGCATTCATAAAAAATCAAAAATATCGCATGAGGTTCTCTATTTCAGCTTCGGCGATTCAGATTAAGTTGATGACGATGGATAAAAACACGGAAGGCACCATGGCCTTCCGTTATCTAGTTAACTCACAAAGTAACCATGCAGGCTACTTACTGACACTGATCATTTCGTTGAAGTACTCGACTTGCTGTTCCATGCTCAGACTTTGATTATTTGAACCCAACGCCCAGATAAAGAAACCACCGTAACCATTCTCTTTTTGCCACTTGGCACGGTTGAGGTTGTTTTCACGGCTCTCCACAAAATTGCCGTTTGGCCCCCACTGGCTATTGATCGTATTGCCCAAAACAATTTTCGACTTATCTCCAATGTATTGAGCGTAATTGGCCATCGCGACATCGTAGAGGAAGTTTTGGCCGGCGTCATAGGTCATGACGTTGAAGAAATCGAAATCGTTCTTGGTTGCTTGTAACAGATCGATCACTTCACCATGGTGAGACGAGCGACCTGATGGCTCAACGTAAGAACAATTTTCAAACACACTTGAATCCATGCATGCCACAGGATCAGCACCGACATGGTATGTGGTCAGCGACAACACTTTATTGTCTCCCACTTTTTGGCGTATCAGTTTAATCAATGCGGTTAGGTCTTGGTTCTCTTTATCGGTAATGCGCGCGGCTTTCTCGAAGTCGAAGTCAAGACCATCGATTTGCACATAACCCGCTAATTGGTACTTGCTGTAATCACATTGGCCATCACCCCCCGTCGCAAGGCAGTCACCCACTACCTCTTCTGGTTTTAGGTTCTTCTTATAGACAGGGAAGGGTTTGTTGACCAATTCAACGAGGCCATTGGCCACCGCCTCCCGATTTGCATCGCTACCAATCGCAGACCAAATACTTTCATAAGTTTGACCACCAAACGCGACCATCATAGTGACATTGCTATTATCGTGTTTTAAGGTTGACCACGCTAAGTACTGAGATGGCATCCAATCTGGGTTGTAACTTGGTGGGGTCACCATGTCATCAGAAATTGTAATGTTACCGCTAGCATCCCATTGACCGAACGATAATAAATAACCGTCACCTTCAGAATTAAACAGTTTTTCATAATCGTTTAATCCCCAAGAAGTGAGATAACTAATGGCACGGTCTGGGTTATCGGCAAGGCCACCACCACCGGTACTCTCTTTCACTGTAATATTGGATGGGGCTGACATTTGCTCTTGACTGGCACTGTTGAGCGCCTTTGCGTAAATAGCGTAGTTGCCTGCTTGCGCTCCAATCCACTCATATTCATAAGGTGCTTCGGTGTCTTGATTCAGTACCTTGCCGTTGGCAATAAACGTCACGGACGTCACCTCGCCTTCATAGCTCTTAGCATCCGCTTTGATTGAGATCGCTCGGCCTTCAAAGAAACTTGAACCGTCTACAGGGGAAGAGAGTGACACCAGCAGATCTTTATCAGTAATGGCAATCGAAATCGGTGCAGTTTGAGCACTTGCGCCTTGATCGTCATACGCGGCAACCGTGAGAGTGTATTGTCCTTCAACTTGAGCAGGCACAGTGATGGTATAAAGATCGCCCGAAGAAGAGGTGGATGTTGCAACGACTTCGCCATTCAATTGAACATCGACACGCGCCACTTGGGTATCGTCGCTCGCCTCAACGACCACCTCAAATGGCTGATTGGGTGCTATTTTTTGTCCATTTTCTGGCGATTGAACATGCACTTCAGGAACAGGGTTAGGATCGCACTCACCAACGTCATTCCATGCATCTTTCCATGCATCTGGATAATTTGGATGCCCAGTACCCGGTGTCCATACTGGGTTACCACACCAACCTGCGATTTTACATGCGTAGATATGGCCAATATTGGTTACCTCATCTCCCACTTGATAGCTCACGCCATCTTGGTACTGAGCAACGTCACCGCAACTACCACTCACATCAGTAACCGTAATCGTCAGATTTTTTTGTGTTACATGCCGTTCATCATCTTGCGCTTCAACACGTAATGCAGCGCTTCCGGCCGTTTGAGGGGTCCAGTCACAAGAGAACACTTGCTCTGTTTTGGCATCGATACTGCAAACTTCGGTGTCATTAGCAAAAAATTTAACGGTAGCCAGATCATTATCAGCATCGGTCACTTCAGCAGAGATCGTCAAACTTGTGCCTTGTGGGTGGGACGATCCCGCTTCTGGGGAAATGAACTCAACGACCGGAGGATTAGGCGCCGTCGATTCTGACTCGACAGAAACAGGCACGCTTTGCTCAGAGAGCTTATCGCCTTCCTCATTGAACGCGATAACTGAAATGGAAGCGGCTCCTATTTCTTTCGGTTGCCACACTTGCTGATACTCGGTGACACCTTGCTTCAATGGTTGTTGAGCAATTTTGTCTTGGTTAGCCCAAAACTCAAGCTTACCGGCACTCTCACCATCAATACGAGCCATAATGCTAACGTCTGTGCCCGTGTATACCACTGAATTTGGCGCTGGAGAGAGAATATCTAGCGAAAAATCGGGCGGTGGTGTGATGCCCCCTTCCATTTTCACAATAACAGAATCTTCAAAAGCACTCAGGTTTTCCAATGAACCAGCAAAAGCGATCGTCAAGGAGAGTGATTCTGAGGAATTCAGAACGCTGTCAACCCAAGCACCTTCAGGGAATTTGAGCGCTACTGAATGGAGAATACCGCCCGCTTGAGCGCTATGAGATAGACTCCACGTAGGATGAGATAGCGCCGATGATTGCCAACCTATATCGTTAATCGCAACGGGTAATACAAATTCTATGACCACATCGCGCATATCCGCTGACTCTGCTCCTGTATTTTTAATCGCTAAGGTGTAAGTGCTCCACCACTGCCCCTCTGACTCAGCTACCGCATCCGCGCTAAACTCAACAGCAATAGCCTGAGATATTGGGTTTAGCAATAGACCCGAAAAAAGCATAGTTAGGCCTAAGACCCGGTAATAGTTTTTGTCGGCCATTGAGACTGGCGTGTCTTTTTGATTAAACATTATTTTATACCCTTATATTAGATTTATAATATTCGGTATGCTTATTAGCACCACCTCCAATAATTAACATCAACAATTTTCGCTTAAAATAACTTTTGGAATGACAATCAATATTTATTTAAAATCTAAATAATTAAGATGAATACATTAAATTATATTGATAACATTTTAAAATAAATTAAAGCCATGATAAATTTTGAGTTTTTATTCTAATTAAACGAAATCGTGAATATTATATTACCTATATTTAAATAAGTAACATTAAGCCAAAAATATAAAAAATGATGATCTTCATCATAAAAATAACGCCCCCAATAGGGGGCGTTATTTTTAGATTGCAGAAGTAGTGCTGGGTAATATCTTAATACTCAGTCGTTTGTCTGCTTGTAAATATTGATTAGCAACATGACGCAGATCATTCATACTCACCTGATTGATGGCATGACGAACCTCCTGCCAACGACTATAGCGATGCGGGTAAGTTTGAGTTAGCGATGCGACATCAAGCCAAAATACATTCTTTTCTGGCAGGCTATCTAACCATTGTAGAAGCGGTTGTTTCGCTCGTTGCAACATATCAGCATCGATGCCATGATCAGCTTTCACTCGAGACAATACCGCATCAAAACTCTCTTCCACTAATTTAAGTTGCGTTGTGTCTGTCACACTGAACAGCCCCAAATAACCAAATCCTGTGGGAAGAAAATCATTGCTGCTAAATGGGTAAGGTGAGTAACTCGCGCCAGCCTTTTCTCTCACTTCTTCCGTCAACAAAATACGGAGAACCTCTTCAAGCAGCATCAGTTTTGCGTAGTGTTCGGCATTCACCTTATCGGTCGTTGGCCACAGCCAAGCCAGTGCCGCGGCATTGGCTGAACCTTGATGCTCAACAATATGTGATGCAGGCACTGGTGGAAACTCAACGCGCTCAACTTGCAGCTCTTTTTCTGGATGACGCGGCAAAGCGCCCAGTGTTTTAGCAACCGATTGAATCGTTTTCTCTTCGTCAAGATCACCCACAATGGCAATTTCTAAAAGGCCTTTATCTACCGCCGAGGCAAACACTGGAACTAATTCTGAAAAATGACGCTTTAACAGTTCCTCGTCATGGCTACGAAATCGTGGGTCGTCAGGGTGCAATAATTCAGGTAACACCGTCCAAAATGCCTCTTCTGGCGTCGTGTTCTGGCTGTTACTCGCTGCCTGTACTCGTTGACGAAATTGGTTCATCCCCTCTTCTCGCCAGCCCGGGCTCGTTAAAAATGCCGTTTGCAGTGCTAACTGTTGGTCAAGCGATGCTTGATTGGTGAAATCCTGACTCGCAAAACCAAGCGTTCCCACACTAAACCCCGTCGTCACATTGACAGCAGAAAAGAGATGAATTAGCTGCTGCAACGAATGTTGCTCTAACCCACCCGCAACAAAGCCATCATTAAACAGTGCCTGAATGCCCTCTTTTCTAGGTAACGGATATTCGCCAAAACCTAATGAAAGATTGAGGTAGATGATGTTTTTCTCTAACTCGGTTGGCTTGATGTTGAGCTTAACGCCATTGGCAAATTTCAACATCCGAATCCCCGTTTCGGGATCTCGCTTGTCGTGAACGAGCGTGCCCGCCTCACCAAATTCACGGTAGGCAAATGCCTCGACCGATGATATTTGATAAGGCTCTACTGGCTGCTTTTGGCTTTGTTCATATACATCGAGTAGCGTTTGATTGATTTTCTCAACCTTGTATGGCCCAGAAAGATAAATCCACGGCTTACCTTGCCAACGTTCTGTAAGCAGGTCGTGCAATCGAGCTGCGGTGATTTGAGGTTGATAAGCTTCAAAAAGAGCAAGCGCGAACGTCGGTTCAATCGGGACAAATTGCTGAGCATCACTTGTCACTAGGCCTTGCGCAATCGAAAAACTATGCAAGGTATCGCTACTTGCTGCTCTTTGCTGATAATCAGCATGCATTGCCTTGATCGCTTGATCAATTTCGCTCTGATTAAAGCCATATCGAATCGCTTGTCGCACTGTCTGTTCAAGTAATGTCAGCCCATGCCGCCACTGCTCAGGCAAGGTTACCAGTGACAATTCCATCCGTGATGCGATACCGAAATCTTGTTCAATATGAACAAAAGCATTCGTTATCCCCTCTTGGTCTATCAGATGGGGAAGTAAGCGTTGGTAGAGTAAGTTCGACAATATTGATTCAAGGATCATTTCATGGCGACTTTCAACGCTATCAGCTTGTCGCTCTTGTGGTGCAATCACACCAAGCGAAATTTGGGTCGGCAAACGAGCATCAAAGAAAGCATCAGCTTGCAAGTGTGTCCTTACTGCAGGCAACATCAAATGGTCAGCCCGTAGCGGTACTGCATCCCGGTGAGGTACCCAGTTAGAAAAAAGTCGTTTGATCTGCTCTTCGGCCTGAGCAACATCAAGGTCTCCCACCACAATGATTGTGGTGCGCTCTGGCGTGTAAAAGCGTTGATAGAGTGAACGTAACTGCTCTGAGCTAGCATGTTTTACTACATCGAGATCACCAATTGGCAAACGTTTTGACAAAGGGCTCCTCGGATATAAGAAACTCAGCTGTTGACGATAATTATCTACATCAGCGGAATTCCGTTCTTTCCATTCCGCCACAACAACCGGTTTTTCTTGCTCCAACGCCTTTGGCTCAAGCTTAAGGCGATCCGCAATCTCTCTCATAAGCCACAAACCAGTTGCTACTTTTTGTGAGTCTCCTTGAGCAATATTGAACTCATACACGGTTTGATTAAATTGAGTCACCGCATTGGTATCGGATCCAAAACTTAATCCTAAGCGTTCAAGTTGGCGAATCATCTCCCCTTCGGCTACAGAGTCCGAACCTTTAAACGCCATGTGTTCTAAAAGATGCATCAAGCCTTGTTCTTGATCTGACTCAACTAAAGAACCACCCGCAATGCGCATACGCATAATGACAGCATGAGCAGGTGTGGTGTTATGGACTAATTGGTACCTTAAGCCGTTTTCAAGCTGACCTTCGTGAATGCGATGACTTTTAGGTAACTCCGTCGATAGCGAACTGGCCGATATGACAAGCAGCAATAATAAGCTCAATGGGTGAAAAAATAGAATATTACGCAAATTAAGATTCTCAGTATGTATGGGACGACACTCATTCGAATTGAGCGCTTATTATCACCCATTTATTGAACTTATAAATACATCAAGACAATTCCATACAAAACCGTACAATATTTTCAACATCATGCCATAGTGATCAAACGCGTACCACGCCCCCTTGAATATCAGCTTGGCTGGCTTATATTGCTCTACAAAAACTTTGTGCAATAACGTAGCCAAATCACAAGAAAACACAGTATTATCACCCCTTATTCCACATACTTCGTGGAAATCATAAACGGAATAATTATGGAAAATATCGTCGAAAAACTACTCTATTCAGCGCGCTGGATTATGGCCCCTATCTATTTGGGGTTAAGTTTAGTGCTGCTGGCATTAGGCATTAAATTTTTCCAAGAAGTGTTTCATCTGCTACCTAACATCTTGAGCACCGATGAAGTCAGCCTGATTTTAGTGACACTTTCTTTGATTGATATTTCATTGGTTGGTGGGTTGATTGTGATGGTGATGTTTTCAGGCTATGAGAATTTTGTCTCTAAAATTGATATCGCCGAAGAGGATGATAAGCTCGGCTGGCTCGGAAAATTAGACACAGGATCGTTGAAAAATAAGGTTTCGGCATCGATTGTCGCCATCTCCTCAATTCATTTGCTGAAAGTCTTCATGAACACTGAAAATATCGACAGTGAAAAAATCAAGTGGTACTTACTGCTGCACATTACCTTTGTCTTATCGGCCTTTGCGATGGGTTATTTAGATAAAATCACCAAAAAATAGCCGCAAGCCCTGTATTCACAGGGCTATTCGTTAACACTATCGATGCCAATGGTAAATAGACTGAGCTTATTTTGAACGATTGACCAACAGTAACAGCAAGAAATAGCTCCCACCGAGAATCGCCACGAGCGTGCCAGCCGCAATTTGCATCGGATAAACGATCACCTGTCCGAGCCAATCTGCCCACAACATTAATGATGCACCGACTAAACTTGCCACCAGCAGTTGGGTTTTACTTTGCTGTGCGCCTAGCATCATCGCCATGTGTAGCGCAATCAAACCCACAAACGACACTGGCCCCATCGTCGCCGTCACCAGCGCACATAACAGCGCCACAATGGTCAATAAAATCAAACTGGTGCTTTGCGCATTAACGCCGCGCGCACTGGCAAAACGACGACCAATGGAGATTAAAGTCAGCCAACGCGACAGTGCGATGGTGGCCGCGGCCAGCAACAGCACCAAAACGGCCAGCAACAGCGCTTGGTCAGGCGTAACGCGATAGGTTGAGCCTGCTAACCACTGTAAAATTCGATAACTGTCTTCTGACCCTTTAGCCAAACAAAATTGCACTAAGGATTCAAGCAGTGCGGTGATGGCTATCCCGGTTAAAATCAAACTCGACGCGGCGTATTGGTGGCGCTTACCCAGCACAACTAATGCCGCCAACACCAGCAAACTACCCAACAACGCTGTCACCCAATGAGCGGCTAACAAGCTTTGACCTAAAAAGAGATTGGCAAACACCAACGCAAACGTCGCCCCTGACGAGACCCCTAAAATATCTGGGCTGGCTAACGGGTTGTATATCAAGCGTTGCAAAATGCTACCAGCCAGGGCAAGACCAATACCGGCACACAATGCGGTGAGCATGCGCGGCCAGCGTAATGACCACTGATAGCTGCTTGGCAGCGCCAATTGCCAACTGAGTTCGTTCATTTGAAACAACGTATGCAACCCAAGTGCTGCCAGCATCATTAGCAACAACCCCAATAGTGCGACACGGCTTAATGATGCGCGCGACTGAGGCAGTGAGATAGTCAATGTATCTTGCGCCTTGAGCTGACGGCGACTAAACCAGATCAATGCGGGCGCGCCAATCGCCGCGGCTGTGATACCGCTGGCGATGACTTGCGTAGTCCATAGGCTCAACCACATTGCGAGCATATCGGTTAATAAAAGCAGTAACGCGCCAAGCAGTAAGCTCGAATAGAGCTCTTGTTTGGGCGTTCTTGCCCCCATAGCACGGGCGATGTTTGGTGTGAGTAGCCCGATAAAACTGATGACGCCCACCGCTGTAATCGAGGCTGAAACCAACCAAATCCCGAGCACCATTAAGATTAAAAATGCAGGAATGACAGGCAGACCACGAGCCGCAGCACCTTGATGACCTAAACGCAATAACGTCAGAACCCTTGGCGCAAACAGTAAAATCAATAAGGAGACCGATAACCGCGGCAGCAACCACTGCACCCAATCCCAGCCATTTTGCGCCAGATCGCCCGCGCCCCACATGAAGACGTTTTTGGCGTATTGTTCATTGAGTAGAATCAGTGCCGTCGCAATCGCGCCAAGTAGCAGGTTCACCACCATGCCTGCCACAATCAACGGCAAGCCCGTCATGTTACGCACACCAGCAATCACCACGATCAACGCAAATGCGAGTAAAGCACCACTCATTGCCGCCAACGCGCTGTAACTGGCAACTAGGCTTGGAAAACCAATGTTGAGAATAATCAGCGCCAGCCAAGCTCCAGATGAGGTGCCCAGCGTCAATGGTGAAGTGAGGTTATTCTGCGTCAGTTGTTGCATCACACTGCCGACCAAACCCAACATCGCGCCCACCAGCAACGTCATCACCAAACGGGGCAATTGACCATATAGGAAATTGAACTCAGCAAAAGAGCTCGCTTCACGTTGCGCCCACAACAGTTGCCATTGCGTGACTAGATCGACGTCATTGCCAATTTGCACACTGAGCATCGCCGCAAGCAGCAGCGCACTACTCAGTGCGAGAAACACTTTTCCGTTCATGACTTAGGCGCAACCTCAAGCAAACTGCGTGTCAGCGCTTCTGCAATGTATTGTAGTGACATCGCACCGCCGTAGTTCCAGACATTCTCAACCGAGTTCACTCGCGCTTGACGCACAAACGGCATCGCTTGCCAAAGCATTGATTTTTCTAGCTGTGCTTGCTGGGCAAATGGCAAGAAATAGAGCACATAACCTTGCTCAACATACTGCAGATCCGTTAACCGATGTTGCACAATCCCCCACTCTTTGGCAGGCTGAGGCAGCGCTTCATGCAAGCCCAATTGCTTTAACACATAATGAGTGGTGGAGTTTTCACCGTAAAGGAACACCGAGGTTGGATTAGCAAAACGCATCGCCACCACCGCGGGTGTTTGATGAGAAAATGCGATGTCAATTTGTGCTTTTAACTGAGCAAAACGTTCCGTCATTGTGGTCAGTTTTTGCTCGGCGAGCGCTTGCTTGTCAAAGAGCTGCGCTAATTGGCGAAAATGGTCAATCGCGACTGCACCACTGTCATCACTGGCTTGAAAATTAGAGAAATAGAGTACCGGAGCAATGCGCTCTAACGGTGTGATTAAATCTTGCTGCGGCGCAGCAGCGAGAATGAGATCTGGTTTCAGTGCAGCAATTTTTTCCAAATTGGGTTCAACGCGCGTGCCGATATCTTCTACCCCTTGCGGCACTTGCGGTTTGACAACCCAATCTTGATAACTGGCAAGCTCTGGCGCGCCAACGGGTGTGATACCCAGTTCAATCACTTGCTCAAGTAAATCCCAATTGAGCACCACCGCACGTTGTGGCCGCTGCTGTAGAGTTTGCTCTCCGCGGCTGTCGTGTACGGTCAATGGCGCGCTAAAAGCGACACTCGAAAAAACAGAGAGTAAGCCAGCAACCAGCCAGCGCTTTACAAGGTTTAAGCACATACAATCGCGACCTTATGCGTGTGAGAATCTGAATTGGACATTGGGTGATCCAGCAGTTGGATCGGCGTTTGATAAAGCGCCGATAAACGTGCTTCATCGACCAATAAAGAGGCATCGCCTTCAAAAGCAACCTTGCCCTGCTTGAGCGCGACAATGTGGGTCGCGTAACGTAGCGCAAGGTTCAAATCATGCAAAATGACGATAATTCCGCAGCCTTGTGTTTGGTTTAATTGCGCAAGCAGAGCCATTAACTGATATTGGTGCTGCACATCTAACGCTGAAGTTGGCTCATCTAAAATCAGCACCGGAGACTGCTGCGCCAACAGCATCGCCACCCAAGCGCGTTGCCTTTCACCGCCAGACAATTCATCTGCCAAGGTATAGGCAAATTCAGTGACGCCGGTTTGGGCGATCGCTTGATCGATGATCACTTCATCCTGATTTTGCCAGCGACCAAAAGGACCACGCCACGGAAAACGCCCAAGGCGCACTAACTCTCGTACCGTTAACCCCGCTGAAGTTGGCAATTTTTGTGGCAAAAACGCCACCGCTTTAGCCAGCGCTCTGGCGCTGAGCTCGGCAATCGGCTGCTGGTTAAGTAACACGTCGCCACGGTCAGGTGCTTGCTGACCAGAAATCAAACTCACCAGCGTGGATTTACCAGAGCCATTATGGCCGAGTACCACAGTTAACTCTGTGGTGGGAATATTCAGTGATTCAATGGATAAAATGCTTCGTCCACCGCGTACCACTTGAACATTTGATAAGGTAAACATCACTCTCCCCCAAAAATCGAACCACCTAAAACACACATCCCCGCCGGCGCGGGAATGTTCAAAAACCGTCAAACTCACCTTCAGCGAAGGTGAGTTCATGCTGACTTACCAGCGGTAATTCACGCTTGCCACCATACGACGTGATTCGCCGTAATAGCAGGTTCCGAAATCACAACCAGCAAGGGACTCGTCATCCAAAATATTATTGAGGTTAACCTGCACATCCCACTGTGTATTGATGGCGTAGCTTGCCATTGCATCCCACAGCATATAAGCAGGTACCTTTTTATCGAGCGAGGCATCCAAAGACGTTCCGGTATAACGCACGCCAGAGCCCAACGTCAGCCCCTCAATCCCAAGGCCTGCAAAATCATAGCTCGCCCAACCTGTCGCTAAGTGGCGCGGAATCATCGACTTGCGCTTCTGGCTCGTTCCTTCACCCGTATGAGCATCGAGATAGGTGTAGCTGGCATTCAGCATCAGATTCTCTGTCACAGCCATGCGAGCTTCCACTTCGAGCCCTTGCGTATTGGTTTTTGTGCCCGATTGACTGGTGGTTAACGCGCCATTGCTGCCGACGGTAGAGGCGGTTGCGTTTTTCTGATCGATATCAAACCACGCCAGATTGACATAGCCATCGAGCCAGCTTGGCATGTATTTCACACCCACCTCGGTTTGGTTGCTCTCGACGGGTTTGTAGAGTTTGTTGGTGGTGAAATCTAAGCTGCTGATCACATAGAAAGATTCAGAGTAGCTCACATAAGGTGACAAACCGTTATCAGCTAAATAGATCAAACCGCTGTTTAATGACAGTTGGCCATCATCAAGCTCATCTTTATTCAAACCTTTGCTTTCGACGTCAATTTTGTCGTAGCGGCCACCTAAATTCAGCACCCATTTCTGTTGCCATTTCGTTTGATATTGCGCGTACATACCCAGTTGCTGTTTGACAATCTCATTGTCATACAAGCTGCTTGAGAGATCAGGCACATTGCCGTAGGTCGGATTAAGGCTGTTGATCACGCCCACCTGTGAACCAGTGCCATTACCCAGCCATTTATTTTGGTGATACTGAATGTCAAACCCGGTCAGTAAGCGGTGCTCAAATTGGCTACTTTGCCACTGTGCTTGGGCGTTGTTATCTAAGGTTACGCTGTGTGCATCACCATCATTGATCAAGGTATAACGTGCCAATGTGTATGGGTCGCTGTCTTGCCAAGCATTTTGATAGGCCGAAGAGCTTCGCAGGTACAGATCAACATAGGCGTAGTTGAAGTTTTGCTTGAGGCTCCAAGTGTCGTTCAGTTGATGAGAGAGTTGGTAGCCGAACGACAGTTGTGTTTTATCGAAATCATCGTGATCCGGCTCGCCAAAGTTGCGGTTAGGCGCAATCGTCTCGCCATTGGGCAGCGCCACTAATGTGCCATCGCTTGGGAAGAAACCGTTTTGTGGCACGCCGTTATCTTTCAAGAAAGTGGCCATCAGCGTTAGCGTGGTTTGATCTGATAAATCGATAGCATAGCTTGGCGCAACATAAACGCGCTGGCTCTCAATGCCATCCAATTCACCCTCTTTTTGATTAACCATCGCCACCAAGCGGTAGCGCTGGCTGCCATCTTGGTTGGCCCAATCGGCAATATCGACACCCAACTGCTGGTAATTTTTATTCCCCACCGACAGAGATACGGAATGCTGCGCGCCATCAGTCGGCTTTTTCTGCACCACGTTGGCAATACCGCCCGGCATGGACTCACCATACAGCACCGAAGATGGGCCTTTCACCAATTCAACTCGCTCTAAACCAAAGGGTTCAACCGTCCAAGCAAAGAAGCCTTCTTTATAAAGACGGTTACTATCGAGATAGACACTCGGTTCAAAACCACGCACAAACATCCACTCGGCGTCGTTATCCGCGCCATAAGGTGAGGTGTACCCCGGCGTATAGCGCAATGCTTCATCCAGTTTTTGTACGTTATGCTGGTCGAGTTCATCACGTTCAATGACAGTGACCGACTTTGCGGTTTCTTGTGTCGGGGTATCGACTTTCAATGCCGATGCCGATGCCGTTACCACGATCGTGTCTAAAACTGGTGGCGGTGTTTGCTCAGCTTGTGCCGTAGCCGAAACCATGAACAGACAAGGTAATGCGCTGATTTTTAATATGTTGTGAATTGCTGTCCCCAGCAAGCTTGGGCGAATGAGATCCATTAAAGGATACCTCCTGCTTTAATTAGTTTGAGAAACGTTTTTATTATCATTATTATTGCCCGTCATTTTACTGATAAATTCAATATTTAACAGATAAAAATAAGAATGAATCTCACTCGCACATCACCATAAGTTGATCACCTATGTTTCAATGGTTTGAAAATCTCACGACGGCGTTTCCTAAAGAAGAGCCGCAACAACCGCCTAACTCCTTATTAGCCTTCTGCCGTCATTACACGCGGGGTTTTGAAGTACCGTTATTGGTCATGTCACTGCTCAGTGCTTGTGTGGCGATTGCCGAAGTCACCCTCATTCGCTATATGGGTGAATTGGTTGATATGCTTGGCAGCCAACAACGTGCCACATTCTGGGCTGATCAGAGTGACCGCTTGTGGGTAATGGCCGCGCTGGTGGTGGTCATTATGCCGCTGCTGGCTTTCTTCCACTCCATGATCATGCACCAAACGCTACTGGGTAATTACCCGATGTCGATACGTTGGATGATCCACCGCTACTTACTCAAACAGAGCGTCAGTTTTTTCCAACGCGATTTCGCGGGGCGAATTGCCACCAAAGTGATGCAAAGCTCCCTCGCCGTGCGAGAAACAGTGATGAAACTGGTCGATGTACTGGTTTACATCGCGGTCTACTTCGTCTCGATGATTTGGATGATGGGCGAATCTGACCGCATCTTGATGATCCCGATTCTGATTTGGCTCGTGGCCTACATCATCATTCAATTGTATTTCATTCCCAAGATGAAAAAAGTAGCGACCGATCAAGCCGATGCTCGCTCAACTATGACGGGCAGCATAGTCGACAGTTACACCAACATTGCCACCGTGAAACTGTTTTCCCATTCACAGCGAGAAATGCAGTACGCCAAAAGCAGTATGAAACGGTTTTTGAACACCGTGTACCAACAGATGCGCATGGTGACGTGCCTGTTGTGGAGTGTTGACGCCATCAACTATTTACTGCTGTTTTCTATCGCCGCTTTATCAATCAATTTGTGGCTCGATGCCTCAGTGACTGTCGGTGTCATTGCGATTGCGATTAGCATTGCGCTGCGCGTACAAGGCATGTCGAAATGGATCATGTGGGAAGTGAGTGCACTATTTGAAAATATCGGTACTGTGGTGGATGGAATGAATACCTTGTCGCAACCAGTAACCATAACGGATGTAGCCAATGCGCCGCCACTGCAAGTAACGCAAGGGCAAATCAGCTTCCATAACGTTCACTTTCACTATGGACAAGAGAACACTGTGTTTGAGGCTCTTAACTTTGAGTTAAAAGCGGGCGAAAAAGTGGGGTTAGTGGGTCGTTCGGGCGCGGGTAAATCCACACTGGTTAACTTACTGCTGCGATTTTACGATTTGAATGGCGGCAAAATCTGCATTGATGGGCAAGATATTTCGCAGGTTAGCCAAGATTCATTGCGCCAACACATTGGTATGATCACGCAAGATACTTCTCTGTTGCACCGCTCAATCCGCGACAACATTCTCTATGGCAACCCAGATGCCGGGGAAGAGGCGCTGATAGAAGCAAGCCGTCAAGCGCATGCTCATGATTTTATCGCGCAGTTGCAGGATGAGAATGGCAACCTCGGCTACGATGTTCAAGTGGGAGAACGCGGTGTCAAACTCTCTGGCGGCCAACGCCAACGCATTGCGATTGCCAGAGTGCTATTAAAAAATGCACCGATTCTGATCATGGATGAAGCCACCTCGGCCCTAGATTCAGAAGTGGAAGCGGCTATTCAAGAAAATTTTGAAACGCTGATGGAAAACAAAACCGTGATCGCCATTGCGCACCGTTTATCAACCATTGCTGCCATGGATCGCTTAATTGTGCTGGATGAAGGACGAATCATTGAACAAGGCTCACACCAAGAGTTGCTGCAACAACAAGGCGTTTATGCTCAGCTATGGGCGCATCAAACGGGTGGTTTTATAGGCGAACTTGCGTAGTGGATGCTCTTTAGGCCAAATAAAAGGCCTTTAGACACATCCAACAGAGAAAGAAGATGTGCTAAAGGCCGCGCTATTTCACCCAATACCCTCACTTTCGAGTTTAGGTATTTTGCATACCATACATAGGGGGGGGGAGTTAGCTTAAATCGACATCTTTGCAGCCAAAAAAGTAGGTCGCGAGAAAACCAACAGTGTAGGAAATTAAAAGACCGCCAACAAATACCATCATCCCAGCAAAAATTCCTTGCTCGGAAGTCATCAATGGAATGGCGACAATGCCTGACGGGCCAAACACCGTATTTAATCCTACTGGCAAACCAAGGTAAGAAACTAAGCCGACAAAGAAACCGCCCGCCGCCCCACCAATGCAAGCGGTGACAAACGGTTTAACCCGCGGCAAGGTCACGCCATAAATCAGTGGTTCGCCAATCCCCAAAATACCGGGAATGATCGCCCCTTTCACTTGCGTGCGCAGCAACGCATCTTTATTCGCTTTGAAATAGAGTGCCAGTGACGCACCCACTTGGCCGCCGCCCGCCATCGCCAAAATAGGAAACAGAGAGTTAAAACCTTGTACATCCATCAGCGCAAAATAGACTGGCACAAATCCTTGGTGAATACCAAACACCACCGAAATTAAGAACAAACCCGACAGTAACGCCGCGCCCAACGGGTTATCATTGAGGTTCAAAAACAACCATGACATGCCTTTAAACAGCTCACCACCAATCGGCATGATCACCAAGAAAGTCACCGCGCCCATAATGAGTAACGTCACCACAGAGGTTAAGATCATATCCAAATCATCAGGCATGTATTGGCGCACTTTACGTTCTACTTGCGCGCCCAAAATAGAGGCCAATAGTACCCCGATGATGTTGCCGCGTGGGTCAATGGCGAAGCCAAAGAATTCACTCATACCCGAGTAGATACCCGTTGTCGCCTCTGGGTTATACCCCAGCACAAACAGCGAAGCTAAAATGGCACCATTAACACCCGAGCCACCGAAGGCTTGCTGCGCGTTATAACCAATTAAAATACTCAAGAAAGCAAATAGCCCTTTACCAAACACTTTCATATAAGTAATGAGATCGAGCATAAACTGGCTAGGCGATTGATCGATAACGAACATTTGCTCCAGCAAAGTGGCAAAACCAAGCAACAAACCCGCAGCAATGAAACCGGGGATCAGCGGCGTAAAAATGGTCGCAAATTTGCTTAAAAAACGTTGTACGCCGCTGGTCTGTTTACTCTTCATCTGCTTTTTCTGCTCAGCAGCAATCGCGGATAGATCTGCAGTTACGGCCATATCCGTCTCAGTACCGTCACCGTTGGCGATCATCTCATTCATCATATCGGCCGCCGTTTGCGCTTTGCCTGGGCCTAAAATGATCTGCAGTTGTTGGTCACTCTCCACCACGCTCATTACGCCGGGAAGGGTTTTCAGCAGAGCCTGATCGGCCAATGCCGTATTATTTAATGTTAAACGTAAGCGCGTCATGCAGTTGCCACACTTACCGATATTGCCACTACCACCGACTGCACTAAGCAGCTTGGCGATCATATTTGAGGTTATTTTTGCCATTGGGACATCCTTGGATAGATCCAGTCGGGTTATTGATCATTCAGTGCCGCGCGAATAAAACCATTATGCTTGGCCAGTTTTTGCGTCGCTTGCTCGGCGCTTAGCCCCGCAAGAATCATTACAATGGCGGTTTTACAGTGACGATGGCAGGCGCTCAGTGCTTGTTCTGCTTCCTCTTTACTGCAACCAGTCGCTTCGACCACAATGTTATTTTGGCGCTGAATCAACTTAGCGTTGGTCGCCTCGACATCGACCATGAGGTTGCCAAACACTTTACCGCAACGAATCATCGCGCCGCTGGTTAACATGTTAAGCACCAGTTTTTGCGCCGTGCCCGCTTTCATACGTGAAGAGCCCGTGACCACTTCCGCGCCCACCACAGGCACAATGGCAATGTCAGCCGCGTGCTGCATCGCGCAATCTGGGTTGCACACTACTGCCACAACCGTTGCACCCAGTGATTTAGCGTAAGCCATGCCGCCTAGCGCATAGGGTGTGCGACCACTGGCGGCGATACCCACCACCACATCGTTGCGGGTCAAATTAATATTTTTCAGATCGCTTTGCCCAAGCTCAACATTGTCTTCGGCATTTTCAACCGCTTTAAGAATTGCTGGGTGTCCGCCCGCAATAAGCCCAACCACTTGTTTAGGATCAGAGCCGTAGGTGGGTGGGCACTCGCTAGCATCTAAAATCCCCAAGCGACCGGAGGTTCCCGCTCCCATGTAGATCAAACGTCCACCCGCTTGAAATGCCAAGGTAATGGCATCCACCGCTTGCGCTATCTGCGGTAAGGTTTTTTCAACCGCCAACGCGACCAGTTGATCTTCATGGTTAATGACTTGCAGCATCTCTAAGGTGGAAAGGGTGTCAATGTCAGCACTGGCAGGGTTGCGGCTTTCGGTAACCAACTGGGTTAGGTCTAGGTTCATCGTCTATTTCTCGGTTTGAATTCGGAACTGAGGGCGATTCTATGGAATAAAATATTCCATTTTAGTGACAAAAATCACAACAAAGGTTATTCTTTGACCAGTCATTGCATGGAATAATGGCCTACAATGCACCGATATCTTTTAAGCCTCTGAACAAAAGGCTAGTTAATACAATACACTACACTAATGTTCGTTATTTTAAATTTGGAATAATTTATTCTAAAAAATACAAGGATCGCGCATGTCTGTGATGCATAAAATCGTCAGCCGCCGCACTCAACTCTCTCGCAGTGAATTACAAATCGCCGATTGGATCATCGCTCATCCAGAAAAAGCCGCGCTCGCCACCAGCCAAGCATTGGCCGAACACGCAAAAGTCAGCCAATCGAGCATTGTCAAATTTACCCAGAAAATTGGCTTTAGGGGCTACAGTGAGTTTAAGTTAGCGCTGGCCGAAGAGCTTGGCCGTAAATTGGCGTTTCAGACCACGCCATTGCACAGCAATATTCTGGCTGACGACCCACTGGCGGTGATCGCACAAAAATTAGTGCAAGCGAAAACAGAGGCGATGTTTCACACCACCAACGCGCTTTCATTTCCCCATTTCAACCAAGCAGTACGGTGGATAAACCTCGCCAACCGCGTGCAAATTATCGGTATCGGCGGCTCTGCGCTCACCGCAAAAGATTTGGCTTTTAAGCTCCTGAAATTAGGCATCACAGCGCTCACAGAACAAGATAGCCACGTACAAATCGCCACCGCACGCACGCTGGGTGCGCAAGATGTTCAAATTGTGATTTCATTTTCAGGAGAGAGAAAAGAGATTTTGATTGCCGCCGAAGCGGCCAAGCAGCAAGGAGCAAGCGTTATCGCGCTCACCTCTCCGAAGAAAAATCGATTACGTGAATTAGCCGATCTCTCTTTTGATACGATTGCCGATGAAAGTGAACATCGCAGCTCATCCATCGCCTCTCGCACCGCGCAGAACGTTCTAACCGACCTGTTGTTTATTACTCTTGTACAGCAAAGAGACGAGTCGGCGCGTCAATTGATCCAAGACATTTCATCTGATATTCGTCAAATCTTTTAACGGAATTAATCGCTCTCTTCAATGCAGTGCATGCGATGAAAAACGCGATGAATGATCGGTGCAAATAGGGTAGCCAATGAAACGAAAAAGACCGTTTCGATAAATAAGCTGTAAAAGGCTAAAAAGAGATGCAAGCTCGGCGCAAGATGCAGATTTATTATTGGGTAGGGAAGCTCGAGACCACTGACCATCGAAAGCGCATTCAACCACGCTTGCGCCGCCGGGAGATCAGCTAGGTAGACAAAACCCACCACTCCGGGAATGAGGCCAGTCAACAGCAGTAACGCAGCGATCGCCGCATAGCGTAAGCAGCGCCATGAAAAACGCTCAACGGAGATAACTTCTTGATGAATCGACTCAAATTTCACGCCAGCCTCCTTGATGTTTGCCTCATCATAAGCAATGGCGGCTTAATAATGAAGGACCAAAAGGCGGATATGCAGAGTTGATCTATACGCTTAGAAACCTCGCGCTAATAATTGCGCGAGAAACGCCAACTCTTCTTGGCTCTCTTTGATGGCAAGTGCTTCAAGCCAAACCGACTCGCTGTAATGCTCGGCTTTGAGAAAAAGTAAGCAACCTTCAAAATCAATCAACCATGAGTGAATGTCCGCATCCCACTGTTTTTCTATCACTGTAGCCGAAAGCTGCTTGACCAAACGCTCGCCTAGTGCAGGAAAAGTATCGACATCAAAACGCGGTGTACTCAGGACGAGTCGCCCTTCATCTTGTAAATTGTGTGCTAAACCGAACTCAGCCATGGTGGGTTAAGTGCTCCTGAATCAGGTCTAAAAATGGGTCGGCGTATTTTTCAAGCTTGCGTTGCCCAACGCCGTTAACGGCCAACATTTCTCCGTACGAAGTGGGCAATATTTCCGCCATATCAATTAAGGTCGCATCGCTAAAGACCACGTAAGGCGGCAGGCCATCTTCATCAGCAATCGATTTACGCAATTTACGCAATTTGGCAAACAGTGGTTTGTCGTAGTTTTTGTTGGATAACTTATCTGATTTCGCCGCACGAGCGGCTGTGTCTAAGCGTGGAATAGCTAACTCTAATGGCATTTCTCCACGCAGCAGCGGTCGCGCCTCTTCCGTCAACTGCAAGGTCGAATTGCGAGTAATGTTTTGCTGCAACAACCCTTTATGGATCAACTGACGGAAAATACTCACCCAATAATCATGGCTATGATCGCGACCAATGCCGTAAGTCGTGAGCTTGTCGTGGCCATTTTCACGAATACGGATATTTTGCATACCGCGCATCACTTCCACCACATAACCAATACCGAAACTTTGGTTGACGCGATAAACGCACGATAATGCTTTTTGCGCCTCTTGCGTGGCATCGAAATGCTTGGGGGGATCAAGGCAGATATCGCAGTTGCCGCAAGGTTTATCTCGATATTCACCAAAATAATTGAGCAACACTTGGCGGCGGCAAGTTTGTGCTTCAGCAAAAGCACTCATCGCGCCCAACTTATGGCTTTCCACCTGTTTTTGTGGCCCTTCCGGCTTCTCATCTAACATTCGACGCAGCCAACTGATGTCGGCTGGATCATAGAGCATCATCGCTTCGGCTGGTAAACCGTCTCGCCCGGCGCGCCCGGTCTCTTGATAGTAAGATTCGATGTTGCGCGGAATATCAAAATGCACCACAAAACGCACGTTGGGTTTATTAATCCCCATTCCAAATGCGACGGTAGCAACCACTATCTGAATGTCATCACGCTGAAATGCTTCTTGCACATAAGCGCGCTCATCGGCGTCCATACCCGCATGGTAACTGGCTGCTCGTAAATGGTTGTTGCACAGTTTTTCTGTCAGCATTTCTACTTTTTTGCGACTGCCACAGTAAATGATGCCGCAATGCCCTCTTTGCGTATCAAGATAGCGGATCACCTGTGAAACCGGTTTGTGCTTTTCGACCAAGGTATAGCGGATATTAGGGCGATCAAAGCTGCCCAGATAGACATGCGGTTCTTGCAACTGCAAACGGTGCAAAATATCCACGCGCGTGGCGTCATCAGCCGTTGCCGTCAGCGCCATAAAAGGCACGTATGAAAAATGCTGTTTAAGTTGGCCTAACGCCGCATACTCAGGGCGAAAATCGTGCCCCCATTGAGAAATACAGTGTGCTTCATCCACGGCAATCATCGCCAATGGCAACTGCTGCAAGCGTTCGATGAAATCGGGCATCAAAACGCGCTCAGGCGACGCGTAAATCAGCTTCAGTTGCCCCGCGTTCATTCGGTTATACACCGACATCAGCATCTCACGTGACATACTTGAATTAATACACTCAGCCGCGACACCGTTGGCTTTGAGCTGATCCACTTGGTCTTTCATCAACGAAATGAGCGGCGAGATGACTAAAGTGATGCCCTCTTTGACTAACGCAGGGATCTGATAACAGAGCGATTTCCCCCCACCCGTTGGCATGATAACTAAGCTATCTTGCCCCGCTAACGAAGCGTCAATCACCTCTTGCTGGCCGACACGAAACGACTGATAACCGAACACAGTCTGTAAAATACTGTGCGGTGTCTCAGGTTGAGGATCGGTTTGTTGAGCCATTAACGTTGCGGTCATGAAATTTCCAAGGGTGAACAAAAGGGGTAGAGCAACCGCTATACCGCAAAGCGTCTTATTGTAGTGGGGTTCGATGGTGAATAAAACCGCAAAATGTAGCGGTAAAGCGAATCACTTGATTCTCGGCCATTATTCGCCACTCAAACTCCCGAGTAGGCGGTTGATTAACAAAGCTGCAACTTACTTGAGGAACAGTATATACTGTCGAATCGTTTCGCTGGCTCAGCACTTCACTCCTTTGAGAATTCATCATGACCGCAGAAGAACAACAACGCTCCAGACAAGGCGTTTTACTCGCTATTGGTGCTTACACTATGTGGGGCATCGCACCGATCTATTTTAAAGCAATCAACAATATTCCTGCACTTGAGATCCTCACTCACCGCGTAGTGTGGTCGTTTTTCTTGTTAGCAGCACTACTTCATTTTGGCCGCAACTGGCGTAGTGTACGCAGTGTGATTACTCATAAATCAAAGATGATCTATCTAATGACCACCGCTTGTCTGGTTGCGGTGAACTGGTTAATTTTCATCTGGGCGATCAATGCTAATCATATGTTAGATGCCAGTTTAGGCTATTACATTAACCCACTGCTCAATGTGGTGCTCGGCATGCTTTTTCTTGGTGAGCGATTACGCAAACTGCAGTGGGTCGCGGTAGCGCTAGCCACCATTGGTGTGGCCATTCAGTTAATTGTGTTTGGTTCGATTCCTGTGGTCGCCATCGCTTTGGCGACCACTTTTGGCTTGTATGGCTTACTGCGTAAAAAAGTGGCGGTTGATGCCCAAACAGGTTTGTTTATCGAAACCTTGGTAATGTTACCCGCGGCGTTGATTTATCTGTTGTTTATCGCCAGCTCGCCAACTTCAGATATGGCGCTCAATCCGCTTAACCTCAACCTACTGCTGATCGCAGCTGGCGTCATCACGACCTTGCCTTTGCTTTGTTTCACAGGAGCAGCAACGCGTTTAAAACTTTCAACGCTGGGTTTCTTCCAATACATCGGCCCAAGCTTGATGTTTTTGCTCGCTGTCTTGGTTTACGGTGAAGCCTTCTCTAGTGATAAAGCCATTACTTTTGCCTTTATTTGGGCTGCATTGTTGCTGTTCAGTTTTGATGGTTTAAAAACAGGCCGAACCGCGCGACGCGCTCAACGGGCATCCGTTTAATTAGGATTGTTTATTCCCCTCGTTCGTCAAAGCGATCGAGGGCTCTGTGATCATTTTTTACAAGACAGTGGCGACATGGCTGGCTAAGCTTGCATTATTCAACCCTAAATTTTGGTCTCTATGGATAAAGTGAGCTACAGCCAAACGGCCTATCCTGCGATCGGTCTGATTGATGCAGACTATCGTCAGTTTGCGTTTGATCGCCACTACCATCTTGATATTCATATTGGCCTTATCACTCAAGGAACGCAGCGCTTCTACCACCAAGGCGCTTGGCATCAGGTACAACGGGGCGGCGTAGTTCTGATGTCGCCAGATGAACTGCACGATGGGCAAGCGCACAATGGCTCTGGCTACCAAGTGCAAGTGTTTGCTATTGAACCTACTTGGCTACAGCAAACCTTAGAAGCCAAGCAGATTGAACAAGTGCTGGGTTTTGAGCAGTTAATAGTCGATGACGCGCCACTTTTTTGCTCACTGCTGCAACTTCATCACACCATGAAGCAGGATAAGCTCAGTCAACTCGCTAAAGATTGCTTACCCTACCAAGGGTTCACACCTTTACTTGAACGCTATAGCCACTTGAAACTGCCGGAGGTTAAACCGCTTGGCCAGCGCAACCTCGCCACGCTGAAAGAGTGGGTACTCAGTCAACTCGACCAACCAATCCGCCTTGAACAACTCGCTCAGCTTTGCCAGCTTTCACCCACTCAGTTTCAGCGCCATTTCAAGGCGCAAACGGGCATCACACCTTATGCGTGGTTATTGCGTTTACGTTTAGAGCAAGCGATGAAATTGTTGAAAACCGGCACCTCTAGCACTGAAGTCGCCTATCAAGTCGGTTTTTATGATCAAGCCCATTTCAGTAAGGCGTTCAAAGCAACCTTTGGCCTGCCACCCTCCGCCATCAATCGCACACTTTACTAACCAAACTGTCAGAAATTTACAAGGCAAGCACGTTTTCTCCACGCATACTCACCGTAAAACATGAGGAGAATACATGAACGAACTTTCCATATTGGCCACATTGGCTGGCGTACATTTTATGGCATTATTAAGCCCCGGCCCAGATGTGGCACTGGTGGTACAAAATTCCACCCGTTACGGTCGCAGAACCGGAGTTTTTATTGCGCTAGGGTTATCATGTGGCATTGTCATTCACTCATTGCTTAGCCTCACAGGGATAAGCTATTTGGTGCATCAACAACCCGCACTGTTTGCGATGGTGCAACTGGCCGGCGGGGGGTATTTATTCTATTTAGGCTTGGGCGCACTCAAATCCATCTACGCCACCTGGCGATCGCCACAAGCTGTCGGAGTCAACAATGAGCGCTACAAGCTGATCGAAAATCAACGCCAAGCCTTTTCCCGCGGTTTTATCACCAATATTTTTAATCCAAAAGCTTTGGTCTTTTTTATCAGCTTAATGTCGAGTTTAGTGCCTGTGGGGATGTCCTTTTCAGGTAAAGGTATCGCCTTGCTGATTCTTTGGGGGCTCTCTTTTATGTGGTTCTCAACCTTGGCGTGGATGCTCTCCACCGCCCGCCTACAAAAACGTTTGCAATCACTCACTGTGTATATTGATGCGGTATGTGGCATCATTTTTACGCTCATCGGTGGACTTATTTTATTGCAAGCGCTGCTTAGCCTTAGCCATTGATGCAGCGATTCGCGCCCATTTTTGTGCGAGATCTCTTACAAGCGAGTGAGCAAATATCGCTTTTTGAGTAGGAAAATCAACACCAAAAAACTTAACTGATTGATTTTAAATAAAATAATAACCAGATAGAGAAACCCTTTGCGAAAAAAGAGTTTCTCTAGCATTGCCGATAAATTAGAGATGGGTAATATGAACCTTGTCGGAAGGATTCTGACACGGAACAGGAAAGCACCACGGATTGGTCATCTTCAGGATGAAGAGACGACTGCTCAGGATGGATGGTCGGCACGGAAAGCAAATTGGACATTGAATGGACGCAATAGTAGCTAGGATGGTTACTACTAAGGAAAGACGATGGACACCTCTGGACGAGGCAAGGACTGAACATCAGGATGATGTAAAGGACACCGCTCAAGGAACAAGTGAAGCGCGCTAACGTGGATGGTTAGCAGACTAGGAAGTCACCAAGGACACCGCTAGGAAGGCGAAGAACGGATTAAGCTGACGGAATTCAGCCACTATCATGGATTTGATGCATGGAGCACTTTCGTAGCTGGATTGCTGCAAGTAAGACTATAACCCCGCAGGGCGCAAGCCCTCGGGGTTTTTCTTTTGGATCGGATAAGTAGATGAGTTATCCAGCTTTCATATCTTGAACAACTAGGTTAGGTATTTGGTTTAAACAACGCCATAAACACCCCCTCCCTGCCTCCCCCTCAAAGAGGGAGGAGAACAATCCAACCATCTCAGCAAAGAAAAGTACCCTTTCTTCGTACAAGGAAGATCATAGTTTCTCTAGCTTGGCATAAGCAGTCACTAGCCATTTAATGCCTTCACCGTTAAAAGCGACTTGCACTCGACTTTGCGGGCCACTACCTTCGAAATTAATGATGGTGCCTTCACCAAAAATAGGGTGTTTCACGCGTGCGCCCAAGCTAAAGCCTGTCTCGTTAAAGTTCTCTTTGACCGCTGTTTGACTAAAACGCCCGGCACTGCTTGGTCGGCTCACTTGCGCTTTCATGCGCACTTCATCAAGGCACTTTTCTGGCAGCTCACGGATAAAGCGTGACGGCTTATGGTATTTATCCTGACCGTATAAACGGCGAATTTCAGCGTAAGTAATGTAGAGCTTTTGCATGGCGCGCGTCATTCCGACGTAGCACAAACGGCGCTCCTCTTCCAATCGCCCCGCTTCTTCGGCCGACATTTGGCTAGGGAACATGCCCTCTTCAACGCCAACCATAAACACCAACGGGAACTCTAACCCTTTCGCGCTGTGCAGTGTCATTAACTGTACGGCATCATCAAATTCGTCAGCCTGCCCTTCGCCCGCTTCCAGCGCTGCGTGGGTTAAAAAGGCCGCCAACATGCTCATCTCATCCGCTTCTTCTGGCTTTTCAAATTGACGTGTTGCGGTGACTAGCTCTTCCAAGTTTTCAATTCTGGCTTTAGACTTTTCACCCTTTTCAAGCTGATACATCTCAAACAAACCTGAGGTTTTGATTACATGGTCGGTTTGACTGTGTAACGGCATCTCAGCGCTATCATCTTCAAGGGCATTGACCAGTTCAATAAACCGGCTTAATGCGCTTGCCGCACGTCCTGTGAGCACTTTTTCTTCCAACAGCACAAGGCTCGCTTGCCACAAGGTACAACCGCGATCTCGCGCCGCAAAACGAATGGTTTCCAGCGTTTTATCACCCAAACCACGCGGTGGCGTATTTACGACTCGCTCAAAGGCCGAATCATCATTGCGGTTAGACATCAAACGCAAGTAACTTAACGCATCTTTGATCTCTTGGCGCTCGAAGAAGCGCATGCCGCCGTAGATGCGATAGGGCAAGCCTGCTTGAATCAAGGCTTCTTCCAAAACACGAGATTGGGCGTTGTTGCGATAAAGCATCGCACAATCCTCTAATGCGCCACCTTTATCTCGCCACTCTTTGATTTTATTGACGGTAAAACGCGCCTCATCAAGATCGTTGTAGGCCGAATAGATAGAAATTGGCTCGCCTTCGCTGCCATCTGTCCAGAGCTCTTTACCCATTCGCTCGGTGTTGTTCGCGATCAGTGCGTTCGAGGCTTGCAAAATGGTTTTGGTTGAACGGTAGTTTTGCTCTAAACGAATGGTATTAACGCTCGGAAATTCCTGCGTGAATTTTTCGAGGTTTTCAATTTTGGCACCACGCCAGCCATAAATGGACTGATCATCATCACCGACGATCATCACGTGGCAATCGCGCCCAGCCATCATGCGCAGCCACGCGTATTGGATGTTATTGGTGTCTTGAAATTCGTCGACCAAGATGTGTTTAAAGCGCGCTTGATAATGTTCACGAATGTGCTGCTTATCACGCAACATCTCGTGGCAACGCAGCAAAATTTCGGCAAAATCAACCAAACCTGCGCGATCGCACGCCTCTTGGTAGGCGGAATAAAGCTGCAAATAGGTTTGAGTCACGGGATCGCGGTACGCATCGATGTGCTTCGGACGAAGACCTTCATCTTTTTTACCGTTAATCCACCAGCACACCTGGCGCGTAGGCCACTGCTTCTCATCTAAGTTTTGTGCTTTGATTAAACGACGCAGCAAACGCAGTTGATCTTCAGAATCGAGGATCTGAAAATCCTCAGGCAGGCGAGCGTCAAGATAGTGAGCGCGTAAAATACGGTGGCAAATACCGTGGAAGGTACCATTCCACATGCCCGATGCACTGCCCATCATCAACTCTTCAATTCGGCCACGCATTTCCGCCGCCGCTTTGTTGGTAAAAGTCACCGACATGATTGAAAAAGGCGAGGCGTTTTCAACCGAGATAAGCCAAGCAATGCGATGCACCAATACTCGGGTTTTACCACTCCCCGCTCCGGCAAGCACCAGCAAGTTTTCTAAAGGCGCGGCAACCGCTTCGCGCTGTTTATCGTTGAGACCGTCGAGTAAGAGAGAAGGATCCATCATGGCTAAGCTACTGGTTATTTATACATAATTGCCCAGATTATAACCTCAAATCGCGGCAAGATGCTCGTCTCTATCACATTTTTCTGGGCATTCAAAAATGAAAAACCCACCGCAAAGGTGGGCTAATTCGAGCTTCATCGCATTTTAAGCGCGTGACTACGCGGCGATCCCCGCATGACGCAGCAACGCATCAATTTGCGGCTCGCGGCCTCTAAAGCGTTTAAATAGCTCCATCGGCTCTTCACTACCACCCATTTCAAGGATGTTGTTCAAGAAACTTTGCCCAGTCTGTGGGTTAAAAATTCCCTCTTCCTCAAAGCGAGAAAACGCATCCGCCGAAAGCACTTCTGCCCATAAGTAGCTGTAGTAACCTGCGCTGTAACCGCCAGCAAAGATGTGGCTAAAGCTGTGTGAGAAACGGTTCCATTCGAGGCTTGGTAACACGGCCACTTTCTTTTTCACTTGGGCGAGAGTTTCCAACACTTGCGGGCCTACTTCGGGATCGTAAGTGGTGTGCAAGGTGAAATCGAACAAACCAAATTCAAGTTGGCGCAAAATAAACATCGCTGACTGGAAGTTTTTCGCCGCGAGCATTTTATCGAGCATTTCTTTCGGTAGCGGTTCACCCGTTTCGTAATGACCTGAAATAAACGCTAACGCCTCTTCTTCCCAGCACCAATTTTCAAGGAACTGACTTGGCAGTTCAACTGCATCCCACGGTACACCATTGATGCCAGATACCGCACCCACTTCAACTTGAGTCAACATGTGGTGGATCCCGTGTCCAAACTCATGGAACAAAGTGACCACTTCATCATGAGTAAATAACGCAGGTTTATCACCGATTGGGCGATTAAAGTTACAGGTCAAATAAGCCACTGGTGTTTGTAGCTCGCCATTTTGAGTGATACGGCGGCCACGGCAATCATCCATCCACGCGCCGCCACGCTTATGTTCGCGTGCATACAGGTCGAGATAGAAGCTGCCACGCAGTGATCCTTTCGAATCAAAAATATCGAAAAAATGCACCGATGGATGCCAAGTATCAACCCCAGAGCGCTCTTTTACGCTCATGCCAAATACGCGGTTGAGTACTTCAAATAGGCCGCTCACCACTTTCGACTCTGGGAAATAAGGGCGCAGCTCTTCATCTGAAATATCAAACAAGTGCTGTTTCTGTTTTTCGCTGTAGTAAGCGATATCCCACAACTCTAGCGTGGTCACGCCAAACTCTTGCTGCGCAAATTGACGCAACTCTTCTACTTCACGCTCACCTTGCGGTTTCACTTTAGTGGCTAAATCATTTAAAAACCCTAACACTTGATCGGGCGTTTGCGCCATTTTGGTCGCCAGTGATTTTTCACTGTAGGTATTAAAACCGAGCATACGGGCTATTTCATGACGCAGTTTGAGCTTCTCAGCGATGATTTCGCTGTTATCCCACTTGCCCGCATTTGGCCCGCGATCCGAGGCACGCGTAACATACGCTTCATAAAGCTCTTTGCGCAGAGCTTGGTTATCACAATAAGTCATCACTGGCAGATAAGAAGGAATGTCGAGCGTTAATAAATAACCATCGAGCTCTTTGGCTTGCGCCGCCGCTTGTGCAGCTGCCAACGCCGATTCTGGCATGCCCGCTAATTGATTGGCGTCGGTAATGTGCTTGGTCCAGCCCATCGTGGCATCCAGTACGTTATTAGAGAACTTAGAACCCAACTCAGATTGACGTTTACTGATCTCGCCGTACCGTTTTTGCTCTGCCAATGGCAAGCCGATACCCGATAGCTCAAAATCACGCAGTGCATCATTGATGGTTTTTTGCTGCGCTTGAGAGAGCGAGGAAAAAGTATCGCTGGCTTTCATGCTCTTATAGGCTTCAAACAGGCCTTTATGTTGCCCAACCCAAGTGCCGTATTCAGACAGCAGCGGCAAACAGCTTTCGTACGCATCACGCATTTCATCGCTATTGAGCACGGAATTAAGGTGGCTCACTGGCGACCAAATACGGCTTAAGCGATCATCCACCTCTTCAATGGGTGCAATCAAGTTTTGCCACGTTGGGGTGCTATTGCCAGCAAGGCGTTTTTCAATTTCGGTGCGGCAATCTTCTATCGCTTTCTCAACCGCAGGCTTCACATGCTCTGGCTTAATGGCGGAAAACGGCGGTAAATCCGTGAAAGTGAGAAGTGGATTAGACATAAAACATTCCTTTTAAGTTAAGACGCGCCTGCACGTTGATGCTTTTTTCTGCAACAGTCACTGATTGTTTCACGGCAACCGTCGATTTTGTTTATCTGAAATAGTAAATATAGGTAGGTTCAGCAATTTTCAATAGTGGCGTATAATCAGCCAATACGTTTGATTGATGAAACACACTCCATTTGGGGTGTTTTGAGAGCCTATTTTGCTAAGTTATCGCCACAGTTTTCACGCGGGCAACCACGCGGATGTATTAAAGCATATCGTACAAAGCCTTGTCCTCAATGCATTACAGCAAAAAGAGAAGCCTTTTGTTTATCATGACACCCATTCTGGCGTGGGCCGTTATGACTTGACCCATGAATGGTCAGAAAAAACCGGTGAATATAAACAAGGGATTGCTCGTATTTGGCAACAAAATGTAACGCCACCAGCCATTCAAAGCTACCTTGAGGCAGTAAAAGCGCTCAATGAAAGCGAAGAGTTACGCTACTACCCCGGCTCACCGCGTGTGGCGCGTGCTCATCTACGCGCGCAGGATCGTATGGTGCTCACTGAATTGCATCCGAGCGATTACCCTTTGCTCGAGCAAGAGTTCCACCGAGATCGTCAGGTATCGATTTACAAAGAAGATGGTTTCCAACGCTTAATCGGTAGCCTGCCACCGAAAGAGCGTCGCGGCTTAGTGTTGATCGATCCCCCTTACGAATTGGCCAAAGAGT
The DNA here is from genome assembly GCF_963888245.1 of Vibrio sp. B4-6. Classification (NCBI taxonomy): domain Bacteria; kingdom Pseudomonadati; phylum Pseudomonadota; class Gammaproteobacteria; order Vibrionales; family Vibrionaceae; genus Vibrio; species Vibrio sp. B4-6. The sequence goes on from NZ_CAWPIM010000033.1 coordinate 361,088, forward strand.
ACAGCGATGTCGTAAGAGCCATTGCCCAAAGTTATAAGCGCTGGGCGACGGGTATCTACGCCATTTGGTATCCCGTAGTGAATCGCGACACCATTGAGGACTTGCTTGAAGGGCTGGCAAGCCTCGGTATTCGCAAAATCTTACAAATTGAATTGGGCGTATCGCCAGACACCCATGAACGTGGCATGACCGCTTCAGGCATGATAGTGATTAACCCACCGTGGACACTGGAAGGGCAAATGCAGGAAATTTTACCGTTTCTTCAGCAAGCGATTGCCCCGGTAACCGGTCATTTTAAAGTCGAATGGGTTGTACCAGAATAAACTGACCCAATCTATCAAAGAAGTAGAGAACCTTTTTCGCCTTGCTATGGTTGCCAACACCGTACAAAACCAAGGTCAAACAGGATGAAAAAAGAATAATGGAGAAAGTAATGACAACGCATTTTGATTATATCTGTATCGGTGGTGGCTCTGGTGGTATCGCTTCAGCGAATCGCGCGGCAATGTATGGTGCGAAAGTCGCACTGATTGAAGCCAAAGACCTTGGCGGCACTTGTGTCAACGTCGGTTGTGTTCCGAAAAAAGTGATGTGGCATGGCGCGCAAATTGCTGAAGCAATGCACCTTTATGCCAAAGATTACGGCTTCGATGTCGATGTCAAAGGATTAGATTGGTCAAAACTGATTGAGAGCCGCCAAGCGTATATTGGCCGTATTCATCAATCATACGACCGCGTATTGGGCAATAATAAAGTGGAAGTGATCCGCGGTTTTGCACGCTTTGTTGATGCAAAAACCGTAGAAGTAAACGGTGAACACTACACAGCAGACCATATCCTGATTGCCGTTGGCGGACGCCCAACCATTCCGGCTATCCCAGGGGCGCAATACGGCATTGATTCCAATGGTTTCTTTGACTTGACCGAACAGCCTAAACGCGTCGCGGTTGTGGGCGCAGGTTATATTGCGGTTGAAATCGCGGGCGTACTCAACGCACTCGGCACTGAAACGCACCTTTACGTGCGCAAAGAATCACCACTGCGCAGCTTTGATCCCATGATCATCGAAACACTCACTGAAGTCATGGCGGCGGAAGGCCCAACATTACATACTCATTCAGTGCCAAAAGAAGTGATCAAAGAAGCCGATGGCAGCCTGACTCTACACCTTGAAAATGGCCAAAGCCAAAACGTTGATACGCTCATTTGGGCAATCGGCCGCCACCCAGCAACCGATGCGATAAACCTAGCAGCAACGGGTGTGGCAACTAATGCACAAGGTTATATTAAGGTTGATGAGTACCAGCAAACCAACGTCGCGGGCATTTACTGTGTCGGCGATATCATGGAAGGCGGTATCGAGCTCACACCAGTTGCCGTCAAAGCAGGCCGTCAACTTTCAGAGCGCCTTTTTAATGGCAAAACCGATGCGAAGATGGATTACAAACTAGTCCCGACCGTAGTCTTTAGCCATCCGCCAATCGGCACAATTGGCCTCACCACGCAAGAAGCCCAAGCGCAATATGGCGAAGAGAATGTCAAAGTATATACCTCTAGCTTCACGGCCATGTACACTGCCGTCACCTCTCACCGTCAACCATGCAAAATGAAACTAGTATGCGCTGGCCCTGAAGAAACCGTTGTTGGCCTACACGGCATCGGTTTTGCGGTTGATGAAATGATTCAAGGCTTTGGCGTAGCCATGAAAATGGGCGCAACCAAGGCCGATTTTGATTCAGTTGTGGCAATACACCCAACGGGTAGTGAAGAGTTCGTTACTATGTAGATCTTTTTATGGAAAACTAAACTGTAGATTTTCATAGTCTGGAAAAGTGAACTACCCTCATTAAAGGCTTATTTTTTGAGGGTATTTTTATGGTTTACGTAGTTGACACATCACCAGTTAATGTTCCCAGAATATACCCGCAAGCATCACCAGATATTCCTCCCATTTCACTAAAGGGGTTTCCAACGGCTTTGTTGCAGAAATCGAATGAACTAAATCAGAATTTTACGATCAGATCAGGGACGTGCATTCACTTACTTTGATTTCATGCCAAAACCTCGCTATAAAACCACTAACTGGCGCAAGTACAATAACTCTTTAGTCAATCGAGGTTTACTCACGTTTTGGATTGACGAAGAGGCGATAACTGAGTGGAAACAACCTAAACAGGATAGACGTGGAAGACCGCGATTGTTTAGTGATCTAGCTATCACAATTGCCCTCATGGTAAAGCGCATCTTTTCCTTACATTTAAAGGCGCTAGAAGCGCTTTATCGAGTCTGGCGTAAACTCCATCTTGCTGTTGATACCGATACTCATGAAATTATCGCAGCTGAGCTGACACTATCAGGCGTAACCGATGCTGAAGTACTCCCCAATCGACTCAAACAAACACGCCGAGCCATCAAGGAGATCTCGGGAGATGGCGCATACGATACAAGGGAGTGCCACAGGGTGATTAGAGTTAAGAAAGCGATCCCTCTAATCCCTCCACGTGAGGGAGGCGCCTTCTGGGAAAAGGGGCATCCACGCAATCTAGCGGTTGGCTACCAGAAGCTTTATGGCTCGAACAAGAAGTGAAAAAAGCGGTATGGCTATCATAAGCGCTCGCTATCTGAGACAGCAATGTATCGCGTGAAACAGCTACTTGGAGCCTCACTCACTCTTCGTTATTACAATGCACAAGTTGGGAAGACTTACGCTATGCTCAAAGTACTCAACAAGTTGACTGGGATAGGTATGCCCAAAACTCAATATATCGTTTAAAGGCGAACGATTTAGCTAGCGTTCGCTCTTTAGCTGAATTCAGCAACAAAGCCTATTTTACCTACTATCTGCTTTTTTCCCCATAGAACACCTGACATCGATATTTCGGTACGAAGACTATGGGACATTTACAGTTCGCTTAAGTTATTCGATGGCTTTACGTCGGTTCAACATGAATCAGCACCTCGGCATTCGGCAGCACTGCCATGATGGCTGCTTCGATTTCATCGCACTTCTGGTGTGCACGCTCAACGCACATCTGTTTCGGGACGGTAAGATGGAAATCAATGTGGCGGCTGCGCCCAGCATAGCGGGTACGCAGTCGATAGAAATCTATGCCAGGTCCGCACACGCTGCGTATGGTTTCAATAGTCAAAGTCAGCTCTTGTTCAGAAATACTGTGATCAAGCAAAGGCCGAAACGCATTACGCAACATGTCAAAGCCTTCACGGGTGATGAATAGTGCAACACCAATAGCAACAATTGAATCAATAAAGTACCAGTTATAACCAAAGTAACTAGCGATCAGCATAAGCCCCAGCCCCGCCGCCACACCCACTGAAGTAACAACGTCGACTTTCAGATGCAACGCATCTGCCTCCAAAGCGACAGACTCTTCTTCTCGTGCTACCCGGTACAAGTGTTGTGATACCAAAACGTTGATCAACGCGGAAATCAGCATCACTACAACCCCTAATCCTATTGCACTGACAGGTTGCGGATCAAGCAACCTTTCTACCGCCTCGAAAACTATCCATCCCGCCGCTCCCAGAATTAGCAAGGCTTCTAAAACTCCTGAAATATTCTCAATTTTGCTATGTCCGTAAGGGTGATTAGCATCCGGAGGTAAATCCGATCGTCTTACAGCAAACAAGGCAATCAGCGCAGCAATCAAATCCATAGCTGAGTGTATCGCTTCAGAAATAATACTCACCGAACCACCGAAGATACCGGCAACAACTTTCATCACAATAAGTCCACAGTTTGAACAGACAGAAAGAAGTGCTGCACCAGTTTTACGATTCATGACATAACTCCACAAAAGTGAACTTTCTCACTTTTACGAATCTTATCACGAACTATTCGCTCCTTATGTCTATAATTTTTGTCAAATTTACGGCTTTGTTGCTAAAGAGCGAACGCTAGCTAAATCGTTCGCCTTTAAACGATATATTGAGTTTTGGGCATACCTATCCCAGTCAACTTATTGAGTACTTTGAGCATAGCGTAAGTCTTCCCAACTTGTGCATTGTAATAACGAAGAGTGAGTGAGGCTCCAAGTAGCTGTTTCACGCGATACATTGCTGTCTCAGATAGCGAGCGCTTATGATAGCCATACCGCTTTTTCCACTTCTTGTTCGAGCCATAAAGCTTCTGGTAGCCAACCGCTAGATTGCGTGGATGCCCCTTTTCCCAGAAGGCGCCTAGTGAAAAGCTTTTAGAGCAAACCTCGACATCCTTAGCTCGGCGACTTATGCAGGTATAATGGGGACAAACCAATGGGACATTCGCCAATCTAAAAACAGAGTCGATAAAGCCTTCTAGCGTCTTTAAATGTAAGGAAAAGATGCGCTTTACCATGAGGGCAGTTGTAATAGCTAGATCACTAAACAATCGCGGTCTTTCACGTCTATCTTGTTTAGGTTGTTTCCACTCAGTTATCGCCTCTTCGTCAATCCAAAACGTGAATGAAGCTCGATTGACTAAGGAGTTATTATACTTGCGCCAGTTAGTGGTTTTATAGCGAGGTTTTGGCATGAAATCAAAGTAAGTAAGTGAATGCACGTCTCTGATCTGATCGTAAAATTCTGATTTAGTTCATTCGATTTCTGCAACAAAGTCATGAGAAACTAAACATTCTTTATCGTAAAATAGCAGCGAGTCATAAACCGCCTCGCTGCTGTTTAAATTACGAATAGATATATCGCAATGAAATATAAAAATAAAATGTAATATTCCTCAATCTACTCTTTCTGAATTGGGGCTTCTAAGTTATAAGATTCGTATATCCTAGTAATCTCTCCGGAACGACGCATTTCAGCTAAAATACTCTCTAGCTGATCGATATACTGATAGTTCGCCGATCGTTTAGGCACACTAAAAAAACGACCATTTAGGTAAATGTTTTTATAACTTATTTTCTTTAATTTAGGGTCATTTTCAAAAAGATTAAGCCCATGCTGTTCAGAGGTGATAGCAAGATCGATGCGACTAGCCTCTAGCATATTAATAATTTGTTCTACGCTAGTGACAAAACTGATTTTTAATTTGTCTGTATTTTGGTTAAATTGGTCACTATAAAAACTGCCATTGAGTGCACCAATAACAAAACCTCGGCTGACAATTTCATCAAAACTATTTGCATCAATATCCGAGTTCGTCCGAGTAAAATAAAACACCTCTCTTTCACCATACCCCATTAATAATGGGTGAAGAAACTGTTCTCTCTCTTCATCCATAGAGTGCAGAGGAATAAGATCAACTCCACCCTGTGGAGCGACACCAATGGTTCTTGCCCAAGGAACTTTTGTCCAATGGACTTTATGCCCCAACTTAAGAATAACCTGATTAATCACATCGCCACCAGGGCCTTTACACTCACCATTTTCAAAATAAAGATAGGGCTTTCTATCTCGGCAATGCCCCTCCCACGTAACATTCGCTAAAAGTGGGGCTGACATAAATAGGCTTAAGCAACCAATGATGAATATCCGTATAAACTTTATCATATCGCTTCCTTTAATTAATCAATTAATCCTAATGTTAAATACTTTTAGGAATAACTTCAGTATAGTCACTAAGTGGCAATTTTGCTTATATCTCATGAATAACGGCTCATCAATATCATCTAAGAATATACCCAATAGCAAAAATCATCCTGTCATAAAGATAACCTCAGAATATGCTCTTAAAGATGATTAAAATCCCACCAAAGTAATTTTCCCTTGGGCTAACGCCCCCATTTGGCAGGAAAAATCGACCCGTTTATCCGCTTCTTTGGCAAATAGGGTTTCGAGCTTTTCAAACGATTGAGGGATAAAACTGATATTTTTTAACTTCAAGCTTTTGCGGGTTTGATTATCAAGAAACGCTAATGCGGAAGCACTTAATACTTTCTGGCAAGTATCGAGAATATCTTTACTGACCATTTTGCTGTGTACCGCTTGTCGTAGTTGCTCTTTGGTAATGCTGGGGTTGCCTTTAGCAAAGACACAAACGGCGTAGATATCAAGCAGTGCCACCGCGCGTGGCTTTTGCGTTTCGCCATCTTCATAGACTGCCATCAAACAAGGGATTTTACTCTCATCAAACGATTGGCGACGAATATTATTCAGCACGATATCAGCACCTACCGCTCTTTTTAGCAGCTTCTCTAGCTGCGAAAGCTTTGGTAAAGCCAACTCATCTTGCAGCTCAACCATTTCATCTAATTCAATGTAGCTCTCTTCTGCTCCTTGCACTAAAGGAAGCAACTTTTGATGTAGTTCACCATCGTCAAACGGTTTCGATAACACAAACGACGCACCAGCTTCAAGCGCCTGTTTGATTTGTTGCTCATCGGCCACCGTGGTGAGCATCGCCACTTTTATCCCGAGCTTACGTTTGGTTATCGCTTGTGTCAGCTCCAGCCCCGTCATGCCGGGCATATGCCAATCTGTTAAGACAATATCTGGCTGCCAACTACCAATCAGCTTGAGTGCGGCCTTACCATTGTCTGCCTTTTGAATGGACAAACGTCGGTAGCCAAACGCCTCTAAGGCTCGTCTGACTATTTCAAGTGTCGCTTTACTGTCATCAACAATGAGAATCTTCACAGCATATTTTTCTATGTCCTAACTTGTTCAAAGTATAGGCACATTTTTTTACAACAACTAAACTTACCTGAAAATACAGCAACAAAAGTGGGTTTATGTGATGCCAATACAAGAGTTCCTCACCGAAAAGGTTTTATCGCTCTTAGCGATCGATCTCGGGCTTATTATCTTGTTGGCTTGGTTTTTTATCCTACTGCTGATCCTGCGTGAATTTAGGAAATTTGCGCATGGTTTGACTCGTAATAAAAGTGATAGCGATGAAGACACGCTTCATTTATGCCAACAAGCAGTTGAAAATGCGTTGAACTACACCGCAGAGCATAGCTCGACTCTGAATGATTTAATCATCATTCAAAAAGCGCTCGAGCAACAGGTTTCTCTCATCAAAAATTCCTCTTCTCAGGGTATTAGTGCAGAAGATCAGGCTTCAATTGATGAGCTCAATGAGAAATTGAGTAAATCGCATAAGTTGATCCGCAAACTGAAAGGCGATCTCGATAAAAGTGTGAAAGGGCTACGAGTGACTCGTAAAAAACTCTTTGCTCAAACTGATACCGTTGACAGTTTGAAAGAAGAAAAAGCCACCATCGAAAAAGAGTTTGAACAGTTAGAAGCGGAATACATCAAGATCAGTAAAGCGGGTGATTTCTACGAAATGGCAAAAAATTATCAAGCCGAGAAAAAAGAACTACTAGAGACCATTGAGAAATACAAAGAGCAAGCCAAACAAGGTGGCACTTCTATCGATGTCGAAACGATGAAAAAACAGTTGTATCACATCAGTAAAGAGAAAGATTTTATCGAACAACGCTATCTACAATTACTCGAAGAAGGAAAGAAAGAGTAGCGCTGCCGCCATTTCTGACGGCAAATTGAGACACTTATTTAACGCAAATCACATTGAGTAATGAGGAACCTTTCAGTTGACTGACTTTGCCGTTGGTAAAAAGCCCTTTTTGCGACCATCCCCAATAAGGTAAGTGCATTGGCCATTGGTTACTGTCCATCTGTTTTGAATCCAAAAGGCGTTGCCACTCTTCTTCCGTTACCAAGCGCATCGCCATTTTTTGGCAGGTTTTTTCTGCCACCTCATAGTTTAGGCGGCTCCATGCTAGGCCATGTTCCATATAGAACTGTTCATCACTCGAACGTAAATGAGGCACCACAAACTGCAAACCGTTTGCGGTGGTGCTCAAACGAATTTCAACCGCTGGCGGAACATTAAGAGCTGGCGCTTTGGTTGATGGTTTCGTTGATAATGGCGAACTCGCCATTTCCACTTGTGGTTTCGGTAAAGACTTCTTGGTGATTTGTTTTGCGGCAGACGTTGCTTGAGCGGAAGTTGTCTTTTTTATCGGCGAGCTAGACTGTGGGCGCCCTTTGACAACCTCACGAATGAAAGCTTCTTTGTAACCGGGGATTTGCTGGATAAGAGGCAGTTCTTTTTTTACTTGCTCATAATCAGTATAAGGACCGATTAAGCAACGATACGTTTTCGCTTCTGGTTTTAGCCATACATCGGTAGAAATATGGGTATAAAACGCTTTGGCTTTCAGCAAAGATAATGGCTTATTTAACACACCACACTGAATCCAAAAAGTGGATGATTGCCCTTTGGGCTTTTTCTTTCCCCATAAACCTTGCCCTATTGGGCATGCTTTATCAAGAATGGGCAGCTGATCGACAGAAGCTTGAGTCGCATCACAAAGAAAATCGTCCGCCCAAGCGGGTTGAAATAAAGCCAGCGACGCCAACACCGTTAGGCTTGATGTCACACACAGGGTCGTTTTCCGCATCAGGGTCATCATATTGAGTCCATATACTTGCTTAATAGTAGTGACAACATTACCGATTCAATGTTCCCTAGTTCAATGGATTTAGATTGGGTATAACAAAAATACTAGCAAAAAAAGAGCCGCATTTGACGGCGGCTTTTAGTTTAGGGATTTTCTTTAGCAAAAATCAATTGCCACATCACCCTTTGTAAATTTTTGGGTTAAAAACATCGCGTAGCCAGTCACCCAACAGATTGATCACCAACACTAATGTGACTAGTACAAAACCAGGGAAAGCCGTAATCCACCAAGCGCCAGAGAAGATGTAGTTAAAGCCCATGCTAATCAAAGCACCCAATGATGGCTGATCGACTGGCAAACCTAAGCCTAGGAAAGAGAGTGCCGCTTCAGACATGATCGCATTGGCAATTTGTACAGTTGAGATAACCAAAATAGGCGATAAACAGTTAGGTAAAATATGGCGAAACATGATGCGTGGCGATTTAAAACCCATCACACGAGCCGCTTCCACATACTCTTTTTTCTTCTCGGCGAGCACTGACGCACGAATTGTCCGCGCGTATTGTGGCCACTCAGCCACGCCAATAATCACCACCAGCATCACAACCGCATACTGACTATAAAATTCACTCCCAAAACTGGCTTTGAAAATTGCCGAAACAATGATCGCCACCATCATGGTTGAAAACGATAGCTGTACATCGGCAAAGCGCATCAAAAAGCTATCAATACGCCCACCAAAGTAGCCAGCGGAAAGGCCAATCACGATACCAAGTAGCAACTGTAAACCGACCGCCAAAAAGCCAATCGTCAGTGATAGACGCGAACCATACAGTATGGTCGACAAAATATCGCGCCCTTGCTCATCCGTGCCGAGAACAAAGCGCTCATCAGCTCCGTCCATCCAAGAGGGAGGTAATTCTGCATCCATCAGATCAATCGATGATAGGTCGTACGGGTTACTGGGGGCAATGAGTGGCGCAGCGACAGACAAAGTTAAGAATACCAAAAAGATGACGAAGCTGGTCATCGCCACTTTATCACGCAAGAAATAGTACAAAAAATCAGACTGTTTAAAACGCTCCCAACGAGATGGAGCAGCAGCAAATTGGCTCATGATTAAGCTCCTTTTCCAGTAAGGTTCACAGTCGGGTTAATCAGACCGTATAACAGATCGACAATGGTGTTGGTGACAACGAAAATCAGGCCAACGAATATGACGTAAGCGGTGATCAGCGGAGTATCAACTCGGTTGATCGCTTCAAGGAAAAGAAAGCCCGTACCCGGCCACTGAAAAACAGTCTCGGTTAAGATGGTGTAGGCCACCATAGTCCCAATTTGTACACCGCCGACGGTTAGCACCGGTAACATGGTATTTTTAAGGGCATGTTGGTAGTAAATTTTGTTCAATGCCAAGCCTTTAGCTTTAGCAAATTTGATGTATTCCGAGCTCAGCACTTCCAACATTTCAGAACGCACTAAACGAATAAACAGCGGCAGCATGATCGACGCCAGTGAAACACAAGGCAGCACCAAGTGTGCTAAGCCATCAGCCGTGAAAAAGCCAGATTCCCAACCCAACCAATTGGCGGTTTCCCCTCGTCCATACGACGGTAACCAACCTAACGTGATCGAAAAAACATACATCAACATAATCGCAGTTAAGAACACTGGGATAGAAATACCAATACTGCTGCCCGCCATCACCACTTTGGTAAAGAAGCTTTTGGGATGAATGGCTGTGTAAACCCCTAATGGAATGGAACAGACAATGATGATTACGGTCGCACCGAGCACAAGCTCTAACGTTGCGATTAATTTATCGAGAATAACGTCTACCGCAGGACGTTTGAAAAAGTAGGACGTGCCTAAATCACCCTGCACCGCGGCCGTAATAAAACGAGTATATTTGGCAATGAAAGGATCATTCAGTCCAAGTTCATCGCGCAGCGCTTGGCGCTCGCTTTCTGAAACAGACTGCCCAACAAGCTCACGCAATGGGTCGCCTAAGTTATCCTGAATGGCAAACGCCACCAGACTGATCACAAACATCACTATCAGTGCCTGAAACAGGCGCTTGACCAGAAACGAAAACATTCCTTGCCCCTTAAACTATCCATGATGGTTCTTTTTAAAATTGAATTAACTTTAATAGGAACGAAAAAATTCAGCCTAAAAAATGACACTCGACCCGACTGAAATAAAGCAAAGTGCAGAGATCTTAATAAGGCATCCAAGCGGATGCCTTGAGTGACTTAAGCGCCGCCCACATTACATGAGCGGCCAACTTAAGTAATTACTCGCTAACGACTAGGTCGCCGAAATAAGGGAATTCCATCGCGTTAACAATCGGTTTGATATCTAAAGTAGATTTCGCCCCCCACGCTAGGTTTTGCCAATGCAGTGGAACAAATGCTGCGTCGTTGTACAAAGTCACTTCGACTTTTTGCAGCATCTGTGCACGTTTCGCAGGATCGGTTTCTACGTTTGCCGCTTCAACCAACTTATCCACTTCTGGATTTGAGTAGTGACCACAGTTGTACTGGCCTTTACCACTCTCTTCGTTACGTGTCATGGTTAAGAACTCGGTGAAGTTTGCTGAGTCTTCAGTATCTGAGTGCCAGCCAATCATTAACAGATCCGCGGCGCACTTATCAAACTCAGGCCAATATTGCGCTTTTGGCATGGTTTTAAGATCAACCTTAATACCAATTTTCGACAACATCGCCGCTGCAGCTTGTGCAACTTTCGCATCGTTCACATAACGGTTGTTTGGCGCGATCATGGTGAGCGTCAGCCCTTTCTCATAACCAGCCTCTTTCATCAGCTCTTTCGCTTTTTTCAAATCAAAACGAGGCACAAGGTTCGCGTCATAACCAGAATAACCCGCTGGGCCTTGTTGGCCAGCTGCTGTCGCAAAACCTTTCATGATTTTGTCAACGATACCTTGGTTGTTGATGGCATGAACAATGGCTTGACGCACGCGAACATCTTTCAGTGCTTCATTGCTGTTTTGGTTCATTTGGAAAGTGATGATGCGCGTACCCGGCAAGGTCACAAGATCAATACCTTTGGCTTCTTCCACACGTTTATGATCGTTTGGCGCAACAGGTGCAATCATATCCACATCACCCGAAAGGAGCGCCGCAACACGAGTGGCATCTTCTTTAATCGGCACTAGGGTCAGTTTGTCTACGTTGCCTTTTGATGCGCTATCCCAATAATCTTTAAAGCGTTCAAATTCCACTTTTACGCCTTGTTCGCGGAAAGTCACTCTAAATGGGCCAGTACCAGAAACGTTGGTCGAAGCAAACGAGTTACCGTGCTTCACAATTTCAGATTTCTCTTTACCATCAGCCGCTTTGCCCGAATAGAACTTGCTGTCCATAGGGAAGATGTAGGTTGCGGTTTGCAGAACCAGAGGATAAGCGCCTTTGGATACGATCTCGACGGTGTAATCATCTACTTTGACCATCTTTTCATACGGTTCAAAAATAGCTTTGAAATCAGGAGAATCTTGTAAACGATCGAACGTCCAGACCACATCGTCTGCCGTCATTTCGTTACCAGAATGGAATTTTACCCCTTTGCGCAGCATAAAACGGAACGTTGTATCGTTGACACGTTCCCATTTTTCAGCAAGGCGAGGTTCAAAATCAAATGTCTGGGTGTAACGAACGAGAGGATCAAACACCATGTGAGACATTTGTAGCGTACCACCAGATAGCTGCTCATGCGGGTCAAGTGACACTGGGTCAGCATCATAAGCGACGGTAATATTGGCCGCGCTAGCTGCAAAGCTTAAGCCTGCCGCCATCAAAGCTACTGTTAGTTTGCTTTTCATGGTTTTCATTGCATAACTCCTTATGCGGGAATCCAAATCCCTAGTTGTTGTAATTGCTTCTGTTTATTCATTCCAAGCACGCTTGGTCATGATATCTCTATCTGTAACTTTTTTGGCTTACGCCGTTACTGCATCTTCTCTTAAGCCCGTAAACTCAGGCATTAAAGAAATCAAATGCTGGCTGTATTGGTGTTGAGGTGACTTAAACAACTGCTCTGTAGGGGCGACCTCCAGTAAGGTCCCCATTTGCATGACCCCGACACGATCGCACATTTGGCGGATCACAGGTAAATCATGGCTGATGAACAGCATGGTCAAATTGAGCTCATCTTGCAGATCTTTCAATAGGTTTAAGATCTGCGCTTGCACAGACACGTCGAGCGCGGACGTAGGTTCATCACAAATCAATAAGCGAGGACGCGTGGCGAGTGCGCGAGCAATCGAAATACGTTGACGTTGACCGCCGGAAAACTCGTGCGGATATTTCACTCCCGCCATCTTACCTAGGCCTACGTGCTCTAAAAGATCATGCACAATTTGCCGTGTTTCCGCTTCGCTACGGGTTAATTTATGAAAATGAATCGGCTCGGCAATGATATCGAAAATCTTCATTCTCGGATTCATTGAGGTATAAGGGTTTTGAAACACCATCTGCATCTGGCGGCGCATCGGACGGCGCTCGTTTTCCGATTTCAGCGCAGTAAGATCAATTCCTTCAAAACAGACTTTGCCTGAGTTTGGAACGTACAGACCCGCAATCACGCGTGCGATGGTTGATTTACCGGAACCTGATTCCCCAACCAAACCAAAAGTTTCCCCTTCAAACACCTCAAAACTGACGTCATTTGAAGCTTGGACATATTCACGGCGACTTTCAAACAATGAGTCTTTGGTCGTAAAGCGTAAATTCACGTTTTCTACTGTCAGCAGTGGGCCTGTGTATTGGCGATTATCTTGGCTCTGACCTAACCAATGGTTTTTAACATCCAGTGGTTTTAACTCACTTGCCTCTTCGATATAGCTCACCAGCGGAAAGCGATCGAGTTTTTTATCTGAACGAGGAACGGCGGAAATCAAACTGCGCGTATAGGAGTGATCCGGAGCGCCCAACACTTTAGCTGTCGGTCCAAATTCAACCAAGTCACCGCGATACATCACCGCGACGCGATCCGTCACATTCGAGACCACACCCATATCATGGGTGACCAGCATACAACCAACATTGTTTTTAATGCATAGCTCGCGGATGAGGCTCAAGATTTGATCTTGAATAGAAACGTCTAATGCAGTGGTCGGTTCATCGGCAATAATAAGATCAGGTTCACCCGCCAGCGCAATGGCAATCACAACACGTTGACGCATGCCACCAGAGAATTGGTGTGGGTACTGCTTCAAACGGTTTTCAGGCTGAGGAATACCTACTTGCTTCATCAAAGAAAGTGCACGTTGATACGCTTCTTCCTCAGTCACTTTCATATTGGCGTGGATGGTTTCTGTCAGTTGATGTTCAACAGTAAATAGCGGATTAAGCGACGTCATTGGGTCTTGAAAAATAAAGCCAATTTTAGAGCCGCGAACTTGGCGCATCTGCTCAGGCGATAGGCCTGAAATCTTCTCACCATCTAAGAACACATCGCCACTGGCAATGAGACCGGGTGGGCTCAATAAATCGATAACCGCGTTACCTACGGTCGATTTTCCGGCGCCTGATTCTCCCACAACCCCAACAATTTCACCCCTCTCGATATTAAACGAAAGCGATTTCACAGCAACGTGAACACCATGACGCGATGGGTATTCAATACGCAGGTTTTTTACTTCTAAAAGTGACATCCCAGACCTCTACGACTTGAGCAGTGTTGTGCCCTGTCTGTAACTACCTTTGAACAACAAAGCGTTCAAAGGTAGTAAAAATGAATCCATTCATACCAGTACAATATTCTGGTAATTAACAAGGCCATCAATTTGGCAAATATTTCACAGAAAAGCAACATCGATAGGATAAAAAGTCGATATCAAATCAAACCAAAGCAGTAACATCGTATTTTTATGCACCACATATGCATTAATCATTGGTATGACCAATATTCTAGCACGCAGTAACATACCCCAAAACATAGACGTTAAGCCTAAGAAAACGCCAATTTACCATGCATTCTAAAAATGAATGCAGAATAAAATTTCAAATTATATTGCGGCATATCACGTAACACATTAGAAACAAAAACCAGAATAACCAACAAAATGCCAGACTAAAAACCAATGATAAAGCAGAAAAGCAGTGAATTCATCTGAACAAAAAATTTAGGGTTTAGCCTTTAAACATGATAATTCACTGACTTAATGAGATAGGAGTCAATAAGGAATCGAACATTGAATAGAGAGAATGGTCTTTCGACTGAGGCTTTTTAAGGTGGTCGGTGAAGAGCCCGGTTTTGAAAATCAGACAAACCCCACTTTGGCTCTCATTACCTTGATTAAGGCTCCAAACATCAGATATTAAAAAGCCCCAGTCTTTCGACCAAGGCTTTTTAAGATGGTCGATGAAGAGCCCGGTTTTGAAGATCAGACGAACCCCACTTTGGCTCTCATTACCTTGATTAAGGCTCCAAACATCAGATATTAAAAAGCCCCAGTCTTTCGACTGAGGCTTATTAAGGTGGTCGGTGAAGAGGGATTCGAACCCCCGACCCTCTGGTCCCAAACCAGATGCGCTACCAAGCTGCGCTATTCACCGATATATCTCTTTATTCTCGATTTTCACCAAGAACGGAAACCGAAGTTACCGAATAATGGGGTGGCTAACGAGACTTGAACTCGCGACAACCGGAATCACAATCCGGGGCTCTACCAACTGAGCTATAGCCACCATCAAACTTTGCAATAACCGCTTGCTTGCCGTTATTTTTCTTTTCATTTTTAACCAATGAGAAGAAAAGAAAAGTGGTCGGTGAAGAGGGATTCGAACCCCCGACCCTCTGGTCCCAAACCAGATGCGCTACCAAGCTGCGCTATTCACCGATACAAATTCATTTTTTGGAATAAACGAGAGAGAACTCTCTGCTCCGCTATTCCTAACATCATGATGCACTATCAAACTAGTCTATTCATCGATGTAAATCTTTTTTCTCGACTTTCACCAAGAAAGGAAACCGAAGTTACCAAATAATGGGGTGGCTAACGAGACTTGAACTCGCGACAACCGGAATCACAATCCGGGGCTCTACCAACTGAGCTATAGCCACCACTGTTTTGCCAATTTGCTACTTATTTACATAAGCATCCGGATGGCGCGCCCGAAAGGATTCGAACCTTCGACCTTTGGCTCCGGAGGCCAACGCTCTATCCAGCTGAGCTACGGGCGCATGCCCTATCGGCGGAGTGGAATAATACGGAGTTCACACTAGGGCGTCTAGTACTTTTTCAACTTTTTTTATCGTTTGACGCCTTTTTCATCAGATAACCATTATTACCTCTATAATAAGGATGTGACTCACCCCTTGAAGATCGCAACTTGTTGTTTATTGCAACAACTTATCGGGATATAATCACCCAATATTTACATTGATTTAACAGCTTGAATGGCTTTTAAATCAGCCACACTCTAAATCTAAATATAAATAGGTAAGCATGAACTTACCTTTGGAATATAAAGTGAGTTTAATGGATATGTCTCGACGAATCATAAGCGTGTTATTCGCTGCTTTAACCTTTTCTAGTGTTGCATTGGCAACCAGCCAAGCTGAATACGATGCCATTGCTGATCGCATTAAACCTGTAGGTGATGTTTACTTAGCGGGTAGTGAACCCGTTGCGGCAGAGCCGACAGGCCCTCGTGATGGCGCGCAAGTTTATGGTACATTCTGTATCGCTTGCCACTCTACAGGCATCAGTGGCGCACCTAAAATTGGCAATGCCGAAGAGTGGGCTCCACGTATCGCCCAAGGTAAAGATGTATTGAAAAATCATGCACTGCAAGGCTTTAATGCCATGCCAGCTAAAGGAACCTGTATGGATTGCTCTGACGACGAAATCGTTGCCGCCATTGAGCATATGATTGCAGGTCTTTAATACATTAAGTCCTATAAAACAAAGGGTTGGCTTTAATTCCAAACCTTTGTTTTTATTATTTTTTAAGCACTATTTCTTAAACATGGCAGCGCGCAAATTAGCAATATGACTTTGCCCTTTCGCCATGCGCTCTTCTTGACTTACTGGCTTTTTGCTCTGTTCCCACTCAACATCGTCAAAGGGTAATTCATCCAAAAAGCGACTTTGTGTGGGTTTAAGCAGTTCCCCGTATTGACGACGTTCTTTACACATAGTGAAAGTCAGTTCTCGCTGCGCGCGAGTTATCCCGACATACATCAAACGACGTTCTTCTTCGACGTTGTCCTCATCGATACTGGTTTGATGAGGAAGAATACCTTCTTCAGTGCCAATCAAATAAACGTAAGGAAATTCAAGACCTTTCGATGCATGTAGTGTCATCAACTGAACGGCATCACTCTCATCCTCTTCTTCACTTCGCTCCATCATGTCGCGTAGGGTTAAGCGCTGTACAACTTCTTTGAGCGATTTTTCTTGTTGGTCATAGTTGTCACCTTCAAGGTCGGCAACAATCCAAGAATAGAGATCAGAGACGTTTTTCATACGCATTTCGGCCGCTTTGGGGCTGGAAGAGGTTTCATACAGCCAATCTTCATAATGAATATCTCGGACTAATGATCGCACCGCTTCAACGGTATTGCCTCGTTCAGCTTGATCTGAGATAGCTACTAACCATTGCGTAAACTGACGCAAGTTGTCGAGCCCTCTTCCAGACAAATGATGCTCTAAGCCAAGTTCAAAACTGGCCGAAAACAAGCTTTTGCCACGCATATTGGCGTAACTACCCAATTTCTCTAACGTGACTGGGCCAATTTCTCGTTTTGGCGTGTTCACAATGCGTAAAAAAGCATTGTCATCGTCAGGATTCACCAACACTTTGAGGTAAGCCATGATGTCTTTAATTTCGGCTCTGGCAAAAAATGACGTTCCACCGGATAACTTATAAGGCACGCGGTTTTGCAGCAGCGATTTTTCAATTAAGCGTGACTGATGATTACCGCGGTACAATATCGCGTAATCACGATATTCGGTGCGATTGAGAAATTTATGCGCAATCAGTTCACCAGTGACCCGCTCCGCTTCATGATCTTCATTTTTCGCCAGCAGAACTTTGAGTTTTTCACCCTCAGGGATCTCAGAAAAAAGCGTTTTCTCATACACGTGTGGGTTGTTGGCAATCAGAATATTGGCCGCTCTCAAAATACGGCTGGTTGAACGGTAGTTCTGCTCAAGCTTAATCAGTTTAAGATTTGGGTAATCTTGCCCCAGCAACACGAGGTTTTGCGGTTTCGCCCCTCGCCAAGAATAGATGGATTGATCATCATCACCCACCACGGTTAAACGGCCACGTTCTCCAACCAACAATTTCACTAACTCGTATTGACTGGTATTGGTATCTTGATATTCATCCACCAGCAAGTAGCGAATGCGGTTTTGCCAACGCTGACGAACTTCGGCGTTGTTTTGCAATAACAGCACCGGCATTAAAATAAGATCATCAAAATCGAGCGCGTTATACGCTTTCATTTGCTTTTGATAAAGATCGAAGCAGTAAGCAAACAGCTGTTGTTGTTCACCTTGAGCAAAACCTTTCGCTTGCTCTGGCGTCAACATATCGTTCTTCCAGTTGGAGATGGTGCTGAGTAATTGGCGCAGCAGATCTTTATCGCCCTCGAGCTGTTTCTCTGTCAACTCTTTGAGCAGCGCAAGCTGATCTTGGTCGTCAAACAGAGAGAACCCCGCTTTCAAGCCCAAAAATTTATATTCCCGACGGATAATATTGAGGCCTAAAGTATGAAATGTGGAAACGAGCAGCCCTTTTGACTCAGCTTTTCCAAGCGTTTGTGCTACCCGCGCCTTCATTTCTCGAGCGGCTTTGTTAGTAAATGTAACGGCAGCAATGTTGCGCGCTTTATAATCACACTGTTGAACCAAGTAAGCGATCTTGTTGGTAATTACGCGCGTTTTACCCGAGCCAGCCCCCGCCAATACTAGACATGGGCCCGATACATATTTGACGGCTTCGTCTTGTCTTGGATTCAGCTTCATGAGGTACTCGTATCACTTTTATTTGGGCCGTCTATGATAATGCCGCGCTTTACTGATTACTACGTCATTCACCATAAGATTTTTGTCATTTTACTACACTAGTGTATTGCATAAGGGGCTATAGTTTGGTCTATAATGAATGAACGTTCATTCACTGTGGGATGTCAGCATGTCTAACTGTATTCACGTGGATAAGTACCAGCAGATATTGGTGGCTGCTGAAAAGCTGATCGCTGAATCTGGATTTCAAGGCTTATCGATGCACAAATTAGCCAAAGAAGCCGGTGTCGCAACGGGAACAATTTACCGTTACTTTGATGACAAAGATCATCTTCTTGTGACAGTTCGCTTACACGTTTGTCAGCATATTGCTGACGCGGTGCAAGCCAATATTGATGATGAGATGCCTTTGAAAGAACGCTTTAAAATGATGTGGCTTAATATCTGGGAATTAGCACAATCAAGCAGTGCAACACTCAGCAACCGAGTTCAATATGAATCATTGCCAACAACAATCAGTTGCAATGTTAAGGAACTTGAGCGAAAAATGTTTGCCAAAGTGGATTTACTATTTGATCAAGGTAAAGAGCAGGGATTATTCAAGCCGTTGGATAACCAGATTTTGTCTGCTTTAAGCTTCGAAACAACGGTCGCCCTTGCCCGTAAAAAAGCGATGGAATGTTATCAACTGGATGACAGCGCACTCAGTGCTGTGATTGACGCCAGTTGGGATGCAATTACTCAACACTAACTTGGAGTTCTGACTAGAATGAAAAAGTGGACATTCTTTATGTTACTTATCGCCTTCCTACTGTTTGGTAGCGTGATAGGTTTTAATCTGTTTAAACAACAAAAAATTGCCGAATTCATGGCCAACCGTCCTGAACCTGAATTTCCAGTGACAGTGACTGATGTAACTCCTGTTGATTGGATCCCAGTGATTGAAGCGATTGGTTTTATTGAACCCAATCAAGGCGTGACACTGACATCTGAAACAAGTGGCGTGATCGATAAGATTTCATTTGAATCAGGGACACAAGTTGAGGAAGACCAACCTTTAGTTTTGCTTGATTCTGCGGTTGAGAAAGCGAATTTAAAAAGCTCACAAGCTCGCCTACCTGCTGCAAAAGCGAAATACGAACGCTATAAAGGTCTATTCGCTAAAGGGTCGATTTCAAAAGAAGCTTATGATGACGCCGAAGCAAACTACTACTCTTTGTCTGCAGATATTGAAAGTTTAAAAGCTTCCATTGATCGTCGTGAAATCAAAGCTCCCTTTGCTGGTGTGGTGGGTATCCGTAATGTGTATTTAGGCCAATACCTACAGCCAGGCACCGATATTGTTCGCTTGGAAGATACCAGTGTAATGCGTCTGCGCTTTACCGTTCCACAAACGGATATTTCACGTATTTCATTAGGCCAGCAAGTGGATATTTTTATCGATGCTTATCCTAATGCAGCGTTTACAGGATCCATTACTGCGATTGAGCCTGCCGTTAGCGTTCAAAGTGGTTTAATCCAAGTGCAAGCCGATATTCCAAATAGTGACGGTAAACTACGCAGCGGTATGTTTGCTCGTGCCAACATCATCCTGCCGAAATTAGAAAACCAAGTCACGCTTCCTCAAACCGCCATTACCTTCACCCTGTATGGTGATAATGTTTACGTGTTGAAAGAAGAAGATGGCGTTAAACGAATAGAGCAGCGCGTTGTAAAAGTAGGTGAACGCAAAGGTGCTGTGGCGCATATTTTAGAGGGTGTACAAGATGGAGACATCGTGGTCACTTCAGGTCAAGTGCGCTTAAGTAACCATTCGAAAGTTCGGGTAGTCGAAAGTAATGCGACTACACCACCTGCTGAAACACCGATGCTGTAATTGGAGGAATCATGCGTTTTACTGATGTTTTTATAAAACGTCCAGTGCTCGCGGTATCGATCAGCTTTTTGATAGCTCTGCTTGGTTTTCAAGCTATTTTCAAAATGCAGGTTCGTGAATACCCTGAAATGACGAATACCGTTGTTACAGTGAGTACAGGCTATTACGGTGCAAGTGCCGACTTAATCCAAGGTTTTATCACTCAACCTTTGGAACAAGCAGTCGCACAAGCCGACAACATTGATTATATGACTTCTTCTTCGGTATTGGGTAAATCAACGATTACCGTAACGATGAAGCTCAATACCGATCCCAACGCTGCACTTTCAGATGTGTTAGCAAAAACGAACTCGGTACGCTCACAGCTTCCTAAAGAGGCCGAAGATCCGACGGTAACTATGTCTACCGGCTCAACCACCGCGGTGCTGTATATTGGTTTCACTAGTGATGAACTTAGTTCAAGCCAAATTACTGACTATCTTGAGCGTGTATTTAACCCTCAAATATTCACTGTCAACGGCGTCTCTAAGATTGACTTGTATGGTGGCATGAAATACGCCCTTCGCATTTGGCTTGATCCAGCAAAAATGGCAGGACTACAGCTCACTGCGGGCGATGTGATGAACGTGCTGAATGCCAACAACTATCAATCAGCAACAGGACAAGCCACTGGCGAATTCGTGCTGTATAACGGTAGTGCCGATACGCAAGTGTCAAATGTCGATGAGCTGAAAAACCTGGTGGTTAAAACGGGCGACGGCAATGTTATTCGCCTAGGTGATATTGCAAACGTCACGCTAGAAAAAAGCCATGATGTTTACCGCGCAAGTGCAAACGGCCGAGAAGCGGTTGTAGCAGCCATCAACGCAGCACCTAGCGCAAACCCAATCAACATTGCTCAAGATGTGTTGGATCTGTTACCGCAGTTAAAGCGTAATCTACCAAGTAACATCGAAATGAACGTGATGTATGACTCCACGGTGGCGATCAATGAATCGATCCACGAGGTCATAAAAACCATCGCTGAAGCCGCCTTGATCGTACTTGTCGTCATTACTCTATTCCTAGGCTCTTTACGTGCCGTTATCATCCCGATTGTTACCATTCCACTATCCTTAGTTGGTGTTGCTATGGTAATGCAGGGAATGGGCTTCTCATGGAACTTGATGACACTGCTAGCGATGGTATTGGCTATCGGCCTTGTGGTGGATGATGCAATCGTTGTACTAGAAAACGTTGACCGCCACATTAAGTTGGGTGAATCACCATTTCGTGCCGCGATTATTGGTACTCGTGAAATCGCCGTTCCGGTAATTGCGATGACGCTGACACTGGGCGCCGTTTATGCACCGATAGCGATGATGGGTGGCATAACAGGCTCACTCTTTAAAGAGTTTGCACTCACACTGGCTGGTGCTGTATTTGTTTCAGGTATTGTTGCACTGACACTTTCACCCATGATGTGCTCTAAAATGCTTAAAGCGCACGAAGAGCCCAACAAGTTTGAACAAAAAGTGCATGGATTGCTTGATTCAATGAGTAACCGCTACGCGAAATTACTCGAGAAAGTAATGCAGCGCCGTCCTGTCGTGATTGCCTTTGCGGTGATCGTGTTTGCCAGCCTGCCTATGCTGTTCAAATTCATTCCAAGTGAGCTTGCCCCTTCTGAAGATAAAGGCGTGGTCATGTTAATTGGTACGGGTTCTTCGAATGCGAACTTGGACTATTTACAAAACACCATGAATGACGTGAATACGATTCTGTCTGAACAGCCAGAAGTCCAGTTTGCTCAAGTCTTTACCGGTGTTCCAAGCTCCAACCAAGCGTTTGGTATTGCCTCGATGGTACCTTGGAGTGAACGCCAGGCAAGCCAAGCTGAGGTTGCCACTCGAGTCGGCACCTTAGTGCAAGATATTCCAGGCATGGCCGTGACGGCCTTCCAAATGCCTGAACTTCCCGGCGCAGGCTCTGGATTGCCAATTCAATTTGTCATCACTACACCCAATAGCTTTGAAAGTTTGTTTGCTATTGCCACTGAAGTGCTAACAGAAGTAAAAGCAAGCCCGATGTTTGTGTACTCCGATTTAGACCTCAATTACGATTCTGCGACGATGAAAATCAATATCGACAAAGATAAAGCTGGGGTTTATGGCATCACGATGAAGGATATTGGCACGACATTAGGGACCATGATGGCGGATGGCTATGTCAACCGCATCGATCTCAATGGCCGCTCTTATGAAGTGATCCCACAGGTTGAACGTAAATATCGCCTCAACCCTGAATCGATGAATCACTACTT
The DNA here is from genome assembly GCF_963888245.1 of Vibrio sp. B4-6. Classification (NCBI taxonomy): domain Bacteria; kingdom Pseudomonadati; phylum Pseudomonadota; class Gammaproteobacteria; order Vibrionales; family Vibrionaceae; genus Vibrio; species Vibrio sp. B4-6. Next base: position 383,653 of record NZ_CAWPIM010000033.1, read on the forward strand.
TGTGCGTGCCGTTGACGGAAAAATGATCCCATTAGGAAGCCTAATTACCATTGATGTGATTGCAGAGCCGCGCTCACTGCCGCACTTTAACCAGCTAAACTCGGCAACCGTCGGAAGTGTACCGGGCCCAGGAGTTGCAATGGGTGATGCGATTACGTGGTTTGAGGATGTTGCCGCGACTAAACTGCCCGCAGGCTACAACCACGATTATATGGGTGAAGCGCGTCAATACGTGACTGAGGGAAGCGCACTCTACGCGACCTTTGGTTTGGCACTCGCCATCATCTTCTTGGTACTGGCGATTCAATTTGAGTCGTTAAAAGATCCATTGGTTATCATGGTATCTGTTCCTCTCGCCATTTGCGGAGCATTAATTGCACTGGCTTGGGGCGCAGCAACCATGAACATCTACTCGCAAGTAGGGTTGATTACACTGGTTGGTCTTATCACCAAGCACGGTATTCTTATTTGTGAAGTGGCGAAAGAAGAGCAGCTACACCATAACAAGTCTCGCATCGAAGCGGTGATGGAGGCAGCCAAAGTGCGTCTTCGCCCAATTCTAATGACGACAGCAGCGATGATTGCAGGTTTGATCCCGTTGATGTACGCAACGGGTGCAGGTGCAGCTCAGCGCTTTAGTATTGGTATTGTGATTGTGGCAGGTCTTGCGATTGGTACACTATTTACGCTATTCGTACTGCCTGTAATTTACAGCTATCTAGCCGAAAAACATAAGCCACTGCCTGTGTTTGTTGAGGATAAAGACCTCGAAAAGCTAGCCAGAGTTGACGAGGCCAAAGCAGCACAACGCCGACTCGCTGAAAATAAATAACACAATATAATTAAGACTGCTTCAAAAAAGGCCACCTCAGTGGCCTTTTTCTTACCTTGAATAACGACATTTTCAGCTCAATTGCTTAGAATGGAAACAAACTGACAGGAGTGTAAGCCGCTATGTTTGACCCTAAAAAACTTGAGCAAATTGCCAAACAAATTCACGATTCAATGCCTCAACCTGTAAAAGATTTGGGTGCCGACGTTGATCAAAAAATCCGCCAAGTGATCCAAGGCCAATTAAATAAATTGGACGTGGTGAGCCGTGAAGAATTTGATGTACAGACTCAAGTATTGATGCGTACTCGCCAAAAGCTCTCTGAGATGGAGCAAAAATTGGCCGAGCTAGAAGCGAAAATCACCGCCAAATAATATTGCCCGGTTGAGATAAAAATTTCCCAATAAAAAAGGCTTGGTCAACGGCGACCAAGCCTTTTGTTTTATATTGTGTTTATTTTTGTATTTATTCTCTCCAGTCAGTCTGGAGCTTTACGTCATCATTCTCGTCATTGAAAAGGAGCGAACTCTCGGCCCCTTCTTAACCACCGGAAGGTTAATTAGCCTTTAGCCACCGACAGCGATGCGTTTCATATCTGTCATGTAACCACGCAACTCTTCACCGATGTACTCAACCGGATGGTTACGAAGAATTTCGTTCACTTCAATCAAGGTCGCGTTATCAACGAAATTCGAGCTTTCACCAAGGCCTTTACCAATCACATCAGTAGATACTTTTGGCATGAACTTTTCGCGCAGTAACGGTGTTGCGACATTGGCAAACAGGTAATTACCATACTCTGCTGTATCAGAAATAACCACGTTCATTTCATACAAACGCTTACGTGCTACTGTGTTGGCAATCAGTGGCAGCTCATGCAGGGATTCATAGTAAGCTGACTCTTCAACAATACCGGAAGCCGTCATAGCTTCAAATGCCAGCTCAACCCCAGCGCGAACCATGGCAATCATCAAAATACCTTTGTCGAAGTACTCTTGCTCAGTGATCTGTACATCAGACTGTGGGTAGTTTTCAAACGCAGTTTCACCGGTTTCAGCACGCCAGCCCAGCAAATCAGCATCATCGTTGGCCCAGTCAGCCATCATAGTGCTAGAGAAATGACCAGAAATAATGTCATCCATATGTTTGTTGTACAGTGGGCGCATCAAGTCTTTAAGCTCTTCAGACAGCTCAAACGCTTTGATTTTTGCTGGGTTTGATAGGCGATCCATCATGTGAGTGATGCCACCAAATTTCAGCGCTTCGGTTACCGTTTCCCAACCGTATTGCAGCAGTTTACCTGCGTAACCTGGGTCAATACCTTCTGCTACCATCTTCTCATAGCACACAATCGAACCCGCTTGTAGCATGCCGCACAAGATGGTTTGCTCGCCCATAAGGTCCGATTTTACTTCGGCAACGAAAGAGGATTCCAAACAGCCAGCACGATGACCGCCCGTTCCCGCCGCCCAAGCTTTTGCGATATCCCAACCTTCACCTTGAGGGTCATTTTCTGGGTGAACAGCAAGCAAAGTCGGCACGCCGAAACCACGCTTATACTCTTCACGCACTTCGGTTCCCGGGCACTTAGGCGCCACCATCACAACCGTGATGTCTTTACGGATCTGCATCCCTTCTTCAACCACGTTGAAACCGTGAGAATACCCTAATGCTGCACCTTTTTTCATCAGCGGCATGATGGTTTCGACAACATTGCTGTGCTGTTTATCTGGCGTTAGGTTAATGACCAAGTCTGCTTGAGGGATGAGCGTTTCATAGCTACCCACTTCAAAACCGTTCTCTTTAGCATTTTTATAGGACTGACGCTGTTCGTCGATCGCTGCTTGACGCAATGCATAAGAGACATCAAGGCCAGAGTCTCGTAAATTCAGGCCTTGGTTTAAACCTTGTGCACCACAACCGACAATCACCACTTTCTTACCTTTGAGGTACTCGGCTTCGCTTTCAAACTCAGAGCGATCCATAAAGCGGCAACGACCAAGTTGGTCAAGTTGTTGGCGTAGATTTAGGGTATTGAAATAGTTAGCCATGTTAGCGCTCTCCTTTAAAGATTCTTTCCATCAGGTCGGTTTCTAGAACCGAATAAACTGATACTAAAGCAGACATCAAGTTGCTTAAAGTGATATATTCACAATTAGTTATTGCAATTTATGCAACGTGATGTGATTAACTTATGAACATTAAAAACCTGCAGATGTTTATCCATCTGTGTGAGAGTAAAAACTTCAGTAAGACCGCCGCCGCGATGCACATCAGCCCATCCGCGCTCAGCCGGCAGATCCAGAAGCTGGAAGAAGAAACTAGCCAAAGCTTATTTGTGCGTGATAATCGTAGCGTTGAGCTAACGCCAGCAGGCAGTAAACTGGTTCCTGTTGCACTCAAAATCATTACAGAGTGGCAGCAATATAACGTACAAATGAAAAACCAAAACAGCGTATTACAAGGGGAAATTCGTTTGTTTTGCTCAGTTACCGCCAGCTATAGTCACCTGCCTCAGTTACTGTCCGATTTTCGAGTTCGCCATCCGTATATTGAGTTCAAACTCTTGACTGGCGATCCTGCTCAAGCGATTGATAAGATTTTGAATGATGAAGCGGATATTGCCATTTCGGCCATGCCCGAACAGCTACCAGCTCGCGTTGAATTTGAAACGATTGGTGAAATACCCTTATCGGTGATCGCGCCGCTCGGGATCAGTAGCTTTATCGAACAACTGCAAAATGACACACCCGATTGGTCAGTTGTCCCTTTTATTGTTCCTGAAGCAGGAACGGCAAGAGATAGAGCCAATGCATGGTTTAAAAAAATGAAGATCAAACCCAATATTTACGCGCAGAGCTCAGGGCATGAAGCGATTGTCAGCATGGTCGCGCTCGGTTGCGGTATCGGCATTGCGCCGGATGTAGTGATCAACAATAGCCCGGTGAGAGATAAGATCCAGCGCCTTAAATTAGCCCCCGTAAAACCATTTCAGCTCGGTGTGTGCTGCAAACGCTCACAGCTTGATAACCCATTAATCAAAGCATTGTGGGATGTTGCAGCGAATAAATACCTGACGCCATAACTCATCCCTCTTTTCAAAGAAAAAGCCACTGACGAGCAGTGGCTTTTTGATTCATGGTAAGGGCGTTAAATTACCCGCGAAAATTGTTGCTGACGAGCACGAACACGCAAGTATTTATCAAAGCACATGCAGATGTTGCGGATCAACAACCGCCCGCGCAAAGTAACGCGGATCTCTTTTTCATCGACTTCCACTAACTCATCATCAATAAAAGTTTGTAGTAACTCAAGATCTTGCTTGAAGTAGTGATTAAACGTCACGTTAAACTGTGCTTCAATTTGGCTTTTATCCAGTTTGAAATTGCAGATAAGCTGCTTGATCACTTCGCGACGAAGTAAGTCATCACTATCCAGTGCCACCCCTTTCCAGAGTGCATGACGTAACTCATTAACTTGCTCATAGTATTTTTTCAGCTCTTTTTGGTTCTGCGCATACGCATCCCCAATCATTGAAATGGCTGAGACACCAAAGCCAACTAAGTCGCAGTTACCTTGCGTGGTATAACCTTGAAAATTGCGATGTAAAATGCCTTCACGCTGCGCGACGGCCAACTCATCATTGGGCAGAGCAAAATGGTCCATGCCAATGAACTGATAACCAGCACCCGTTAAGGTCGCGATCGTGTCTTGTAATATGGCCAGTTTTTCTTCCGCCGTAGGTAGATCTTCATCTTTAATCTTACGCTGCGCAGCAAACAGCTGCGGCATGTGCGCGTAGTTAAATACCGACAATCGCCCCGGCTTCATCTCCAACACTTGCGCTAATGTTTTAGCAAAAGAGCCTTTAGTCTGCTTAGGCAAGCCGTATATGAGATCAAGGTTGGTTGAGCGAAAACCCAGTTGTTTAGCTCGTTCCGCCATAGCAAAAATAAAGGTTTCATCTTGCTCGCGGTTCACCAGCTTTTGCACTTCTTTGTTGAAATCTTGTACGCCGATGCTCAGGCGGTTAAATCCTTCGCTGCGCAGGTGATCAAGCATCTCTAACTCAATTTCACGCGGATCAACTTCAATACTGATTTCTGCGTCATTTTCAAAGCGGAACTCACCACGCAAAATGGCCATTAAACGGCTAATTTGCAATTGAGTTAAAAAGGTTGGTGTGCCGCCACCGAAATGCAGTTGTGTGACTCTACGGTCATGCAGCAAAGAGGCTCGTTGGCGAATCTCATGTTCGAGCACATCCAAATAGTCGTCGGCTTTATGCGAATGACGGGTAATCACCTTATTACAACCACAGTAGTAACAAAGTTTGTGACAAAACGGGATATGAATATAAAGCGAAAGTGGCCTGTCAGGGTATTGGGCACACGCCATATCATAATCGGCAATAGTAAATGCTTCATGGAATTCAAGTGCTGTAGGATAAGAGGTATAACGCGGGCCTGAATAGTTATACTTATCTAAAACAGCTTGATCCCATACGATCTGTTGGCTGGGTACGACTTGCGAAGACATGCTGTGCTTTCCGTTCGAAACTTTGACGGGCTATTTTGCCACATGACAATGATGGACGTCGGGTGACAAAACGAAATTTGTGTATAAATGTTCTAAACTGCTAACGCGATCACTCACTCGAAAGAGGCAGTCGAGCCATTACATCATTTGAATCGGAATTTGACTATTCAAAGGGGCAATGCGTTTTTGCAGAACTTTTAACTCTTCAACAATCGCATCCATTAAACGGGCCTCCGCCTTTTGGCGCACTAAGTTATGCTTCATTCGCTCTTGTTTAGCGAGTTGGCTGCGCTCTTCGCCACGCGGCATATCCTTCACTATATAATACAGTTCGGAAATAGCGGGATACGAACTATCAAAGTCGATTCTCTGTTCGCCTTGAACATAATCCATAATGCAGTAGACACGGATGCTGATCTCGGAGAGATCACATTGGCCTTGAATCCCAGCCATGCAAAGCGTATTTACGCTATCAAAAATATTTGCATTGCGTTTTTCAATGGCCAATGTTTGATGTTGAAGCTGCAAATCCTTTTGCTTTTTCAGTTGCAGCAGAAGGTAACCAGCGTAAGACGCTAAGCCGAGAATAATGATTCCACCAGCAATGGCTAACAAGGTTACATTCATGGCACTTTCTATCCTTTTAAATCATTTAGGTCGAAGCCTTCAAAATCTGATAATAAATCATCATCTGAACGTGATTTTTTGGCACTACCGCCAGTCACGATTGGCTCGAAAACATCTTCTTGCTCTTCAGCATACAGACCAAGTTGCTTCATCAGTGCTTCAATACGATCGAGTTTCTCATCAACGTATTTTTGTAAGCCAGCACCTAGGTTTTCGCCATTATCAATACGATCGAGCAACACGTTCAATTGCGCATCATTTTCCAGCATTTCGAGCTCTTGCTCAGCCGACAAACGACGCTCTTGCTTGGTCATTTTCTTCGCTGGCTCAACCACCAGAGGAATTTTTTTCTTGCTGCCTAAACGTGGATCGCGCGCTTTAGCGGCTTCTCGCTGCTGCTGATCTGAACCATCGGAATGGCGGCTACCCGCTTTCAGACCTTTCTGTTTTTTAACTCGCTTACGCAAACGGCCTTCAACATCTGCCTCACTGCGATTACGCGTGACAATCACGTCGCCTTCACCGGCTGAACCCGGCTTTCTCGATTTTTTACTACGGCTCATTACTGGGGTTTCCTCAGTAAAATTACATCATTACCAATAAATTCAAGTTCAAGCTCATCCCGCTTGGCCAAGTACTGGAAGGTTTCACGACTAAAAAAGATCACATGTGTGAGATCATTTTTGTAGTGCCACCCAGCAAACGCCTCCACGTCTTTGACTAGTTTGGTCATTAACCCAATCCAGCCTCCTGGCTTAACTAAATTTAACCATTGCTGCCAAACTTGGTGCGGCTTATGTAAATGCTCAATCACTTCAGTGGCAGTCATAAAATCATAGGTCGCCTGCAACACCTTTTCATCTGGATGAAAAAAGATATCGTATAACGACATTGTGTGCCCAGCCTCTTCCAACATAATGGATAAGGTTGGCCCCGGCCCACAACCAAAATCTAACCCGTTAGATGCCGGAGAAAGCCTCTCCAACATCGGCGCACAAACGCGTGACAAAAACTGACGATAACCCCTATCCTGCGGGTTATTTTCATGCAAATCATAAAATGCTTTTTCCGCTTTTTCGTCAAGACGATGTTCAGGGCTAACAAACACAAGTGCACAGTGTTGGCACTGCAGATAAGGGCGAACTTTATCGGCAAAATAAGGAACTATTTGTTCACTAAAACATAATGGGCAAATGTGCATGTAACATCCTCAAACAGGGATGCGCAACATACCAGAAAGTGGCATTAGAGTGGAGAGTCAGCGCGTATTTTTTCACCAGCTAGGCAAAAAAAGATAAAAAAAGCGATAGGTAAGCCGATCATTGAGCAAAAAATTACGTTTTCTTCAGCACAAAAGAAAACGCCCTAGCTCAGTGCTAAGGCGTTTTCAAACAACAGTGCTCGAACGGTGTAGGGTTTAGTGAAGGCCGCCAACGTATTTAGAAAGTATTTCGATGTCAGTGTCGCTGAGCTTTTTCGCGACATCACGCATCATGGCATTCATATCATTATTACGAGCGTCATCGCGGAATTTTTGCAGTTGAGCTTTGATGTAGTCAGCATGCTGACCAGAAATTTTAGGGAAACCTGAAAGCTCAGTACCATTACCACGCGGACCATGACACGCAATACAAGCGGTTAAACCACGCTCTGCATCACCTGCGCTATAAAGTGCTTTTCCTTTCACTGCAACGTCTTCAGGCGTTGAGTTCGCTGAAATAGTTTGTGATGCAAAATACGCTGCAAGATCAGCTATATCTTCGTCGCTAAGAGGCATCGCCATGGCACTCATTACGGGATCGTAACGACCTTGTTTGCCACCGCTTGTCATTCCTAGCTTGAGATCATGCAATTGCTTCTCTATGTATTTCTCATGCTGACCAGCAATTTTAGGATAGATTGTAAGTAGACTATTGCCATCAGCACTGTGACAGGCAACACACGTTTGGGATTTTGCTTTACCAGCTTCAATGCTGCCTTGGGCCCACACTGAGCAGCTGGCTAAAAGACTCAAGATTAGCGCTAATTTCTTCATGACATTCCATTTATAATTATCAAGCTTCCAGTACCACTTTGCAGTTGCTACTCACTCTCAGTGGCGACTCATGGTACAATAGGCGACCTTATGCCGAGCACGGTTATTTTACACAATTTCACAAAAAAGTAATCAATCGACTACACAAAGTCGAGATGGAGTTAACAGTGAGCGTAAAAATTCATTATCAAAACACGCATTTCATTACCAGTGCGCCTGACATTCGTCATCTACCTGATGATGAAGGGATCGAAATTGCGTTTGCAGGACGCTCCAATGCAGGTAAGTCGAGTTCGTTGAATCGCTTAACGAATCAGAAGAGCTTGGCTAAAACCAGTAAAACTCCGGGTCGAACCCAACTGATCAACCTATTTAAAGTCACTGAAGGTTGTCATATTGTGGATTTACCGGGCTATGGTTTTGCTCAAGTTCCTTTGGAACTAAAGAAAAAATGGCAAAAATCATTAGGTGAATACCTACAAAAGCGCAAGAGCTTAAAAGGGCTGGTTGTGCTAATGGACATTCGCCATCCGATGAAAGATCTCGACCAACAATTGATTTCTTGGGCTGTCGATTGCTACATCCCAGTACTAGTACTACTGACTAAAGCGGACAAGCTAAAAAGTGGCGCACGTAAAGCTCAAGTGTTAAAAATTCGTGAAGAGGCACGCTCTTTTGGCGGCGATGTCACTGTCGATGCTTTTTCATCATTGAAAGGCTTAGGCGTCGATGTGCTGCGTAACAAATTAGATACGTGGTTTGCACCCGCACTCACACATTTAGCCGAGCAACAAGCAGTGGAAGAGATGGATGAGTGTGACTCAACTCACTTAGAAGAGATAGAAGAGAATCCAGACCATTCTGAAGAACACTAAACATCGTGACTCCAACAGAGCCCTACCTAATCGTGGGGCTTTTTTATAGGCTTTAAATCCAAATGCGAACGGCAAAGAGAAAAATCCCCACCATCCTGGTGGGGCAACGGGAGAGAAGTAGGAGGTAATTTATTATTGTTTTGCTAAGCATTCCTTAATCCCTCCAACTTTTCAATAGGTCAAAGAGTCATCAATTCACTCACCCACAGAACACTCCTCTGGCTCATCCCAATAAAATCAACATAACATAATGAATACTAATGATATTTAAACATATTCTTTGTGTTTGAGGCGAACTTGATTTCTCATTAGAAATAATCAAAGTGTGACTGTTAGCCAGTTACAGAATTGGGTGTTTATAAAAGAAATAAAGTAACTACTCAGCAATAGAATAGTGTGTTTTTATCACCTAAATTCTCGTAAAAAACAGTGATGGATATTTTCTTTGGCCCAATAAAAAACGCCCCAGTCAAATACTGACTGGGGCGGCTGAATCAGCCTAATCCAATAACGTGAAACAAAAGGTCTGAAAGATAGAACATCTTACCTCTGTACCCTACGAGAGTTAATGTATAACAAATGGTCAGAAATGAAAACTATTTTTGTAGTTTTTTTTCATGAAAATTTTGTTAAACAACACAAAGTTTAAAATCAAGAACACTTGTTTCTAGGCCATAAAAAAGCCGACATTTGTGCGTCGGCTCATATAAATTAGCTAATTTTGCTTAAAAAACAACTAATGCGCCTGATCCCAGTTGTCTCCATGACCAGTATCCGCGACCAATGGCACCGCTAGCGTTGCCGCTGATTCCATCAATTGTTGTACTTTAATTTCAATTTCGGCTAAAGCCGTCTCTTGCACCTCAAACACCAGTTCATCGTGCACTTGCATCAAGAGTTTAACGCGTCCCTGTCCATGCTCCTCAATCCAAGCATCGACTAATAGCATCGCTTTTTTGATGATATCTGCCGCCGTACCTTGCATTGGAGCATTGATCGCGGCACGTTCAGCGGCTTTGCGGCGCATCCCATTACGCGATTTAATTTCAGGCAGATGCAAACGGCGACCAAATAAAGTTTCAACATAGCCAAGTTCACTAGCCGTAGAGCGTGTATCTTCCATGTATTGCATCACGCCAGGATAACGCTCAAAGTATTTATCCATATATTCTTGAGCTTCATAACGAGGAATGCCGAGCTGCTTGGCTAAACCAAAGGCGCTCATCCCGTAAATCAAACCAAAGTTAACCGCTTTCGCACGGCGACGCTGCTCACTGCTGACTTGCTCAATACTCACTCCAAGAATTTCAGCCGCGGTCGCTGCATGGATATCTTTCCCTTGCTGGAATGCTTCAAGCAGCGCTTTATCGCCGGACAAGTGCGCCATAATCCGCAGCTCAATTTGCGAGTAATCGATGGCCAGAATTTTCCAGCCATGAGGAGCGATAAAGGCTTGACGGATCCGGCGTCCTTCTTCGTTACGGATCGGAATGTTTTGCAAATTTGGATCGGTTGAAGACAAACGACCAGTGGCGGTTACAGCTTGGTGATACGAGGTATGCACTCGCCCTGTGGTTGGGTTGATCATTTTAGGCAGTTTATCGGTATAGGTTGATTTCAACTTAGCTAAACCACGATGTTCAATGATCACTTTAGGCAGAGGATAACCGTCGAGTGCCAGCTCTTGCAGTACTTCTTCATTGGTGGAAGGTGTACCTGTTGGCGTTTTCTTAATCACCGGTAGCCCCATCTGTTCAAACAAAATGGTTTGCAGCTGTTTTGGTGAGCTTAGGTTGAAAGGTTGACCCGCGATATCAAACGCTTGTTGTTCTAGTTGCTCTAAACGAGCAGCGATTTCATGCGATTGCGCGCCAAGCAACATATCATCAATCATCACGCCAGTACGTTCCATACGTGACAACACGGGAACAAGAGGTACTTCTATTTGTTGGTAGATGCGATTGAGCTTCTCATCTTGCTCAATATGACTCATCAAACGGTGATGAAGTCGCAAAGTCACATCAGCATCTTCCGCAGCGTACGGTGCCGCTTGCTCAAGTTCAATTTGGTTGAAGGTCAGCTGGTTTTTACCTTTGCCCGCCACCTGTTCAAATGAAATACAGCTGTGTTGCAAGAATCGTAGCGCCAAACTGTCCATATCATGTTTGCCACCGACGCTGTTGTACACATAAGATGCGAGCATCGTATCGTGCTTGATGCCTTTCATATTGATACCGTAACGCGCAACAATGCTGGCATCGTATTTTAGGTTCTGCCCCACTTTGGCTTGGCTTTCATCTTCTAAAATGGGTTTAAGTTGGGCGAGTACCCAATCACGGTCCAGTTGCTTTGGTGCATCAAGATAGTCATGCGCAACAGGAACATACGCTGCAACGCCCTCTTCGATTGCAAAAGAGAGGCCAACTAAATTCGCTACCATATAATCGAGACTGTCGGTTTCCGTATCAAACGCAAACACTTCTGCCGCTTTCAGTTTTTCTAACCAAGCATTAAACGTCTCTTCATCTAAAATGGTTTGATATTGGCTGCGATCAATCGTGGCGGCGGTTGTATCCATCTCCCTTGCTTGTGAAGAAGAAGTGTTTACCGCACCCACTTTTTCATCAGCGTCAATCACCCCATTACCACCATCCAGCAATTCTGTTAACCAAGATTTAAACGTGAGCTGACCATAAAGCTTAATCAACTCATCAATATTGGGCTGGGTTTTGCACAAGGTCTCTGGTTTCTCTTCCAAAGCGACATCCAGCTTGATGGTGGCCAATTGGTAAGAGAGAAAAGCGTTTTCACGGTTATCCGCCAGTTTTTGCGCCATGGTTTTAGAGCCGCGAAAACCCAATTGCGCAATTTTATCGAGGTTATCGTAAATTTGCTCTAGGCTGCCAATGCCTTGTAGTAACGCAATCGCTGTTTTCTCACCGACACCCGGTACACCAGGAATGTTATCGACTTTATCGCCCATCAAGGCCAGATAATCGATGATAAGCTCAGGAGGGATACCGAATTTTTCAATCACCCCTTCACGGTCAAGTACCACATTCGTCATGGTATTGATCAAGGTGACATTCTCGTCCACCAGCTGTGCCATGTCTTTATCACCAGTGCTGATCAGCACTGGCATGCCGGCTTGTGATGCTTGAGAGGCTAGCGTACCAATCACGTCATCGGCTTCGACACCTTCAATCGATATCAGCGGTAGCCCCATCGCACGGATAACATTGTGCAACGGCTCAATCTGACAACGTAGATCATCAGGCATTGGTGGACGGTTAGCTTTGTATTGTGGGTACATATCATCGCGGAAGGTTTTTCCTTTCGCGTCAAAAATAACCACCATACGCTCAGCGGAAAACTGGCGCATCATGCTACGGAGCATATTGACCACGCCATAGACAGCATTAGTTGGAATTTCGCCATTACTCATGGTGCCTGGGTAGGCATGAAATGCACGGTAAAGGTAAGAAGAGCCATCAATCAGAATGAACGGGTTGTCAGGTATGCGAGCCATAGTCTTTTGCAATCCAAAGCGAGTACGAAATGTAATGACTAAGGATGCCATGACTGTCTTGAGGATTCCACGCCAATGCACCTTGAGCAACGAAACATTTTGCTGATTTGTCCACCACCGCAAATGACATTCTGTGGATAACTCTGTTCATAGTTTTTATCCACTGGTTATTAAACAGTGATTAACGAGGAAAACAATGACATTAACTTATTGTTTATAAATGAATAAAACAAAGATCGAACATTCCTATCATGATCTTTTTACGATCATTGATTGTGGAAAAGACTATCGATGGCCTTTTATTCACAACAAAAGCATCCTCTTGAAAATGAGCGATAAAAAAAGCGACACCCGAGGATGTCGCCTAGCAAAAACAGGTAAAACTAAGTGAAGTGATTCATTCAGCCTTACGATAAAGCTATAAATTACACTGGAAGCAATGTGAGCAATGTCGTGTCAAAAAGAACTTGCGCAAGTTCGTCGCCAATTTGTCTTGTTACTTTTAACACCTAGCAATTCGTTAATCGTAAACTCGACGTCCTTGTGAACTTCGCCATTCCCTAAGACATGGTTAATAATAATGATTCTCATTTAATTATCAACCCCTAAATGAGAAAAAATCTCATTTATTTTCTAATCATGCTAAAAACACCTACCCATCTATTTCATGAAATCTTTTTTTAATTGATTTTCAAATAGATAGAAAAATTCGCTCCCCTGCCTAAATTCACAACTTAGTTAGCTTGATGTAAATATTGTGCCGTTTTGGCGTTATCTTCTGCCAGCCACTGCGCAACGTCTTTAGCAAAATAGGTTAAAATGCCGTCTGCCCCAGCGCGTTTAAAGCACAATAATGACTCCATTACGGTTTCACGTTCTTTAAGCCAACCATTTAAAATGGCCGCTTTATGCATCGCATATTCGCCAGACACTTGATACGCAAACGTAGGAACTTGTAATTCAGATTTCACGCGGCGCACCACATCAAGGTATGGCATGCCGGGCTTCACCATCACCATGTCAGCCCCTTCATTGATATCCATCGCCACTTCGTGAATGGCTTCATCGCTGTTGGCCGGATCCATCTGATAGTTTTTCTTGTCTCCCCCTTTCAGGTTCGAAGAGGAACCAACCGCATCGCGGAATGGGCCGTAATAACATGACGCGTATTTCGCAGAGTAAGCCATGATCTGTGTATGAATAAAACCCGCCTCTTCAAGCGCTTCGCGGATCTTACCAATTCGTCCATCCATCATATCGGAAGGGGCAACCACATCGGCACCGGCTGCAGCGTGAGACAGCGCTTGTTTGATCAACACCTCGGTGGTCTCATCATTCATCACATAGCCACTTTCATCGATGATGCCATCTTGGCCATGGGTCGTGAAAGGATCCAGCGCGACGTCGGTAATGACACCCATTTGTGGTATATGCTCTTTTAATAATTTCACCGCACGTTGCACTAAGCCGTCAGGATTATGCGCTTCAGCAGCACACAAACTTTTAGCATCTTGGTTAACCACTGGAAAAAGTGCGATGGCTGGCACGCCGAGATTAGCCAAATACAGCGCTTCTTCGAGCATTAAGTCGATAGAGAGACGCTCAATACCAGGCATAGACTCCACTGGCTCGCGGCGATCTTTACCCATCAAAATAAACATGGGATAAATTAAATCATTAACCGATAACTGATTCTCAGCCATCAAACGGCGGCTAAAATCATGCTTGCGTAAGCGACGCATGCGACGCCCTGGGAACTGACCTTGAATGGATACTGACACTCTCTTCTCCTTGTTTATACGCGGTGTGAGAAAGCATTCTTTCTTCACTACCGCTATCGCTCAAGTGTGGCGAAATCATATCACTCTCGCTTTTTGACGCTAGCGCCAATCGACAAAAATCAGAAAAATGACCTCAGGCTCACACTTCCGTATACTGCTCTCCCATTCTCTGTTTATCGAGACACACCATGATTGACACTCACGCTCACATTTATGCCGCTGAATTTGATCACGATCGAGATGAGGTCGTGCAACGCGCTAAGGCGCAAGGCATTGAGGCTATTTTGTTGCCCAATATCGATCTTGCCTCCATTGAGCCTATGCTTAAAACAGAAGCGGCTTACCCTGAACTTTGCCGAACGATGATGGGGCTGCACCCATGCTATGTGGATGGAAATGTGAAGCAAACGCTAGCGGTTATCGAATCTTGGCTAGATAAACACCCCTTTATCGCCATTGGTGAAATTGGCATTGATCTATATTGGGACAAAACCTTTCAGGCCGAACAAGAGATGGCTTTCGTCACTCAACTTAATTGGGCCAAAGAGCGCGATTTGCCTGTTGTCATCCACACCCGTGATTCCATCACTCAAACTCTACAACTGCTGGAAAAAGAGCAAGATGGCTCACTTAGCGGTGTATTCCACTGTTTTGGCGGCACGCTTGAAGAAGCTAAAGCCATTAATGAGCTAGGGTTTCATCTTGGGATTGGTGGTGTATCAACGTTTAAAAATGGCGGTATGGATAAAGTATTACCGCATCTCGATATGAACTTTGTTCTGCTAGAAACAGATTGTCCCTATTTAGCCCCTGTCCCTCACAGAGGTAAGCGCAACGAACCAGCTTACACAACGCTAGTTGCCAAACGCATCGCAGAACTCACCGAACTCTCGTTGGTTGAGGTGAATAACATTACAAACACTAATGCTAACTCACTGTTTAAATTATAATTTATAGAACTATAGATAGAATGACATACACATCAGCGTGATCTATATCACAAAAATAATCACACAAACACTATAGTATGCGGCAAAATTTTAATACATAAACGTGGCTAATATGTGTGAACATGGTAATCACTTACAACGTCAACATCGAACCTTCTGGCAAAAACTTCTGGGTATCAAGGAAGTCTATCGATGCTCTCAGTGCGGTTATCTTTTGAAGATTAAATAGTCCACTATCATAGGTACAAAAAAAGCGGCTATTCGCCGCTTTTTTCATGTATTAATGACTTTCATCTTCCGGCTCTTCCTCATCTTTGCGCACATAAAAACGAGCAAAGAAAAGTCCAACCTCAAACAATAAACACATCGGAATGGCGAGCAAGGTTTGCGACACCATATCAGGCGGCGTCAGTAACATACCCACCACAAATGCCCCAACCACGATATAAGGCCTTTTCTCACTCAAGGTTTTCGGCGTCGTCGCCCCCGTCCAACACAGTAAAATGATGGCGACGGGAACCTCAAAGGCGATACCAAAAGCGAAAAAGAGCGCAAGCACAAAATCGAGATAACTGGCAATGTCCGTTGCAAACTCAACACCGCCTAAAGAGATGGCCGTAAAAAAGCCAAACACCAGCGGAAATACCACAAAGTACGCAAACGCCACACCGCAATAGAACAACAATGAGCTTGAAAACATCAATGGCATGACTAAACGGCGTTCATGCTTATACAAACCTGGAGCGACAAAGGCCCAGATTTGATAAAGGATAAAAGGCACCGCGAGAAAAGCGGACGCGATCAAAGTAAGTTTGAGTGGCGTGAAAAAGGGCGAGGCAACATCGGTCGCAATCATCGTCGCCCCTTCAGGCAAACGCTCAACCAATGGTTTGGAGACAAAATCGTAGATGTCGCTAGAGAAATAGACTAAGCCGATAAAAATCACGATCACCGCAGCTATTGAACGCAATAAACGATCGCGTAGTTCTAGCAAGTGACTGATTAAAGGCTGTGTCTGCTCAACGGAAGACATATCGAACCTCGTATAAATAGAGCATAAGAGGAGGAGTTACAGTGGTAACAATAACTCCTCCTACAGAGATGAGTCGGCTTTCTTATCGGCCGTTTCAGGCGACGAAATCGTTGTAGCGGGAATCACTTCAACACTTTGTTCATCGTGCTCTGTTTTTGTTTCAGAGGGCGATGAGTTCGCATAAGGGCGTTGTACATCTTGCGCAGCCTGCTTGAGCTGATCCACAGAAGATTTCAGCTCTGGAGATAAATTTTCCATTCCCATTTGCTCTGCTTTACGCAAGTTTTCTTGCAGCTCTTGAATTTTGAGCTCATGTGCTAATTCATCTTTGACACTGTTCGCCATGTTCTTTGCTGTGCTAACAAATTTTGCCACACTGCGAATAGCATGAGGTAAACGCTCAGGGCCAAGAACGACCAACGCGACAACCGATATTAATACCAGCTCCCAAAAACCGATATCAAACACGTGTTAGGCCTGCTCTTTATCTTTTTTAGTCTCAGCAGTCGCTTCTGTCTTCTGCTGCTCTATATTTTTAGGTTCAAAATCTGCGTCTTTCTTGGCTGGCTCTTCATCGCTCATCGCCTTTTTGAACCCCTTAACCGCACCACCGAGATCGCTACCGATACCACGCAGTTTCTTGGTTCCAAATAGTAATACAACAATCACGGCAATAATTAGAAGTTGCCAAATACTGATACCACCCATTCTCTACACCTCAGGAATTTCTCAACAAATTGATTTCAAATAAAAGACCGCTTAACGACGGTAAGCACTCCAACTGAGTAGCCAAAATACAACACCTGCAATCGCACTGGTTATTGCAAACGGCTGATAAGCACTGGTCACTAATATCGCCGAGCATACGACCAAAGTGGCGCCAATACCAAATAAAAACTTTCCTGTTGCCTGTTGACGCTTACTGGCTCGATAACCTTGGTACAACTGATCCAACCTTTGGTTCATTGCTTTACCTTGTTTGAGGCTATCGTAAAGCAGCTCTGGCAATTCAGGTAATTTTTCAGCCCAAAGCGGAGCTCGCTCTTTTACTGCACGGATAAACGCTTGCGGCCCAACTTGGTTCATCATCCATTTTTCTAAAAATGGTTTAGCGGTTTGCCACAAGTCCAATTGAGGATAAAGCTGACGCCCTAACCCTTCGACATACAATAGCGTTTTTTGCAACAAGACCAATTGCGGCTGCACTTCCATATTGAAGCGACGAGCCGTGTTAAACAAGTTTAGCAACACATGACCAAATGAGATTTCGCACAATGGCTTGGCAAAAATTGGCTCACAGACCACGCGAATAGCAAACTCAAATTCATCGATGTTGGTTTCACGTGGAACCCAACCAGAATCAACGTGCAATTGTGCCACTCGGCGGTAATCTCGGTTGAAAAAAGCTAAGAAGTTTTCGGCTAAATAACGTTTATCTTCACTGTTTAAGGTACCGACAATACCACAATCTAAGCCAATCCATTGTGGATTGTCAGGATGCGCGGGATTAACAAAGACATTGCCCGGGTGCATATCGGCATGGAAAAAACTGTCGCGGAACACTTGGGTAAAGAACACGCTCACCCCGCGTTCAGCAAGCAACTTCATATTAGTGCCGTTGGCCGCTAAACCTTTAATATCAGAAACTTGAATGCCGTATATTCGCTCAGAAACCATGACAGTTTCATTACTAAAGTCAGGAATTATCTCTGGAATGTATAACTCTTCACTATTTTCAAAGTTACGACGCAGTTGAATGGCGTTGGCTGCTTCTCGGCGTAGGTCGAGTTCAGCAAGGAGAGTTTTTTCGTATTCACGTACCACTTCAACGGGCTTCAGTCGCCTTGCTTCAGGTAATGCTTTGGCAACAATTTTCGCCATGCGATACATGAGTTTGATATCGGCATCAATCACTGGCCGAATATCTGGCCGAATCACCTTGAGTACGATTTCCCGGCCAGATGATTTGAGTTTGGCGGTATGGACTTGAGCAATCGATGCAGAAGCAAGTGGTTCAATATCAAATTCATCAAACCAAGTTTCTAAAGCGCCGCCCAACGCTTTTTCCATCTGAGTTTTAGCAAGTACACCATCAAACGGAGCGACTTTATCTTGCAGTAACGCAAGTTGGTCTGCGATGTGCGGTGGAAACAGGTCACGCCGCGTTGACATCATCTGACCAAACTTAATCCATACTGGGCCAAGCTCTTGCAAGGCTAAGCGCAAGCGCTCACCTAATGGTTTGTTCGCATGCTGATTTTTAATCCAGAACAATCCTTTGCGCGCTAATATTGGCGCTTTAGTAAGTTGATGTTCTGGCAACAATTCATCTAGACCATATTCCAATTGTACCTTGATAATTCGGTACAACCGCTTGAGTTCAGTTGGCGTCATGCTTGCTCCAACAAGTGTTGAATTTTGGCTTCAATACGCGCCGCTTGGCTATTGAGATCATCCACTTGGTCACAAAAATAAGCCACCTCGAGCGAGCTGGGCAATAAACGCCACTCTTCCGTTAACACTTGGCTGAGATGGTTTTGATGCTTGCTTCGTTGTGATTGCAGCGCTTGGCCTATGTCTTTCACACCCTGCACTAAAGCGTGAGCCAGCACATCGCCCGTCACGCGTGACAACCACTCTTCAACATCCGGCTTGCAATCGGTGATCAACTGGGCAAATTTTTGCGCCAGTTGAATATCGCCCTCCAACACCAACTTATCTTGTTTGATCAGTTGGGTGATGTTCGCTTGCTCGCGTAGCTCGGGCAAAATGGAAACATTGAGCGACAGGTAGCAATTCGACTCGCCTTCGTAAGCCGCTAACACATCAATTTGCTGGCTAAAAATGAAGGTCAGCGTTTTATTGAACTCTTTGAGATGCACTTGGATGACTTGCCCTTTCAGGCGTGATAATCGGCGCACCAACTCAGGATCGTCTTGAATTAAGGTGTTGAGTGTGGTCTCAATCGCGGCGGTAACTAAAGGCTCAAACGGCATGCCCAATCCTTAGAATTTGTAACCACGGTGCAGCGCAACAATACCGCCCGTTAAGTTGTAGTAACTCGTTTGCTCAAAACCAACCTGCTCCATCATCCCTTTTAAGGTTTCTTGATCGGGATGCATGCGGATAGATTCCGCAAGATAGCGGTAGCTGTCGGCATCATTGGCAATGATTTGGCCCATTTTCGGCAATAGATGGAACGAATACGCATCGTATACTTTGGATAATGGCTCAAGCACTGGCTTGGAGAACTCAAGTACCAACAAACGACCACCCGGTTTTAAAACGCGGAACATCGAGCTCAGCGCTTTATCTTTGTCCGTCACATTACGCAGGCAAAAACTGATGGTGATGCAGTCGAAATAGTTATCAGGAAAAGGCAGTTCTTCGGCATTGGCTTGCACGTAATGTACGTTGCCCACTACACCTTTATCACGCAATTTATCGCGTCCGACATTGAGCATCGAGTTATTGATATCAGCCAGAATAACATGACCTTTTTCGCCCACAATGCGTGAAAATTTGGCGGTTAGATCGCCCGTACCACCACCAAGATCCAAAATACGTTGGCCCGGGCGAGCGCCACTGCAATCAATGGTAAAACGCTTCCATAAGCGATGAATGCCACCAGACATCAGGTCATTCATCATGTCGTATTTGGCCGCAACCGAGTGAAAAACTTGCGCGACTTTGGCGACTTTCTCTTCTTTCGCTACGGTTTCAAAACCAAAGTGAGTGGTATTTTGTGTCTCTAATGCTGTTTTTGATTGCACGCTGGTATCCGTCATGAAGGTTCCTCTTGGGCAGCACTGTGTTGTTAAAGGCGACTGCGAGCGATCAGTTTACTTTATCCTCAGCGTGATGTCTTTCTACTAAAGGTGCATTTTCCACCGCACTGTCTGCCCATGCCTCATTTTGTGCTTGTTCGACCCATTCACTGTTTATGGAACGTTTTATCTCGACGCCAAGTTGTTTAAAACTTTCGGCTTGACGCAGTGCGTTGCCACGCCCTGTCGCGAGCTTATTCATCGCCCCTTGATAGTTTTGGTTTGCACGGTCTAACGCGCCGCCCAGCCCTTCCATATCCTCCATAAACAAGCGTAATTTATCGTACAATTTGCTGGCCCGCTCAGCGATCAACTTCGCGTTCTGGTTTTGTCGATCATTGCGCCATAAATTATCGATCGTACGCAGCGCAACCAACAAGGTGGTTGGGCTAACCAGTAAAATATTTTGCTCCATCGCCTCTTTTACCAAGCTGGGATCAGCTTGAATCGCCACTTGGAATGCAGGTTCGACGGGAATAAACATCAGCACGTAATCCAGGCTTTGTAGCCCTTTGAGCTGATGATAATCTTTCTGACCGAGTCCTTTTATATGGGCGCGCAGTGCAAGTAAATGCTCACTTAATGCGCGAGCACGTTCACTTTCAGTTTGAGCATGGAAATAACGCTCATAAGCCACCAGCGCCATTTTCGAGTCAATCACCACCTGTTTGTCGTGTGGCAAATTGACGATCACATCCGGTTGATAGCGCTTACCAGCCTCGTTTTGCAAACTGACTTGAGTATGATATTCGTGCCCTTCACGCAGGCCCGATTCGGTCAGCACCCGCGCGAGAACCACTTCACCCCAATTGCCTTGCTGTTTATTGTCACCTTTCAGCGCTTGGGTCAAATTGAGTGCCTCTTGCGCCATCTGTTCATTGAGGCGTTGCAAGTTTTTCAATTCATGAACCAACGTATGGCGCTCTTTCGCTTCATGATTGAAGCTGTCATTGACCTGCTTTTTAAACCCTTCAAGCTGCTCTTTCAGTGGAGAAAGTAGCCCTTCCAAACTTTGACGGTTCTGCTGATCCACTTTCGCGGTTTTGACTTCAAATAACTGATTGGCTAGCTGCTCAAACTGCTGCTTTAGGCGTTCCTCAGCGTGTTCAAGTAACTGTAGTTTTTCTTGGCTCGATTGAATTTGCTGTTCATGCCGCGCTTCTTGCTCACGCAGTTGAGCCTCAAGTTGCGATTTCTGCTCGCGCAGAGCGTGCGCATCTTCCATGCTTTGTTGCCGCTCTTGCTTAACCACTTCGAAATAGCGCAGCTTTTCCATCGCGGCCATGAATTTCCCGTGCGATTGCTTAAGCTCAAATGCGGCTTTATCTCGTTCTTCATCCAGCTCATCCAACTCTTGTCGCGCCTGCTGCAAGGCTTGTTTGAGTTCGATTATCTGCTGCTGATGATGGGCTTGATGAGTCTCTAACTGCTGTTGTAATAGCTCACTTTTCAAATTGAGCTTCTGCTTAACCCACCAGCCAGCCACTGAGCTGCTCAGCACGGCGCTGCCTAACGTTGAAAGCACTAACGCTTGATTTTCGATAATCCATTGCATGATAACGGGTTAACTCATTTTATCAGTCATGGACAAATGGTATTTCGATACTGGATAAATGTCCAGTTTGTACAAGTTAACAGCAAACTATAGACTTGCGCCGCTGAACACTATTTCAACAATTATTCTAACGAGGATTCATGGACGAACGACGCGCACTCGGCTTTGGCTTATCTGCCGTATTATTGTGGTCAACGGTTGCCACGGCTTTCAAACTTACGCTGGCTGAATTTACGCCGATCCAGATGCTGACGGCCGCTCTTGCTTAACCACTTCGAAATAGCGCAGCTTTTCCATCGCGGCCATGAATTTCCCGTGCGATTGCTTAAGCTCAAATGCGGCTTTATCTCGTTCTTCATCCAGCTCATCCAACTCTTGTCGCGCCTGCTGCAAGGCTTGTTTGAGTTCGATTATCTGCTGCTGATGATGGGCTTGATGAGTCTCTAACTGCTGTTGTAATAGCTCACTTTTCAAATTGAGCTTCTGCTTAACCCACCAGCCAGCCACTGAGCTGCTCAGCACGGCGCTGCCTAACGTTGAAAGCACTAACGCTTGATTTTCGATAATCCATTGCATGATAACGGGTTAACTCATTTTATCAGTCATGGACAAATGGTATTTCGATACTGGATAAATGTCCAGTTTGTACAAGTTAACAGCAAACTATAGACTTGCGCCGCTGAACACTATTTCAACAATTATTCTAACGAGGATTCATGGACGAACGACGCGCACTCGGCTTTGGCTTATCTGCCGTATTATTGTGGTCAACGGTTGCCACGGCTTTCAAACTTACGCTGGCTGAATTTACGCCGATCCAGATGCTGACGGTTGCGAGTGCTGTCTCTGGGTGCGTACTGCTGGGCATTTGCGCGCTGCAAGGTAAGCTCAACCAAGTGGTGAGTACCTTTCTCGCTAACCCTTGGTATTACTTATTGTTGGGCTTAATTAACCCTCTCGCATACTACCTCATTCTGTTTAAGGCCTACTCACTGCTGCGCGCCTCTCAAGCGCAAGCAATCAACTACAGTTGGGCCATCACCCTGACACTGATGGCCGCTGTATTTTTAGGACAAACCATTCGTAAACAAGATTGGATAGCGTGTGCACTGAGCTATTTTGGTGTGGTGGTTATCGCGACTAAGGGTGATATTTTAGCCATGCAGTTTGATAGCCCGCTGGGTGTTGGGCTGGCACTATTATCAACGCTTCTTTGGGCTGGCTACTGGATTCTTAATACCAAAAACACCGCCGACCCCGTGATTGGTGTTTTACTGGGGTTTTTGATCGCCATCCCTTTTGCGATTGGTTTAAGTTGTTATGAAGGTGCAAGCTGGCATCAGATTACGATTAAAGGATGGAGCGCGGTAACTTATGTCGGCTTGTTTGAAATGGGGATCACCTTCGTGCTGTGGTTGAGTGCATTAAAACTCACGGCCAACACCGCAAGGATCAGCAATCTCATTTTTGCTTCACCTTTCATCTCACTGCTGTTGCTGGCTACTATTATTGGCGAAACTATTCACCCCACCACTCTGATTGGTTTAGTGCTGATCATCGCAGGGCTTGTCGTACAGCAGTTTAAAACGCCTAAAACGATCACTTAATGACAGCGGCCCAAATTGACGAAAAGCCCAAACGGACAGATTGCATAGGTTTACAAAGTAATTTGATCGCGGTAAATCTTAGGGCTCACACCGGCCTTACGTTTAAAAACACGAGAAAAATAGAGTGGGTCTGAATAGCCCACAATTCGACCAATGTGATTGACCGAGTAGTTAGACGTGACCAGTAATTGTTTGGCTCGGCTGATCCTTTGGTCGTCGCGCCATTGGGTTATGGTCATCTCCATTTCAGAACGAAATAGATGGCCTAAACGCGATGGTGATAAACAGATATGGGCCGAAACATCCTCGATAGTGAAGTCTTGATTGAGGTTTTGCGTCATATAATTCATCGCTTCCACCACCCTAGGGTCAAGCGGTTTGCTGACGACATCCGGTTGCAGTGTCTTACATCTAATCAATAATTGTTCGAGCAAGTTAATCGACAAATCATTTCGATAAGGGACATCTTGTTTTGAAGTGTATTCAATATCGATAAACAGGTTTTCAATATAGCGAATGGTATTCTCATCCAACCCTTGCGTTAGATAGACGCCATTTTTTTGCTGTTGCCATGTTAGCCAGTCATGCCAAAAAGCTCGTGGCCGAAAATAAACCCAACGGTGAAACCAAGAAGCACAATCTTTTTTTCGATGATAATAGTGAGCCGCTGTTGGAGGGAAAAGAAGTAAGTCTCCAGGTTTCACGTGAAACTCATCTTCGCCATAAAAAATGGTTCCCTCGCCTTTGCTCGTAAAATTGACAATAAAACCTTTCATGCCATTAGGTCGATCAATCGTAAAATCCAGTTCATCTCCCTCAATAATTGGCGTTAGTCCAGCCACTAAATGAGCATTAAAGTTATATCTAGGTTTTAGAGGGTTATTCTGCATGGGGGCAATATTCACTGTAATTTACGTGTAGTGTAAGCAACCTCTTCGTTAAGTACGATTTTTCAGTTCACACTTTTCATCTAAGACTATCCATTGGGTCGCAGAAAAAGCCTCACAGAAGCCATGTCCTACGGGTTCGATTAAGTATTCACTGGGTTGGTCATTACGTTTTCTTTGCCAACCTTTAATCGAAGAGATGATGTCTTCAGGTTGCGTAGCTAGTTGGTGGCTAACGTCTGTTTGAGTAATGTGATGTCGAATATCAAGCCGAGTTGGGATGCTATTTCGCGCAAGTGTAGTGGCATAGTGAATTTAGTCACTTAGTTAGAGGTGATATCATCACCTCATAAGTTAACAGGTGACATTATGACAAAACGTACAAGACGACTATTTAGCGCAGAATTTAAGTTAGAAGCAGCGCAGCTAGTCTTAGACCAAAATTACTCAGTGACTGAAGCAGCCCAAGCCATGAATGTGGGCAAGTCCACGATGGATAAATGGGTTCGCCAGCTTAGAGAAGAACGCCAAGGGAAAACACCGAAAGCTTCACCTATGACCCCTGAGCAAATAGAAATTCGGGAATTGAAAAAGAAGCTGGCGCGCCTTGAAGAGGATAATGAAATACTAAAAAAAGCCACGGCTCTCTTGATGTCGGACTCACTGAACAATTCTTGATAATCAAGAAACTCAAGCAGAGCCACAGTGTAAAAATATTATGCGAAGTCTTCAATGTTCATCGAAGTAGTTATAACTATTGGCTTAAACGTCCAGCGTTAATTAATGCGGAAACAATAAAGCTGCGCAGCTTGATTAGCGAGGCTTACGCCGCAAGCAATGGCTCTGCGGGAGCGAGAACCATTGCAGATATAGTCACAAATCAGGGTGTAAATCTGAGCTGATACCGAGCAACAAAGCTAATGAGAACTCTTGGTTTAGTGAGCTGCCAAGAACCAAAGCATCGTTACAGAAAGGCTTCACAAGAACATATTGACGTTCCAAATCACTTAAGTCGTCAATTTGCTGTTACGGCTCCAAATGAAGTCTGGGCTGGCGATGTTACGTATATTTGGACGTGCGACATGAGGTCGTATGCAGCGCTGTCCATCGCGTTAAGAATGGACCATCTGTATCACCAGATGAGCCTAGGAGCCTGAATTAAGTAGCGGCTCTGACAATGTAACGAAGACAAGAAACTATCTTGTCGGGAGCTAAATCGCGAGAGAAGGCTCCTCCTGATAACCACATAAATCGGGTGAGTGCTAGGCAGGTAGTATGGTGAACACACGTGAATCCGTTCAAGGTGCGTTATATTACGAAGCAGCGGAAGTGGTTTATACGCTGTAGCCAAAAGGCACTAAGAGTAGGAAAGAGATTGTCCAATGCTCTTTCGTGATCAACACGCTCTTCGCACCATAGCGGGCACCTAACCTACCATCGCGCTGCATACGGAACATGGTAAGCCTGTATCACTCCCTCTGGGAAAGCCTGTGTGGCCGATAGTGATGCAGGTATAGGAGGTTGGAAAAAGCTAAGGCTGCATTGTAACGATGTAGATACAGACTTGTGTCTGGTCACGAAAGTGAGCCCACTTCCAACTGGTCTCTCGTTGCGAGAGAGTTTGAAGAACTTTATTAAGGAAGAAAAGCAAATGATGATTTCGAATGAGATTAGTGCATCTTCTGACAGTGCACAGTGGCAATCCATTAACTGGAAGGCCGTAGAGGCGAACGTCTTAAAGCTTCAAATGCGTATCGCAAAGGCAACTAGAGACGGTAAACACGGCAAAGCTAAAGCATTGCAGTGGATACTGACTCATTCTCGCTCAGCAGAACTTCTTGCTGTTAAGCGGGTTTCTCAAAATAAAGGCAGTAAAACGCCTGGAATAGACGGCGTTGTCTGGAACACAGACGCGCGTCGTATGAAAGCAGTAAATCAACTGAGTCGGAAAGCTTATCAAGCTAAACCACTCAAGCGTATCTACATCCCCAAAAAGAACGGTAAGCTCAGGCCTCTGGGTATTCCATGCATGATTGATAGAGCCCAACAAGCTCTCCATCTTCTAGCATTAGAACCTGTGTCCGAAACGCTTGCCGACCCTAATAGTTATGGTTTTAGACCAAATCGCAGCACGGCTGACGCAATCGGCCAGTGTTTCATCTGTTTGAGTCAGAAACGGTCAGCACAATGGGTTCTTGAAGGGGACATCAAAGCCTGTTTCGACAAAATTGGGCATCAATGGCTGATGGATAATGTTGCTGTTGATAAACGTATGTTGAAGCAATGGCTAAAGTCTGGCTTTGTAGACAAAGGGCTGTTTTACGACACCGACGAAGGCACGCCCCAAGGCGGAATTATATCCCCCACCTTGATGTTGATGACGTTATCGGGTCTCGAACAGCGCATTAAATCTACCGCGCTTAAGAAAGGCGCAAGAGCTAACTTTATTGGATATGCCGACGATTTCGTCGTCACCTGCGCTTCAAAGGAAGTGTTGGAGAACGATATCAAACCACTGATTGCTGACTTCTTAGCGGTACGAGGCTTAACGTTATCCGAAGAGAAAACGCACATTACTCACATCAACGACGGTTTTGACTTCCTTGGGTTCAACCATAGGAAGTACAAAGGAAAACTGCTCATCAAACCGAGCAAGGCCAATACGTTGACGTTCCTAAGTAACTTGCGCGGACTCATCAAAAAGCACGTTACCCTACCGGTGAACGACCTTATCAAACTGATTAACCCAAAGCTTAGAGGGTGGTCGAACTATTATCGCCACTGCGTAGCTAAGCAGGTATTCAGTTATGTCGGTCACAAACTATTTCAAGCGTTATGGCATTGGGCTAAAAGGCGACATCCAACAAAATCTAAAACTTGGATCGCCTTGAAATACTTCATCAACCGAAAAGGCCAATGGCAGTTTCACGGTTGGCAGAAGATAAAGGATATGGATTGCCAGTTTAATCTTTTCCAAATAGCTAAAGTGCCGATAGAAAGACATGTGAAGATCCGAAGCGCAGTGACACCTTTCGACCCTCAATACCAAGAATACTTGGGAAAGAGAAAACACAAAAGGCTAGCTCGTAATTCTTGGATTGAACCTGCTCTCACTGCTTTATAAGTTGCTGGGTATCATTTGATGCCTTTGTAGAGGCTTGAGCCTAGTGCAGTGAAAGTTGCACGCTGGGTTCTTAGGGAGACGGCACTTGGTAACAAGTGTCGTCCACCCGACAGGTAATCGGTGGATGTATTTAGCGGTCGTTATCGATCTTTTTGCCCGCAAAGTGATCGGTTGGTCAATGTCTTTGTCGCCTGATAGTCGGTTGACAGGTAAAGCGCTGTCTATGGCCTATGAATCTCGCGGAAAGCCAAAAGGTGTCATGTTCCATAGCGATCAAGGCAGTCATTATACTAGCCGTAAATACCGTCAATTACTGTGGCGCTTTCAAATAAAACAGAGTTTATCTCGCCGAGGAAACTGTTGGGATAATGCGCCGATAGAACGCTTCTTTAGAAGTCTGAAGACGGAATGGGTGCCAACTGTGGGTTATCGTAGCTTCGCTGAGGCTCAACAAGAGATCACCCGCTACATTATCGGATATTACTGCCAACTCAGGCCACATCAGTATAACGGTGGTCTAACTCCCAATGAATCAGAACGATTATATTGGGAAAACTCTAAAACCGTGGCCAATTTTAGTTGACCACTACAGAACTTGATCCCTAGTAGCTCCCAGAAAACACGCTCGATATCTATTTTTTCAAGCACCCTTAAGTAACTAGAGTCATCTTCGGGTTTAACAGAAACAGCGTGATATACAGTACCTTTTGGGGAGTCTATCGTGAGCAACTGATCTGTTGTAATTATCACTGGTTCTTTCGTTTTCGGGTGCTTGGGGTGTTCAACACCAAGGGTTTTAGCAATTTTCTGAGTGAGGTTTAGAGGAAAAAGGGGAAACTGTTCTCTAATATCAACTACTTGATGGGAAAACTCAGCAAGATGGAAATGCTCACTCTCTATTGAAGACATCATATGGTGGTCTCTTTGAGACTTCCTACCATAAATCAGTGAGCGTGTACCTTTAGATTTTACATCCTGAATCCTAAGCCAAGGTTTGTAGTTAGCACCTTAACCCTTCCCATATTTGTTCCTTAAATGCCGTTGATAATCATCCAACGACTCAATTTTTCGACCACGTCCATACTAAATCCAATACAGCTTACCTGCATAGAGCATAGTAATGCGCATCACTACGGGCAAACTTTATTGTCTCTACACAAGCTTACACCCATTGTCCGGCGACATAGCCGCTTGACCAACACCATTGGAAATTATAGCCGCCAAGCCAGCCCGTCACATCCATTACCTCACCAATAAAATAGAGGCCCGGAACCGATTTGCATTCCATGGTTTTCGATGAGAGGCAATCGGTGTCTACGCCACCTAATGTGACTTCGGCTGTGCGATAACCTTCAGTACCATTGGGAAGAATCGGCCAATGTTGTAAGTCGTGTGCGATAGCGGTTATTTCGTGTGGGTTTAACTGTTTGAGCGGTTTATCGACAAAAGCTTTGCGCTCAATCAGCACTTCAACCAAACGCTTAGGCAGTACTTTCGCGAGTGTGTTTTTTAAGCTTTGATTTGGGTGCGCTTCACGTGATTCATTCAATAGCCGCTCGATGTCTACTTCCGGTATTAAGTTGATACTGACCTTCTGCCCCGCTTTCCAGTAAGAAGAAATTTGCAACACCGCCGGCCCAGATAAACCACGATGAGTAAACAGCAGTGCTTCTTTAAACACAGTGCCATCTTCAGTAGTGATTTCAGTTGGAATGGCAATGCCGGCCAGTTCGGCGAAATCTTCTTTATCTTGTTTATGCAGTGTAAAAGGCACGAGCCCGGCCGTGGTTGGGATCACCGCCAGTCCAAACTGCTCTGCAATTTTGTAACCAAAAGGAGTCGCACCAAGCTTGGGCATCGACAAGCCACCCGTTGCGACCACCAGTGACTGGCATTGGATAGGCCCGTCATTGGTGGTGAGCTGAAAGCCGTTTGGCACCTTATCTATCGATTGAATCTCGACTTGATAACGCTGCTTGACCGTCGGTAAATCGCACTCTTTTAGCAACATATTGACGATGTCCTTCGCCGAATCAAGGCAAAAGAGCTGGCCATGATCGCGCTCTTCAAACGCAATATTGTATTTACTGACCAGCGAGATAAAGTCCCACTGGCTGTACTGCGATAACGCTGATTTAACGAAATGGGGATTGCGGCATAAGTAGTTAGCGGCCGATAGTTCATAATTGGTGAAATTACAGCGACCGCCACCTGAGATCAAAATTTTACGGCCAGGCTTTTTGGCATGATCGAGAACGCATACGCTGCGCCCGCGCAGGCCAGCTTGCGCGGCGCACATTAGCCCGGCGGCGCCAGCACCAATAACGACAACATCAAACGACTGACTCATGCTTTCACCTTCATTTAACTAGACGCATACGCACCTAATGACAAACAAAAAGGATGCAGCGCTAGTAGCGTACATCCTTATCAATGGGGGACATTTTAACGACTAATTGAGTGAAGACAAGGTTAATCCACCAGCGACGGTATTAGACGAGCTGCTCGGCAAGCT
This sequence comes from Vibrio sp. B4-6, assembly GCF_963888245.1. Classification (NCBI taxonomy): domain Bacteria; kingdom Pseudomonadati; phylum Pseudomonadota; class Gammaproteobacteria; order Vibrionales; family Vibrionaceae; genus Vibrio; species Vibrio sp. B4-6. Next base: position 413,369 of record NZ_CAWPIM010000033.1, read on the forward strand.
CGCGCCCTTTTCCGCGAACGGCGTCAATTGTTTCAGCAAATGTGGCAGAGATTGCCAGTACACGAGCATCTGGGTGCTCAGCCAGAAATAAGCGTTTTTCTTTTTCGGTCAGGATGTCCCATTGATGGTGGATATCACGGGCAAAATGCAATACACGGGCAAGTTTTGGTGAAAGCTGCGCTTTTTCTGGCTGCGCAGAGTAGGCGATCGCATCGACCATCTCATCAGGAAACTTCCAAGCTTTGGCTAGCTTCGCCCCCAGTACATTCGCATCGGTATGGATGATTTGCTGTTGTGCTTCTAGTTCAACTTCACCAGCATCAACACAAAGGCGAATTTTCAACGCTTCTTGCGGCGCTAATGTGTGGATCATCAATTGGCCAATGTTGTGCAATATTCCGGTAGTAAAAACGCTATTGGCATCGAGTTTACAAGCGGCCCCCAGTTTGCTGGCGATAATGGCAATTTCAAAGGTATCGGACCAATATTGCTGCAGATCCAAGGTGTCAATTTTAGGAAAAGCACTGGATAATACCGATGCCACCACCATAGTTCTCACCGAGCCACTTCCGACACGAATCACCGCATCATTGATAGAGGCCACTGTGCGGCTTCCGCCAAAATGTGCCGAATTTGCAAGGCGAAGCAGCCGCGCACTCAACACTTGTTCCATGGCAATTTTTTTTGTGAGCGCACCAAAATCGACCTCTTCCTTATTAACCATTTCGAGTAGTTCTTGTAATACTTGTTGAATACGAGGTAACTCATTCAAACGTGCGAGCAGTGCTTTTTCATCCATTATTTTTCTCCTTTCGATTGCTCTTGCTAATAATAGTCGCCGCACAATGAAGATGCATAATAGTGAAGAAATAAGTCGATGACTTTATACAGACGATAAAAAAGGAGCACGATAGCTCCTTTAATCAATACAATGACTGGCTCAGTTATACGATACAAGCCGCGAAGGTTGTCACCGCCAGCAATGACATCGACAAGATAAACAGCGCTCTAACGCGATCACACTTGCCCGTAAATAGGGGATCGTGGTGATGGTGATACTCTTTACCTTTCAAATAGTGGAAAAGACGAACCTGCTTGGTGACATTACCGTGAGTGGTAAAAAAGCCACCGCCATCCACTTGTTGATAAAGCAATGGATGAGCTTCACGCATGATGTAAATAAGTGAGCGTAGCGCCGTAAGATACCTGACTAGGTTAACCCCAGTGACCAGCATTAGCGCAAATAAAATTGTATCCCCAGTGATCATCTTTTCCTCCCTACACCTTTGCATAGAACCCAAAGAAAAAGACGATCGCTTCATACTCTTTCTGCTGCGATTACACAGCTTGGGTATCCATTACAGAAGATGAGCCGGCTTTTGCCATTGCGGCTAGGTCTTTGTCGATGAAGAACAGCGCCTTACCATCATCACCCACAAGCTCTAGCTTATCTAAAATCCCTTTAAACAACTTCTCTTCTTCATGTTGCTCCGCAACGTACCACTGAAGGAAGTTAAACGTTGAGTAGTCTTGAGATGTGAACGCCGCATGAGCGAGTTTATTAATCTGCTGAGTAATCATCTGCTCATGTTGATAAGTTTCGCGAAACACTTCACCAAGGCTCGTAAACTTATGTTTTGGCGCTGCGATCGCACCAAGGATAGGCAGTGCACCCGTTTCACTCACGTAGGTGAATAAACGCTGCATGTGCTGCATTTCTTCTACGGCATGAGCGCGTAAAAACTCGGCAGCACCTTCAAATCCTTTATCTTCACACCAAGCACTCATTTGTAAGTATAGATTGGATGAAAAAAATTCCAGATTAATTTGTTCATTCAGTTTTTCAACCATAGCTTGTGACAACATGTCGACTCCTAGTTTATGTAACGATTTGAATTGACTATACCATGAACCTCACCATAACACTTTGAGTCAGGTATGCGGATATGAGATCACGGCGACAAAAAACTCTCGGCCTCAGTGCTAATCTTTAATCAGTACCCCATCAGGAGATAATACAATGAGTTATCAACATATTTTGGTTGCCATTGATCTTTCAGAAGACAGTAAACTCTTAGTCGACAAAGCTGTTGCACTGGCAAAACCACTCGATGCTGACGTTTCTTTCATTCACATTGATGTCAACTATGCCGAGCTGTATACCGGACTCATTGATATCAATTTAGCAGAAACTCAACATCACGCGATGGAAGCGTCACAAAAGCAGCTGCAAGCCTTAGCGGAACACGCGCAATACCCTATCCGCCATACACTAGTAGGCAGCGGCGACCTCAGTAATGAGCTATGCGAAACCATCGCTGAATTCAGTATTGATTTGGTGGTCTGCGGTCATCATCAAGATTTTTGGAGCAAGTTACTCTCATCCACTCGGCAACTGATTAACTGTTCGCCAGTCGACATGCTTGTAATACCACTTCACGACTGACGACAAGCCAAAACTCAGTTAGACTGCGGGTTATTTACTGTTCAGCGTTGTTTGTTATGGCCTATCTCTCTGCAGTCACCCTACTTTGGGCATTTTCATTTAGCTTGATCGGCGTTTATCTCGCCGGTCAAGTTGATTCTTGGTTCGCGGTTTGGATGCGCGTTGCATTAGCGAGCTTAGTATTTCTACCTTTGATCAGGTTTAAAACCGTTCCCGCTCCGTTGATCGCTAAGTTGATGACCATTGGTGGAATTCAACTGGGCCTGATGTACTGTTTCTACTATCAATCATTTTTACTACTATCGGTTCCTGAAGTTTTGCTGTTTACGGTGTTTACACCAATCTACGTCACGCTGATCTACGATCTACTGAAAGGCCGCTTTTCTCCGTGGTACTTAGTGACGGCGGCCATTGCCGTAATCGGTGCCGTTTTTATTAAATTTGCGGCAATAAACGAGCACTTTTTGCTGGGCTTTTTGGTAGTGCAAGGGGCTAACCTCTGTTTTGCTATCGGCCAAGTCGCTTATAAATACGTCATGGAAAAAGAGACCATTACTTTAGCGCAACACAGCGTATTCGGTTATTTCTACTTAGGTGCATTGGTGGTAGCAAGCGTGGCATTTTTACTGTTTGGCAATAGTGAAAAACTGCCCACTACCTCTTTGCAATGGGGTATTTTGATCTACTTAGGGGTAATTGCTTCTGGGCTTGGTTACTTCGTGTGGAACAAAGGAGCCTGTTTAGTCAACGCAGGCGCATTAGCGATTATGAATAATGCGCTGGTTCCCGCAGGATTAGTGGTGAACATTCTGATTTGGAATCGCGACGTAGATTTAATGCGCCTTGCAATTGGCGGCGTGATCATTTTGCTCTCACTGTGGGTCAATGAAACTTGGGTAAAGCGCAAAGTCGCTGCCAGCCGTACTCACTGAATCAGGTTGAGCGTTAAAAACAACAAAGCCCGCAATCATCGCGGGCTTTGTTGTTGAAAAAGGGGCTATCGTGGCTCGGTTTAACTCACCATCTGTTTTCAGTAAACCATCTATTTTTAGTAAACTATCTGTTTTTAGTGAATCTGCCGTTGTAGTGAACGTTCACTAACCGAAGAAATTCGTTGATTCACATCGGCAAACTTTACTTGTAATGCAGGGTGTTTCTTTAACAGTTTTTGCTGCTGTTTCAGCACTTTTTCTAACTTCTTCAGTACTTTTTTTTGTTTTTTTAACGCTTTCTTGTTCTGTTTTTCCGATCTCTTGGCGGCCTTTTTACCTTTGTCCGTCATGCCATTTGACGTACCAGAGCGCAGTTGTTTTTTCCCTTCCGAAACAAGCTTTGTCGATGCACTCGGAATAGCAGCAGGCTTACACAACGTGTTTTTATCCGATGATGAACGAGCACATGAGCGACAAAGAAATTTTGGCGCAGCCACAATCTGATGGATATCCCCAAGCTGGCTAGTAATATCGTGTCGGTTCAATTTGCATAAACGCTTATTCATGTACGCCTCGATCACGAATAGGAATAATTATTAGTTAGATATACAATTCCAAACACGATTAAGCAAGCACTAAATTACATCTATGGGCAACGAGATTTTCTCGCCAAAGCTAACGTATTGAATGCGTTAGATCATCGCCGCTTTCACATACACATCAAAACGATTTTTCTTGGTTTCAATCGCCATACTCGGCTTCTGTTTGTCTAACCAATCGGCATAGTCAGGACGCTTCACCACCACGCGTTTGGTCGCCAAACTCAAGGCTGGGTTTAATAATGCATCAGCATCCAAGTCAGCGCCCACCAGCGATTGAAAGACGCGCATCTCCTTTTTTACCAAAGCCGTTTGTTTTTTACTTTCCGGGTGCGGGTACATGGGGTCAAGATACACCACATCTGGCTTTACAAAATTTTCATCTTGCGCCAGTTTTTCGAGCGCATCATGACTCGAAGCGTGAAGTAACGACATTCGCTCGCTTACCCAGCCACCAATCTCTGCATCTTGCTTGGCACGCTCTAAACCATCATCGAGCAGCGCGGCCACAACGGGATGCCGCTCGACCATTTGCACTTTACAGCCGAGCGAGGCCAACACAAAAGCATCACGACCTAACCCGGCCGTTGCATCTAACACGGTCGGTGTCGCTCCTTTGTTTAGTCCAGCAGCTTTGGCTATCGACTGACCTTTACCGCCACCAAATTTACGTCGGTGAGCAACCGCCCCCGTGACTAAATCGACATAAATAGCGCCGAGTTTAGGCTCATCCAGTTTACGCAACTCAAGATGATACTGAGTTAATACCAAGGAAAATTGGCTCTCAGCGCATGGTTTTAATCCCCAACGCGCGGCTAATGTATCCAAATGTGCTTGCTGAGCAGGAACTTCGCAAATCAGTTGTAGCTGCAAGTTAACTCCGAAACAAAGGAAATAATGAGGAGGCTTGAGTTTACCCAATTTTCACTGACGTGACTAAAGCTTATCGCTTTTCTTAAACGGCGGCTTACGAGAAACAACGACCAGTGATAAACTGAGCGAACCATTTCAATGATAAGGATGCTGTGATGCAAGCCACTACCGCTAAACTGGACGAACTCGACCGCGCCATTTTAAAAATTTTAATGGACGATGCACGCACGCCCTACGCAGAAATGGCCAAGCAGTTCAACGTTAGTCCTGCCACTATCCATGTTCGCATTGAAAAGATGAAATCGGCCGATATCATTCAGGGTACGGAAGTGATCGTCAATACCAAAAAATTGGGTTATGACGTGTGTTGTTTTATCGGTATCAATCTCAATGCCGCGCGAGACTACCATTCGGCGCTCGCCAAACTCAATGCGCTGGATGAAGTGGTGGAAGCCTATTACACCACAGGAGCCTATAATATTTTTGTGAAGTTAATGTGCCGCTCGATTGAAGAATTACAATTTGTGCTGATCGACAAATTACAGGCTATTGATGAAGTGCAATCCACAGAGACGCTTATTTCCTTGCAGAACCCGATTAACCGAAATGTGAATCCTTAATCACCGAAGCCGCAAACACCACGCAATAAAAAGCCCGAAACTAAATTCCGGGCTATGGCATCGGTACTGATAATAAATTATTTGTTCAGATAAGTTAAAAGCTCTTCAGCCGAAATACCCTGCTTTGCCAATTCCTTCGCCATGATTTCGACTTGCTCGCCTTTACGCGCTTCAATCACTTGTTGAAACTGAAAGACTAAATCACGCAGAACTGGTAATGGTACTTGTTTGGCGGCACTGCGAATACGCTCACTACTTTGGTTGCCTAATTCATTCAGCAATTTTCCGAACATGACCTTTTCTGGAGACTCGTCGAGTTGTTCCCAAATTCGAGCCATTTCATAGGTTGTCATTGACATTGTTGTTTCGTTTCCAAAGTGCAATTGAAATAATTAAGTGGCTAAATATACACCCGTTAAAAAGAATATAAAACAGCAGGTGACAATTTATTAATTCACCACTAATTGATGCCAATAACGCCCTGCTTTAGAAAACAGGATAAACAACGCTGGCGCAATCAGCCACATTTGCAGTGCAATTAATATCTGAGGTTCTAACCCAACACGCTGCATGGTACCAACTAACAGGCCAGCACCACTCATCTGAAACAAACCAAGCAGTGCTGCGGCGGTTCCCGCACGGTCACCAAATGGCGCCAGTGCTTTTCCTGCGGCCGCTCCCAGAATCCAAGCAAAACCGATTGATGACATAAAAATGGGCAGCATAAAGGCAATCGCCGTTTTCTGTTGTGCCAGCGCGACCATGGTAGTCCCCGCAACCAATAGCGTGCCAATTCCAACCACCAGCGCCATATGGGTACCAAACCTATCCATAAATTTCGGCGCACTTAGGCAGGCAACGATATTAATGATGGCATTGAGTCCAAACCAGAAAGTAAATTCGTTCATGGTTAATCCATAACCTTCCATCAATACCACTGGGGCAGAAGTGACATAGGCTAAAATAACCGCCATCGCTAACATACACAATGAAGCATGGAAGAGAAAAGATGGTGTTTTCAATACGGACCAGTAACGCGATAACTTAAAGAACGCTTGCTGTTCGGTGGCTTGTGGGTTGGTTTCTTTCATACCAATCACCATCATTAAACCCGCGACCACGGCAAAACCGGCCATAAAGCTGAAGTTACTGCGCCAGCCAAATTGCTGAGTTAACCAACTACCAAGGATTGGCGCTAATGCAGGAATAAAACAGATTGCACCATTTAAGTAGCTGATCATTTTGCCGCTACGTTGTGGGCCAAAAATATCGCGAACTGTTGCAAAAGCCGCTACCGATGTCGCGCACGCACCGAAGCCTTGTAGTAGCCGAGCCATCAGCATCCATTCAATACTTTGAGCGGCCCACGCCAAGCAAGCACTCAATGCATAAATACTGATCCCTCCTAATGCAACAGTTCGACGACCGAGTTTGTCCGCTAGCGGGCCAGCAAAGAGTTGACCGACTCCCATAGCAAACAGAAACCAAGTAATCGTATCTTGTGCATAAGCGTGTTCCACGTGAAACGTTTGAGAAATTTGCGGTAAAGCTGGTAGATAAATATCAATCGCTAACGGGCTAAACAGAACCAACAAAATCAGTAATGCCAATTGACGCTTGCTATGCGCGTCAGAGGTTATTTGCTTCACGAAACACTCCAGTAATGAGAAAGAACACACTTTTACAACTCGGCTATAATAGAGCAATGATGATATGAATAGAAATGGCTTATACTCATCACAATTATTCCCAAATGGAAATACAGATGAATATAGAAAAATTAGCCAGAATCGATCTTAATTTGCTTGTTTGTCTGTCCGTACTGCTAGAAGAACTGAACGTAACGCGCGCCGCCCATCGCCTCTGTTTGAGTCAATCTGCCGTCAGTAAATCGCTTGCCAAGCTTCGTCAGCAGTTTAATGACCCGTTGTTTATTCGTAATTCACATGGCTTAAAGGCAACGCCGCAAGCGCTCTATCTCAAACCCAAACTCGACACTCTCATCAATCAGCTCGAGCTACTCACTCAACCACAACAATTTTCACCACAAAGCAGTGAATACCGTTTTCATATTGCGGCAGTAGAAAGCGTCTACCCATTGATTCTCCCCCATTTTTTGCCCGCTATTTTCAGCCAAGGTCCAAATCTCAACATCAACACTCACTCATGGAACGATCAAACCTTTAAGAAATTGCAGCTTGGTGAGTTGGATTTAGGCATTACCGGCAAGGACATTGATATCAATGATGCCAAATTAACAATGCTGCCACCCAGTGATATCTGTGAGCAAGAGATCTATCGAGATAGCCAAATGTGCGTGGTACGTAAAGACCACCCAGCATTACGAGACAATTGGACGTTAGAGCGCTATTTATCGCTACGTCACGTACAAGTGCGCTGCGATGGTAATGATCGCTGGCTACTCGACTATCGCTTGGCGGATATCGGCCGAGAAAGGGACATCGCAATTACAGTACCGGATTTCAATAGTGCCGCCAGCCTTTGTACTTATACTGATTTTATCTTTACCGCGCCGAGCCACTTCACCCACCTAGTAGCCAAGCAGATGGATCTCGTCGTGTTGCCATTACCGATGGAGTTTCCACCTATGGCTTATACGTTATTTTGGCACAGAGACAGAGAAAGTGACCCCGCATTGAGCTGGTTAAGGCAGATGATCCAAACCAAAACACTGCATCTCAGGTGAAGCTGCGGTTTGCGCCAGTTCGATAAAAAGAGTAGCTTATTGAAGCTCGTCCCCATCGCCACAACCCCATAGACACAATAATAAAGTCAGGGTTCGCTATGGATTTGCACAGTTCCCTACAACGGACGGTTATGAGAAAGGATATAACACAGATGCATGATTCAATCGCACAACGCGTATCAGCCTTACGTGGCTGGCTCACACAACAAGGGCTTGATGCCATCATCATTCCACACGGAGATGAATATCTCGGGGAATATGTACCGCAACACAACGAACGCCTGCATTGGTTAACTGGTTTTACTGGCTCGGCAGGCGCGGCTGTGGTCACCCACGATAACGCGGCTATTTTTGTGGATGGCCGCTATACCGTGCAAGTTCGTAAACAAGTGCCAGAGGCAACCTTTGAGTACCGTCACTTGATTGAAGAGCCCGTTCTCGATTGGCTCCAAAGCGCATTGGTCTCAGGTAGTAAAGTGGGATTTGATCCGCGCATGCATCGAGCAAGCTGGCTTAAAGCGGCACAGGCAAAATTGTCTGATGAGTTACAGCTTATTGCCGTCGGCAGTAACCCAATCGATGAGTTATGGAAGGACCGTCCTAGCGCTGCAATTTCAGCAGTGCGCTTGATGGGTAATGAACTCGTCGGTATCAGTAGCCATGATAAGCGTGAGCAAATAGCTCATCAGCTGAGTAAGAAAAAGATTGATGCGGCGGTACTGACAGAACTTGATTCCATCTGCTGGCTGCTAAATATCCGTGGCCTTGATGTTTCCCGATTACCAGTATTACTTTCCCATGCCATTATTTATGCTGACTCCAGCGTCGATTTCTTCCTTGACCCTGCTCGTCTTCCTGCGGAATTTGACAAGCATGTCGGTGGCGGCGTTCGCGTTCACCATCCAGATCAATTAGAAAAGCAGCTTAACTTACTCGCAGGTAAAAAGGTGATGATCGATCCTGCTACCAGTAATGCATGGTTTACGCTGACTTTACAAAATTCCGCTGCTGAAATCATTAATGACGCCGATCCGTGCTTACTGCTAAAAGCAGCAAAAAATACAACCGAAGTCTCTGGAATGAAAGCGTGCCACGTGCGTGATGGTGTGGCGATGACGAAATTTCTTGCTTGGTTGGATAATGAAGTGGCTAGCCAAAGACTGCACGACGAAGGCTATTTATCTGACCGCTTACAAGCATTTAGAGAGGAAGATCCAACTCTAGCCGATCTTAGTTTTGATACTATTTCAGCAGCAGGCAGTAATGCAGCTATGTGCCATTACAACCACATCAACCAAGTAAAACCAGGACAATTAGCTCAAGACTCACTTTATCTTGTCGATTCTGGCGGCCAATATTGTGACGGTACGACTGACATTACGCGTACCATTGCTATTGGTAACCCCAGTGAAGAGATGAAAAAACAGTTCACTTTAGTGCTTAAAGGTCATATTGCACTAGCCAGAGCACGCTTTCCAAAAGGCACTTGTGGTCATCAGCTTGATGTGCTTGCCCGTCAGCACCTATGGGCTAATGGCTTCGATTATGATCATGGCACTGGTCATGGAGTCGGCCACTTTTTGAGTGTCCATGAAGGGCCACAACGCATCAGCAAAGTTTTCAACAACGTCGCACTGCTTCCGGGTATGGTACTGTCGAACGAACCCGGTTATTACCGTGCCGATGCGTTTGGCATTCGTATAGAAAACTTAGAACTGGTGGTCGAAGTTGAAACACAAGGTGATTTCTCTGTGTTGGGGTTTGAGTCACTCACGCGTTGCCCGATTGATAAGCGCGCGATCAACATCAATATGTTAACTCGACCAGAGCTCACATGGCTAAATGACTACCATCAAAAAGTATGGGATCAAGTTGGTCCACTCGTTGAGGGTGATAACAAAGCGTGGTTGCGCCAAGCGACGCTGCCTATTGAGCATGATTAAACAACAGCATGATAAAACAAATGCGCTGTAGGTAGTTTATCTGTAGTAACTTAACCTAGAAAGATGAAAGGCGACCTCGAGTCGCCTTTACTTTAACTTATGATTCTCTTAACTCGAACTCACCTTAATTAGCTAAATCATCATACTTTAATGCATCCATATGTTTCACGTGAAACGTGCAAGCCATAATCTCATCCAGAATAGGCAGCATGCCAATCTCGCCACACGACTTCAAAACCTTGCCCTTTAACAGCGGCGGCAACTTGTGCGGCTGTACGTTCATCGCTAATCACAAATTGCTCAAGTTCGGTCTCTTGCATTGCATAACCTCCAGGCTGTGTTTTTGATCCCGCCGATATGCTGGTGATCCCAAGTGGGATGAGCTTATCCCTAAAGTGCGCCGATTCGCGGGTAGAAAGCGAGAGTTCCACTTCTGAATTTAGCAAGCGAAATGCACAGATGAGCTGAACCAGTTGCTTGTCAGACATAACCGATTTAGGTTGCAGACCACCTTCACAAGGTCGCAAGCGAGGAAACGAAATCGAATAGCGCGTCTTCCAATATCTCTTTTCAAGATAATCCAGGTGAGCGGCCACGTAAAAACAATCGGCCCGCCAATCTTCCAAGCCAATCAAAGCGCCAAGACCAATCTTATCAATCCCTGCCCGGGCAAGTCGGTCCGGTGTTTCAAGGCGAAAGTTAAAATCCATTTTGTTGCCTCGCAGATGATGTAAAGCGTAAGTCGATGGATGATAAGTCTCTTGATATACCATTACCGCATCTAAACCTAAGCTCTTTAGCTCCGCATACTGCGCTTGCTGAAGCGGTTGAACCTCCATAGCAACATAGCTGACTTCACGCTTTATCAACGGCAGTATCTGCCGGAAATAGTTCATGCCTACTTTGGTTTCATGCTCACCGGTTACCAACAACACATTATCAAACTGCATCTGCTTGATAACTGCCAATTCACGTTCAACTTCATGCAAACTTAATGTACGCCGCTTAATGCGATTCTCCATCGAAAATCCACAATAAGTGCACGCATTGGCACACAAATTTGAAAGATAAAGCGGGATATAAAAAGAAAGAGTATTGCCAAAGCGTTGCCTCGTCAGTGCGTAAGAAAGTTGCGCTAACTGCTCGATATAAGGCTCAGCAGCAGGAGAGATTAATGCCTTAAAATCCTCCAAATCGCGCTTCTCTTTATGCAATGCTCGCTCGACATCTGACGCTGTTTTGGAACGGATTGATAACGCAATATCGTCCCAATCGAGTTGTTTGAAACGTTCTAAAAAGCTCATCGCTATTGATCCAAAAATGCAGTTAGAGGGCTGGATGCGATAGCATGATGAACCTGAGTTGCAAGCCCAGCCTCATAGGCCATTCGACCCGACTCCACCGCCAACTTAAATGCCAACGCCATTTGTATCGGATCGCGCGCGGCCGCAATTGCGGTGTTAACTAAGACAGCATCCGCGCCCAATTCCATCGCAAAAGCCGCATGCGAAGGCGCGCCAATACCGGCATCAATAATCACGGGTACACGAGCTTGGTTAATGATGATTTCTAAAAAATCTCGTGAGACCAGTCCCTTATTCGATCCAATTGGCGCACCTAATGGCATTACGGCCGCGCACCCCACCTCCTCTAAACGCTTACAGAGTACAGGGTCAGCATGACAATAAGGTAATACGATAAATCCATCTTTCACTAATTGTTCCGCTGCTTTTAACGTTTCGATAGGGTCAGGCATCAGATACTTAGGATCGGGATGAATTTCTAGCTTCAGCCACGATGTCGATAACGCTTCACGCGCTAAATGGGCGGCAAAAATCGCATCCTTCGCATTTTTCGCACCCGATGTGTTGGGTAAAAGATGGACGCCTGACTCGATAAGTGGCGCTAAAATATCATCATTTAGTTGATTAAGATCGACTCGCTTTAATGCCATTGTCGCCATTTGTGAGCCAGATGTGGCAATAGCTTTTGTCATTAACTCTCGGTTGGCAAATTTCCCCGTACCAGTGAACAGGCGAGATTCAAACAGTTTATTCGCTATCGTTAACATTTAGCCTCCTGCAATGGCTTGAAACAGCGATATTTGGTCGCCTTCACTTAATAGGGTCGTTGACCACGCACTACGTGGCACCACGCTCTGATTCAGGGCAAACACACAACCGGTAATAGCGATAGAAAGCAGTTTGGTGAGATCCGCAATACTGGTTCCCGCTGAAACTTGATGAAACTGCTGATTAATCTTGATGGTTATATCTGACATGTGGCTTCTCCCTTCATCTGATCAGTCTGTGGGTACCTACACACCTCGCACTGGGGATCTTTAACGACATTTAAGGTTTGGAATTGAAACAAATGAGCATCAAACAGTGTCAGTTGGTTAGCATTACGCATCGTCTGTCGAGTCAATATCATGATGGCTTGCAAAGCTTGCAGGGTTCCGATGATTCCGACGACAGGCCCCAGAATACCGAATTCATTACAACGCTGCGCGGCAGGCAGTTCGCTATCAGGCACTAAACAGTGATAACAAGGTGACAACGGCAGTTGATCAAAAGCAATGACTTGCCCCTTCCATCCAATAGCCGAACCTGAAATCAATGGCTTAATTAGTTTACGGCACAACTGGTTAATTTGCTGACGGCTGTGGATGTTATCCGTGCAGTCAAGAACGACATCAGCATTCAGCACTTCCAGTTCGAGCTGAGTACCAATAAGGCGTTTAGATATCGCTCTTACTCTGCAATTAACGTTGATGGCTTTAATTTGTTCTGCCATCGCATCGACTTTGGTTTGACCAATTTGCCTCTCTCGGTAGATCACCTGCCGAGGTAAGTTGCTGCTTTCAACTCGGTCATCATCCACTATTACCAGTTGTCCAATACCAGCACTCGCCAAATACAAAACGGCCGCAGACCCTAAACCACCACAACCAATAACCAGCACTCGGCTATCAAGTAAAGATTGCTGTCCATTCTCACCTATTTCAGGGAGCGCAAGTTGTCTTTGATAACGGATAAATTGCGCATCAGAAAGCATAATCACATACCTCCTCAGCACTACTTGGTAATCGGTTTTGTATGATTCGATTGAAACTATCAATGACCAACTGAGGTGATTTTGCTTCTGTTACTGCACGTACAACGGCCAAGCCTGATACATCGCACTGCCAAACTTGCAATGCGTTATCTAGGTTAATTCCGCCAATTGCAACTGTGGGTGTTTTTGCACTTACAACTTCATCTGAGTTGGCGGCACAACTTAAACTCTCAATTAGCTGCTGGTAAAGTTTCAACCTAACAAGCCCCTGTGGCTTAGAGGGCATAATTTTGGTGGTGGTTGGGAATATGTGACCCAAAGCGATATAGCTGGGATTTAGTGAAGCGATGTTCAGAATCTCATAATAGCCGTGAGTTGAAATGCCTAAACAGATCCCAGCTTGAGCAATTTGTGCTAAATCTGCATTGGTGAGATCTTCTTGTCCAAGATGAATGCCAAAAGCACCATGCTTTATCGCAAGCTGCCAATGATCATTAATGAAAACCTGTGCTTGATAGGCTTGTCCAAGCTCAATAGCGGCGATAATTTGTGATTCGAGATCAGGATGTGTTGAATCTTTTATTCGCAGTTGGATTGTCTTTACATCAAACTTCAATAACCGCTCGGCCCACTCAGCGCTATCCACAACAGGGTAAAGGCCAATATTTTTGTCTATCTTTGGAAAACAGATATGATTTTGTTTATCGTCAGCAAAGATGCCAGCTACTGAATGTTGTAGCTGAGGAAAATATCGGCTATCCGTTGGCCATGTTTCACGTGAAACACTCATTGCCGCGCGAGCAACCACTAAAGCATCCTCTAGTGGAAAGTCGAGACACAACAATGATAGAACCCAAGCAAAGTGCTCACTCTTTGCATAAGCAGCATGAGCATTCGTAAAATATCTTATACGACGCAGCTCTTCTCCGTGATACCACTCATCGACATAGTCGTGTGAGTCAGCAGCTGTCAGCCCTATCTTGACCAAACAGGTTTCTCGTTTCTGGGAGTGCTCAAATGGCATTTGAGCGCAAAAATTGACTTGGTATTGCAAGAATAAATTGGGCTTATCAGTTAAAACACTTAGTGCATCTTCGCACGAGGCTAAGCAATCGCTGCCAATCAAAGATGAGTATGAAGGCGTTACTAATTGACAATATAAAGTTGGGCTGGCACCCAAAAAAATATCATCGATACCAAAACCATGATGTTTGGCCAATAGCAAAACCTGCTGTACTTGAGCGGTCAACGCAATGTCATCACGGGGGATAAGTAATTGAATCATCTAATTACTCCTCGCTAACGACTGACCGTTGAGTAACAGCAGGATGATAAAGCTCTGATCCTGAGGCTTTAAACTCTTGTGATTTCTGTCTCATGCCTTGTAACGGGTCATCTAGCAGCGTAACGGAAATGAGCGCATCAGCAGCAACTTGCTTGGTATCTAGCGCATACTCTCGAACCTCTTGAGAGATTTTCATCGAGCAGAATTTCGGCCCGCACATAGAGCAAAAATGCGCAACTTTACCAGACTCTTGCGGAAGAGTTTCATCGTGAAAAGCACGCGCCGTAACTGGGTCTAATGCAAGATTGAATTGGTCTTCCCAACGAAACTCAAAACGTGCTTTCGATAACGCATTATCGCGCACTTGTGCTCCCGGGTGCCCTTTCGCAAGGTCTGCAGCATGTGCTGCCAATTTATAAGTAATTAAACCCGTTTTAACATCTTCTTTGTTTGGTAAACCAAGGTGCTCTTTCGGTGTTACATAGCAAAGCATCGCGCAACCATACCAGCCAATCATCGCAGCGCCAATGCCGGAAGTGATGTGATCATATCCCGGAGCAATATCGGTAGTTAATGGGCCCAAGGTATAGAATGGCGCTTCATGGCAATGCTTTAATTGTTCATCCATATTCTCTTTAATCAAATGCATGGGGATATGGCCAGGGCCTTCAATAATGACCTGTACATCATATTCCCACGCTATTTTGGTCAACTTACCTAAAGTGCGCAGCTCTGCAAATTGTGCTTCATCGTTAGCATCGGCAATGGATCCTGGCCGTAGTCCATCCCCTAAGGAAAGAGCGACGTCATACTTGGCGCAAATTTCACAAATTTCACGGAAATGAGTGTAAAGAAAACTCTCAGTATGATGGGCTAAACACCATTTAGCGATAATAGAGCCGCCACGCGAAACGATGCCAGTAACACGTTTCGCGGTCATTGGCACATAACGAAGCAATAAACCAGCATGAATTGTAAAGTAATCAACACCTTGCTCCGCTTGCTCAAGTAAGGTATCGCGCATTACTTCCCATGATAAATCCTCCGCAATACCATTTACTTTTTCCAATGCTTGATACATAGGCACAGTGCCAATCGGTACGGGGCTATTACGCAAAATCCATTCTCGAGTTTCGTGAATATTGCGCCCAGTAGAGAGATCCATCACGGTATCCCCACCCCAGCGGGTTGCCCATACCAATTTTTCAACCTCTTCTTCAATTGATGAAGAGACAGATGAGTTACCGATATTCGCATTCACTTTGACGAGAAAATTACGGCCAATGATCATCGGCTCTGATTCAGGATGGTTAATATTCGACGGGATAATGGCTCGTCCTTCGGCAACTTCACGACGCACAAACTCAGGAGTTATTCGCTTTGGTAGATTAGCCCCCAAATGAATCCCTGCATGTTGCTGGCTCAGCTGTGCATCCATACACTCTCCCCGTCGCGTATTTTCGCGAATGGCAATGTATTCCATTTCGGGTGTGATAACACCTTGCCGCGCATAATGAAGTTGAGTAACGCACTTCCCTTTCTTTGCTCGGCGTATGGCTGGCAAGTTCCCATAACGTAGTTCGTCCAATGTATCATCAGATAAACGTTCTTTAGTGTAAGCAGAACTGACCTCATCAAGCCACTCGGTATCATCCCGCTCAGCGATCCATTTTTCCCTTAATTTAGGCAAACCTTGATATAAGTCGATAGTATGAGATGGGTCGGTATAGACACCTGAAGTGTCATAAACGCATATAGATTCATTCGGTTGATAAATCGGTGAGGACTTTGTGCCCCCGACCAAGCTGTCAGCTAGTTTAATCTCACGCATTGGCACGCGGATATCCGAACGTGAACCAGTAATATAGATTTTAGAGGAATTTGGGTAGGGTTCGACAGACAATGTGTCAATGAATTGTTTGGCTTTCAGTCTCGCTTGTTTGCGACTCGACATAGCATCTTCCTTTTTGTACTAGGGATAAATGCTTGACGGATTAATGCACAAGAGTTGATCAAAATAGAGTTTTGATCTTAAGGATATAACGCTAGATAGATCACTAGCAGGTTATATTCTCTTGTTCCCTTCGCAGGTATTAGCCTGATCAGGTTCAACGGATCCCGAAAATACGGTCTCAGCCTTATGGCACTCCGACAAGTTGAGTCACGATTATAGGGAAAGACTATCCATTAACCAAGATGAAATTGTAATTTCGTTAACTTCTCATCAACAACTGGAAACCTATCCAAGCCGCTGAGATACTTAGCACCACGTTTAATAAGACATTAACACCCATTTTCAGAAAGGCTCCTTGCTGCATCAGCAATACATTATCCATAGAAAATGTAGAAAATGTGGTTAATGCACCCAAGAAACCCAAACCAATAATCTGGCGCCATGGCTCAGTTGCAAGTAATTCACTCTCAAAAGCAGCGATCAATAATCCCATAATAAATGAACCGACAACGTTAACGGTGAGCGTTCCATAAGGAAACCCGCGTCCTAACAAGAACACACATAGCTCGGTAACTAAATAACGTGCACATGCGCCAAATGCGCCACCTAATGCAATAAAACCTAAAATAGACAGCTGTCCCATAGCGAATTCCTAAAAGTAACCGTCGTTATTTTAACCGCTAAGCATAATAAATCGAACCTAATTACTAAAATAATCAAGGAAAGTTATGCTGATAATCTAGTGCTTTTAAAAAGTTACATCCGTCACTTACTGAGTAAATGGATAAGCTAAACCGCTCTTAATGCCAATTGAAGTAACAATATGATCTAATTAAGGCTATTTCACGCTCGGGATCGCTTTCTTAGATACAGCTTGAGTACAGAGAGCTGGCCACAAAAATGTGCCGAAGGGATGAGGTAAACGGAATTAGTTAATTTTTCGGATTGCTATCATAGAGGAAGTGAACAGATAGCAAAAAGCCTCAGCATTTCTGCAGAGGCTTGATAGATGGCAGGGGTGGAGAGATTCGAACTCCCAACACGCGGATTTGGAATCCGCTGCTCTGCCAGTTGGAGCTACACCCCTAAATAATTTATGCTTCTCATTGAAGAAAACCTCAACATGACTGCTGAGGCTCTTAATAAGTGGCGGAGCGGACGGGACTCGAACCCGCGACCCCCGGCGTGACAGGCCGGTATTCTAACCAACTGAACTACCGCTCCGCAGCGTGTCTGGTTAGACAATATTCAAAGCCTGGCGATGTCCTACTCTCACATGGGGAGACCCCACACTACCATCGGCGCTGTTGTGTTTCACTTCTGAGTTCGGCATGGAGTCAGGTGGGTCCACAACGCTATGGTCGCCAAGCAAATTTCTTAATTCGGAAAGCTGCTTCGTTCTCATTCACACATTCAATGTTCTTCCATTGAGTCCACAAAACCCCTTCGGTGTTGTATGGTTAA